>NZ_JAVTJA010000013.1:0-182796 GCF_031843785.1 Methylobacterium sp. WCS2018Hpa-22
AAACAAAGGCCTAGAGTTGCACCCGACCCAACGAGGTCGGGTGCAACTCTAGGCGGCCGGCACAGGCTGACATTCGGCCAGCGAGCGCCGTTATCGTTGCTCCCGCCGGTCGCGACATACGTCGGCAGGAGGTCCGCCTCGGACCGGAGGCGATGACGGGCGCGCCGAAGGATCGGCTGTCGAAACATTCGCCGAAGAACGGGCTCGTCATAGGATACCGCGCCAATACGCCGTCCGGCACGGATGCCGACCCCTTCACGACTCCTCAACCACACGGCGCCAGGATCGGGCTATGCTGAACCTCTCGCCTCCACACCGTCTGACCTTCCTTCTCTCGTTGGTGCTGATCGGCCTCGCCGTCGCCAGCCTCTATTTGCGCCTTCCGACCATTGGTCCCACTGTGGTCAAGTACCGGACCTGGTTCTTCGTCGGCGCGTATGTCCTGCTGGCTTTCGGTGTCGTCTCGAAAAGCCTCTGACCGGTCGCAGACGAAGATCGTACGTCCCTGTTCTTCCTCCAGATCAACGACACACGATTTCTGAGGCCATACTGTCCATGCCAACGGTGTTCCTGGATTGCGATGGCGTGCTGGCCGATTTCGATGCCGGCGCGAAGCAAGCCTTCGGGATGTCACCGGCGGAATTCGAGCGGCGTTTTGGCCTGAAGGGTTTCTGGGGCGAGCTTGCCTCGCTCAACAACTTCTTCGGCGAGCTACCGTTGATGCCGGATGCCATGGAACTGTATGAGGCGGTTCGCCACCTCGAGCCCATCATCCTCACGGGTCTTCCGCGGGGAAACTGGGCTGAGCCACAGAAACGCCTCTGGGCGGCCCGGTATTTCCCCGGTGTCGAGGTGATCACGACGAGTGCCGCGCTGAAACGAGAACATTGCCGTCCTGGCGATGCCCTCGTGGATGACCGGGAGAAATACCGGCCCCTTTGGGAGCAGGCCGGAGGCATCTTCATCCATCATCGCAATGCGGATGCATCGATCCGGCGGTTGCGCCAACATGCATTCATCTAAGATAAAACGGCTTGTGCTTGTATCTCACTGGACAAGCATCATCTGTTCCTCATATGCTAAGCATTCGCTGCCGACGCGTCTTGCGTCCTTGAGCGTGTCGATCTCAGGATTATCTCATACATGAAGCGCCGTAGCGCGCGACCTTTCACGGTCGAAATCAAGCATACCCGTACATCCCGCGCCTCGCTCCCCGACGCCCCGGCACGTTCCCGCGTCGGTGACGACCTGTGGGGGGACCTGCAGGCAGCTGTGGCCGAAAAGCCGGCCGATATGCAGCCCCTGCGCCTCGCTCATCCCGAGCCTGCACCGTCAGTGGCGCCCGCCGAGCCGCCCGCCCGGCGTGTCCTGCCGAGTCTCGTGCCGATGTTTGCCATGCCCGATGAGCCGGACGCTCCCGAGGTCGGCAAAGCGCCGGAAGAGGAGCGGCTGCCACGCGTGCAACGCGTGAAGCCACCGACCAAACGTAAGCAGAAGGTCGTGGCGCAGGTCGACTCGGCACTTTCGTTTGCCGATGCGGACGACGAGCCCGACGATACACCGGTTGTCGCGAGCCCCGACTCGATACAGCCATCCGGTGGCGTCAGTGGGCCTGCTTTGGCTCAAGCGCGGACCGCACGGCGCGCTCAGCAGGCAGCGGCTCTACGGCCGGGCGAGCGTTGGAAGCGGCGGCTGCCACGTGCACTTTGGTAATCCAACGCAACGGCTTCCTGCCTTGCTCGAGATGTAGCCTCCATTGTTCGATGGTTTGAAGCCTGCCCGCGCGGCCGCGTGGTGGCCGTCCGCGGGCCCTCAAGTCAGCCCGACCGATGAGCCCGCATGATCTCCGAGTTGGTCGGCAACGACGCATAAGGCCGTTTTCCAGTCGAGACGGGCGGAATGCGACACCACGCAGGCCGCGCTGCCAAGCGAGAGCAGGTGCACGCGTAACGAACGCACCGCTCAAGACGATAGACGAAGAGCCGTTTTACCAAGTCGTCGGCTTGGGGTTGCGTTCATCGAACCCCTTCTGGTGCCAATAGGGATAGATCGGCGTCTCTTGGCTCGCCGCATCGAGGCGGGCCACCTGCTCGGGCGTCAGCGTCCAGTCGAGAACGGCAAGGTTCTGCTTGAGCTGCTCCTCGGTGCGGGCGCCAACGACGATGTTGCATACGGTGGGCCGGGTCAGCAGCCAGTTTAAGGCGACCTGCGCCACCGTCCTGCCGGTCTCCGCCGCCACATCATCCAGCGCATCGACCACGCCAAAGAGGTACTCGTCCGACACCGGCGGCCCGCCCTCGGCGCCGCCCGCGGCGATGCGGCCGCTCTGGTTCGGCTGCCTACGGCGAATTTTGCCGGTCAGACGGCCCCAGCCAAGCGGACTCCAAACCATCAGGCCCACGCCCTGGTCGATGCCGAGCGGCATCAGCTCCCACTCGTAATGCCGCCCGATCAGGGAATAGTAGCCCTGATAGGCCACGTAGCGAGCGAGCCCATAGCGCTCGGATGTGGCGAGCGCCTTCATCAGGTGCCAGCCGGAAAAGTTCGAGGCGCCGATATAGCCGATCTTGCCCGAGCGGGTGAGATCGTCGAGCGCCCGAAGCGTCTCCTCCACGGGGGTGAGTGCGTCAAATCCGTGCATGAAGTAGACGTCGATATGCTCGGTACCGAGCCGCTTCAGGCTGGCCTCGCAGGCACGGACCAGATGATGGCGCGAGGAGCCGACCTGGTTCAGGTCGTCATTGAAGCGGAAAGTCGCCTTGGTGGAGATCAACGCGCGTTCGCGCTTGCCCTTCAGAGCCTGGCCCAGGATCTCCTCCGAGGCACCTCCCGAGTAGATGTCGGCCGTGTCGAAGAAATTGACACCGGAATCCAGGCAAAGGTCCACCATGCGGGTCGCCTCAGCGACATCGGTCTGGCCCCAGCGCTGAAAGAATTCGTTTGTCCCGCCGAACGTGCCCGTGCCGAAGCTGAGCACCGGTACGGTAAGGCCGGAACGGCCAAGCTGCCTGTATTCCATCGAATCCTCTCAGCAACCCATCGCGCGGTATGTGATGCGCCTGCCGATCTAACGCGACGGGAGGACTCGGTTTCCGTCGCGCGGGCATCGTTTCCGCGCGCCTCCTGGCCCTCGGCACGCGGGCCGCTTGCGTATCCTCGCAGCACTGACGCTTGTATCGACCCGAGTGTTGCATCACGCACCTTGTACAGTGATCGCAACGGATATCGACGACCTTCAGAATAGCCTGCGGAGACCTGTTGAACAATCGATGCCGGTATCGCAGGCGTATGCGCAGATCGAGCTGTGCCCCGCTGCATCTTTCGTGGCCCCGATCCTGGATGCCGAGGGGACTCATCGTTCCCACACGAAACCCGAAGATTCCACATTGGAGGCTCCGACTTCGGAAAGCCCCGACTTCGGAAAGCCCCGACTTGGGGATGCTTCGACCCGGGGGATACTCTCGGGGGATATTTCGGCATGACAGGCATGCCGGTCGCCGCGAGCGGCTGCCCCGAGGAAGGACGAGCATGGACACGATGACGATCCTCGACGCGCACCGCTGCCATCTCGGCGAGGGCCCCTGCTACGATCCGCGAACCGGCACGGCATGGTGGGTCGACATTCTGGAGCGGCAGCTGTTCGAGAGGTCGCTCGCGGACGGCACCGCGCGCCTGCACGATCTGCCTTTCATGGCGAGCGCCGTCGCCGCGGTGGACGAAACCCGTCATCTCCTCGCCGCCGAGTACGGGCTTTACCTGCGCGGGCTGAGTGACGGGAAGCTCACGCTGCTCTGTCCGCTGGAGGTGGAGGATGCAGGCACCCGCTCCAACGACGGCCGTGTGCATCCCTGCGGCGCTCTGTGGATCAGCACCATGGGCCGCGATGCCGAGCCGGGGCGTGGCGCGATCTACCATGTCGCCGGTACCCGGGTGACGCGCCTCTACGGGTCGCTCACCATCCCGAACGCCATCTGCTTCTCGCCCGATGGCGCGACCGGCTATTTCGCCGACACCGATGCGGGTCTGCTGAAGCGCGTCAGCCTCGACCCCAGCACTGGCCTGCCGACGGGCGAGCCCTCGACGCTCTACGATCATCGCGGCGGGGATGGCGGCCTCGATGGCGCTCCGGTCGATGCAGAGGGCCGCATCTGGTGCACCCGCTGGGGGGCATCCTGCATCGATGCCTACAGCCCGGAGGGCGAGCGCGTGCGGACGATTCCCCTGCCGGTGACCCGCCCCTCATGCCCCACATTCGCCGGGCCCGATCTCGATCGCCTGCTGATCACCAGCGCCTATGAGGGCATGAGCCCGGAGGAACGCGACGCCGATCCCGAGCACGGGCGCACCCTCCTGGTGGCCGCCGGAATACGCGGCCTGCTGGAGCCCGCCTTCCGGATCTCCCCGTAAGTCGGTCGTTTCCTGCTATGCGCGACAGCCACTTGGCGCAGGAGTCGGAGACAGGCGCTGTGGGAACGCCGATGCTCATTCTTTGCCAGCGGACAGCGTCACCACGAAGACCGCGCCCTCATTCGTCCCGGGTTCACAACGCACCGTCGCGCCCATGCGCTCGGACAGCGTCGCGACGATAAACAACCCCATGCCCGTGCTCGGCGGTCCATCGGATCGCGTCCCCACGGACTGATGGAACTTCTTGAACAGGAGATCGTATCGGGCAGGATCGATACCCGGTCCGCGATCCTGAACCCGGATCGATACGTCTCCGCCCTCCTGTGCGGCGCTGACCGTCAGGATGCCCCCCGTCGGACTGTAGCGGACGCCGTTGCCGAGAAGATTGTCGAGAATCTGTGCCAGGGCTCCTGCGTCGAGCGTGGCGACCAACGGGCGATCCGGCAGATCCACGTCGATCCGGACGTCGGCGGATTGGGCGAGCGGCTTGGTCCGGCCTGCGGCGGCCAGCACATGCCCTCGCACATCCTCGTCGGTGAGGCGGGCGAGCGGCCGGTGCTCGGCGGCGTGCGCATCGAGCAGCCGGGTCGCGAGAGCGAGCATCGCGTCGATGCTCGCTCTCGCCTGCTGCAAGACGACGAGCGGCAATTCCGGCTCCCGCGTTGCGCGCCGGACGGCGAGATCGAACAGGTTGCGCAGCCCGTAGAGGGGACTGCGCAGGTCATGGGCGGTGATCGCCATCAGGGTGTCGAGTTCGCCGTTCCTCTCCATCAGCCGGTCATTCTGCAGGCGGATGGTGCGCTTCTGCTCGTAATCGCTGCGACGTCCGGCATGGATCAGCGCTGCGGCGACGACGGCGATGACCGAGACGATCGCGGCATTAACGATGGCGATGACCTGCTCGGCGGGAAACGTCGCCGTGCCGAGCACGATCCAACAATAGGTGAGCAGCAGCGGGATCAAGGTCAGCCCGAAGGTGAGCGGCGGCAGCACGAACAGCAAGGTCAGAGACAGGAGCATCATGGGGTATCCGCTCGTCAGCCGCCCCTTGGCGCCCATCGCGGCGATCGCCCATTGAGTATCGAGCAATGTCAGAACCAGGAAGATTACGACGAAGACGCGCGGGAGCCACGTTCCACCGCCGCGTCGCAGCGTCAGCGAGGCGAGCAGGAAGCTGAGCGCCAGCACGATCTCAACGGCGATCTGAACGGTCCTGAGTCCGGTGGCGAACTCGATCGACTTGGTGAAGAGCCCCAGCATGCAGGCGATCTCGACCCGTCGAATATTGACGAGGGTCAGCATGTCTCCGAAGCTCATGCCGGCCTGCTCGGCGGGGGACACGTCCCAGCGTGCCAGCCAGCTCTTCATGATGGCCTGCCTTTCATGACGGATCGAGACGCCCCGCGAGGTGATCCGCCGCATAGCGTTCGAGCATTCTCACGCTGTCCAGCCCGAGCTTGACCTTCAGGCGCTCCCGATAGGTACCGACGGTCTTCACGCTCAACCCGAGTTCCTTCGCCAGAGATTGCAGCGTCGCACCGCTGCCGATCAGCCGGAGAACCTGAAGCTCGCGACCGGATAGGGCGCCGATATCCGTCCGACGGTCGCATCGACGCGCGAGATCACCGATCAGCAGCTGTTGCACCGGCTCGCTCATATGGATCGCACCCGCCACCACGCGGTCGAGGGCCACGGCGACGGTTTCGAGCGGTTCGGATTTCGCCACGTAGCCATGCGCGCCGGCATAGATCACAAGAGGCCCCCAGACCGTTTCGTCGCGGCTGGAATAGACGATGATCCTGGCCGCCGGCAGGATGGCGCGCAGATCCTCGATCAAGGCGATGCCGTCACCGTCCCCCATGATGAGATCGGTAACGATGATGTCGGGCTGCACTCGTTCGGCCTCGATACGGGCCGTCCGGGCCGAGTTGGCCTCTCCGCTCACGTCAAAGCGGTCATTGCCCTGGAGCAACAGCTTCAGACCGGCCAGCACGATCGGGTGGTCGTCGACGATCAGCAGCCGAAACAAGGACATGTCTACCCCGAGCGAAGCGGCCAACCAGGGTATGATTCCTCATTGTTGCGCCTCCCTGTAGGTCACCGCCCTACACGAGATCAACGTCATGCGACCATGATCCGTCCAAGATGCCACGTACGCTTCTGAATGACCCTTAGGCGAATCCGTTTCGCGCAGGCGGCCAAGGCCCGTGAGACATAAGCCATACGGTCTCACAGACCCGTACACGCCGCCGGATAGAGCCCTGGCCCGCCGGCCCGGGCAACCGGACAGCCTTGGTCCGCCCGACGCTCGACGCTCGACGCCCCGAGTCTGCCATCGGAGACTGTGTCGCCCCCCGGCGTGAGCGACCTGGAGCATTTGGACGAAGGCGCACCAGCGCCGACGCTTCACAACTTCACGCCGCACCACCCTCGTTCAGGTACCCTCCCCATGCCGCCCCACGCCGCAAAAACAATTCAGTAACCTTCAATCAAAGCAATCAGCTTCGTTTGACTTGAACTTTCCTTAAAGATTGAAATGTTTACAATAAGCTCATGATTTTCGTTCATCTCTGTATTTAAATTCCATTCGCTGCTCAAGAATCGAGCATGGAAGTGAATTTCTGTAGGTCAATGACCTACAGGGCTACCGAACCAGTCATGTATTTGGGCGATATGGGATTCGCAGGATGAGTTCGGTGGCGTACAACCAAGATGTTATCGAAAAACCGAATGCAAGTGACGGTCTAGACTTACGGCAGGATGCGTCGCGCGCAATCAAAACCGGGACGACGAAGGCCGTCGCGACGAAACTCACTGTGCGGCCCGGCATGGAGGCTCGCTTCGCAACGTGGCAGGCCGAGTTTACCCGGGCCGTCTCGGCATCCCATGACTTCGTCAGCCTCGAGATCATCCCGGCTTTCGCCGGCTCGGCCGAATGGCAGATCATCCAACGGTTCCGCTCGCCCGAAGCGCTGACCCGATGGGTCGAGGACGAGGCGCGCGCTACGCTCCTGGCAAGCCTCACAGCCTTGGAAAGCGACGGCAAGGGACCACACGCCGATGAGGCGGCGCCGGATTATCACTCCACGACGACTGTCACGGAGGTCATCACGACGGTTGTGAAGCCGGGGCAGGAAGAGGCGTTTCGGCGTTGGGCCGAACGTATTCAGCAGGGACAGGCCCGCTTTCCAGGATATATGGGTACCCTCGTCCAGGCGCCCCTGTCGCCGGAAGTCCCGTACTGGACAACGCTGGTTCGCTTCGAAAGCCCGGCCTTCCTCGATGCCTGGCTGCAATCCCCGGAAAGACAGGCGATCCTGGCCGAAGCGACGCCCCAGGTATCGACCTGGCGGAGCCACAGGATGAGCAACCCGTTCGCCGGGTGGTTCGCCAATGAGCAACGTCTCGCGCCGCCGCCCGCCTGGAAGCAGACCTGCCTCGTCCTGCTCGTTCTGTTTCCCGTCGTCATGCTGGAAATCCGCTTCCTCAGCCCCTTGCTGAACGGATTGCCGCTGACCGTTTCCACCTTCATCGGCAATGCCATCAGCGTCTCGCTCGTGTCATGGCCGCTGATGGCGGTGGCGATTTTCGGCCTGGGCTGGTGGCTGAAACCGGATACGCACAAGCGCTGGCGCAAGGAGTTGCTGGGCGTGACGATTCTGGTCGCACTCTACGGGCTCGAAATGTTCTTCTTCTCCCACCTGTTTTAATCATTCGTCATCGTTCGTCACAGCATAAGCTGACCACTCAACCGAGGAAGACTGGAAATGGCTCACGACCACACTGATTTCATGGCTCGGGCGATCGCGTTGTCCGAAAAGACCTCCCTGGTCGAGAGCGCCGGTGGCGTCTTCGGCTGCGTCATCGTTCAGGATGGCGAGATCATCGCCGAGGGCGCCAATCGCGTCGTCGCGGAAAACGATCCGACATGGCACGGAGAGATCGAGGCCATTCGCAAGGCCTGCAAGTCGCAAGGGACGTTCAAGCTTCGCGACGCGACGCTCTATACCAGCGCCGAGCCCTGCCCGATGTGTATGGCGGCCGCGTACTGGGCCGGCATCAAGCGGGTTTACTACGCCGCCCAGGTGGAAGACGCACTGGAATACGGCGGCTTCGACGACAGCATGATCTATGCCGAGCTCAAGAAGGATGTCTCCGAGCGCTCCATTCCGACAACGCAGATCATGCGCACGGAAGCCGTCGAAGTCTGGAAGAAGTATGCCCAGAAGGCGGACAGAGTCCCCTACTGAATCCGACTCTCGAACGCCGATCAAAGCAAGATCCTCCGCCCGGATTGCTCCCATCCGGGCGGGCTCCTCCTTCATACTGCGTGACGCCATGAATATCGTTGGTCTGAGGGACGCCTGCAAAGGTGAGGTCTTCGCTGCGGGCGATGCGCAGTTCATCGAGGCGATCCATGGGAATCTCTGGAACAGGCTGATCCCGGACCGTGCCCCCCAGGCCGTCGTGAGAGCCGTGGACGAGGACGATGTCGTCGCGGCCGTGCGGTTCGCCCGCGCGAGCGGCCTGAAGGTCGTCGTCCGCGGCGGCGGCCATAACTGGTGCCAGCCCTCGTTGCGTCATGGCGGCATCCTGATCGATCTCTCGAATTTCACGAAGCTCATCTCCATCGATGCCGATAATCTGAAGGCGGTCATTCAGCCGATCATCAGCAATCGTGACATCCAGAAAGCGCTCAATCCCCTTGGGCTGGCCTTCCCCACTGGCCATTGTCCTCAGGTGAAAGCGAGCGGCTATCTGCTCGGTGGTGGCATGGCCTGGAACCCCACCGTCTGGGGGAGCGGAGCCGAGAGCGTCGAGGCGATCGAACTCGTCACGGCACAGGGCGACTTGATCAAGGCGAGCGCGACCGAGAACACGGATTTCTTCTGGGCCGCCCGAGGAGCAGGCTCCGGATTCTTCGGGATCGTCACGAAATACTTTCTCAAGCTTCATCGGCTGCCCGAAGCCATGCATGGCAGCACCTATTACTATCGGCTCGACGACGCACCGGCGATCGGAACCTGGCTCGGCACGACAGCCCCGAGCCTATCTCCCGCGGTCGAACTGAGCCTGTTCGTCGTACAGGCGCCACCGGAGTTGAGAGGACAGGCCGCCGCTCGGAACGGCTGGCTTTGCATGGTCACGGCGACGGCGTTCGAGCAGACGCCGCACGCCGCGGAGGCCGCGCTGCAGGCGCTGGAGCACGCTCCGATCCCTCCGCTTTCGTCGTCGTTCGCGACGCCCGTTACCTTCGAGCAGCTGTTCGATGCGTCAGGATCCTTCTGGCCGGAAGGTGCCCGCTCTCGCGTCGAGGCGACCTATTCCGATCACTCTCCGGGAGAGTTGGTGCAGGCCATCCTGCACCTGCTGCCGAGCGCGCCTTCCGCGACATCCGTCTTCTTGTTGACCATCTTCTGCGGCCCCAATGTCCCGGCCGCGCAGAAGGACATGGCCTATTCCGTCTCCTCCAAGGTTTACGGTGGCCCGTGGACCATGTGGTGGAAGGCCGAAGACGATGACGCCAACACCGAATGGCATCGCCGTATCACGACGACCTTGCGCCCTTTCAATACCGGATATTATATCGGCGAGACGAACACGGTCGAACAGCCAAGCAATATTCCCCAAGCCTTCACCCCTGAAAAATGGGAACGGCTTTGTGCCCTGAGAGATAAGCACGATCCAGATCGCGTCTTCTTTGATTACTACGATGGATTCTGATGAAAGTTGAATTTTATTTATGTTTTGATGCTGCTTTATGATCAAGAATACGAAAGATTGTCAACGATCTCACGCGGCGTTGCTTCCACCTGTTCACCGACATCACGCATCACCGATTGGAGGTGATGAGTCTGGTCGAGCGTAGCCCTCCATGTAGGCGAACACGTTGCGTCAGGCCTCGTCCCGGGCCGGCCATCGTCGCGGGTAGACGAGGCCCGACCTTGAGGTCGTGGAAGAAGCTTTCTGACGTGACGGTCGAGACGTGAGACGTCCGGGCGCTACAGTCATTCTTGTCCGCGCGGCATCAGCCCGGACGGACGCGATCGTCGTTCTTCTGGCACGATTCGAAATCCCGCACCGAGCGATTGTAGGTCTCGTTGAAGCGTTGCGCCGGCTGGCTCGGGTCGCCTTTCGCGCGAATGTCACGTGCCACATCCCGGCCATGCCCGATCAGGCTCGCGACCGTATCCGTGTAGCCCGTGCAGGATGAGTCGGCTTTCGGTCTCATGCCGTCGAAAGTCGAGCCAAGCTGCCGGTTGGCGTTCGATACCTCCCCCAGTGCCGCCAGAAAGGGCGCGACATCTGCCTTCGGTCCCAGTGACTCGAAGCGCCGCACGGCGCGTCGCAAGGTAAGGCTCGTCGAGAGAAGACGGCGCGCCGGCGCGTCTTCCGGAAGCGTCGCCAGGCGCCGCTCGTCCCGGGCAATCTCACGCTCGAACAGCGCTGAGCCGTAGGTTTCCATCGCTTTTGCGGCGGCCTCGACACGGGGGACGAGGATCGCGTGCTGCTCCCTTGCGAATTTGTAGCCGTCCTCCTTGAATTCTCGTGTGGTCTGATAGCGGGTGAGTGCCTTCAGCGTGGGGTTGAGCTCGCGCAGCGCCGCAAGCAATCGGGCGGCCTCGGCATCGATCTCGGGCACCACTCCAGGCAAGGCGATGGCCTTCTCCAACTCACCGATGACTCCATCGAAATCCACGATGCCGAAATGGTACCACGCATTGGCTCCGAGCTTCGTGCCGAGCTTGAGCACCCGCTCATTGTCACGGCGATAATCGGCGAGTTGCTGCTCGAGAGGGTGGGACCGGACGAGATGGTTCTGAGCCTCCGTATAGGCATTGGCCTTGGCGAGCGCCTGAGCCTCGGGGGTCGGCGGCGGCGCAGTGCGGGTGGGCGCACCCGTGCTTCTCGGTGGTGACGGTGGGGTCTGCAACAGAGCCTGCGAAGCTGAGGGCGCAGCCGGAAAATCGCATTTGAAGGCATCGATCAGGCTTTTGCGTACGGCCTCGTGAGCCTGGGCACATTGATAGGCCACGGTCGGTCGAGCCGTCTCGTTACGCATGACCGTGTCGCGGAAGCTCTCCCGCATCGTGTTGATGCCCTGTCGAATACCTGGGCGGGCCGCTTCCGGTACTCCAGGGCTGGCAGCACATCGGGCATATGCATCGAGGAACGCGTCGCAGCTCTCCACTCCCACGGGCGTCACCGGCGTGATGGCGAAAGCAGGCGTCGTCAAAATCCCAAGCAGAATGGCCGACACAGCGGCGGCGGCGCGACGCGGTCCTGTATGATGCATTCGTGCTGAGCCGCGCATTCTCATTCCTTCGGTCGGAGAGCCAGTCGGGCCTTTACGCAATCATCGACCACTTCGTTGCAACACCGCGAGGGTAGCTGGTGCTTTTGCAGCGGTCCGCGAATTCAGGACTCGGCACGCGGGATCCCCGGCCGGAAAAAAAGACCCGCTTGCAAGCTGTCGCCGATGCGGTGAGCACGCTCGATGAGGATCGTCGCGATGTCAGGTGGGAACTCCTCGTTCGCCGCTTGTTCGAACAGCGCGAGCCAGCGGGCGAAATGGGCTGGCGTCAGATCACCGAGCCCCTGATGCTTCCCGAAGGGATTACCCTTGTAACGGCCGGATTTCAGAAGCACCGAGGACCAGAAATCCTGAATGACAGCCAAGTGGCGGGGCCAATCGTCATTGGCGATGACACGGGCAAAAACCGGCCCGATGAGGGGATCGCGTTGAACTCTGGCGTAAAAGGCACCAAGGAACGCGTGCAAGCTCGCTTCCGCAAGGGTGTCTTCCGTCATCTTACCCTAGCCCATCGCCCTGCGTGACGCCGCATGCACAACGCCCCTGTTTTCCATATTGTGCCGTGACGGCGCCAGGGTCAGGGGCGAGGCAGGCTGGGCCTCATGCCTTTGGATCTCCCGGCCATCATGCCCCTCGCCCTCGAACCATTCCCTCTCGCTGTCGCAGCCTTCGCTTTCTTCCTTGCCGGGTTCGTCAAAGGTGTCGTCGGGCTTGGCCTACCACCTGTGGCCATGGGGTTGCTCAGCTTGGTCATGGCACCGGCTCAGGCCGCCGCACTCCTGGTCGTGCCGGCCTTCGTGACGAACATCTGGCAGCTTGCGGCCGGTCCGCGCTTCGGGACGCTGGCGCGGCGCCTCTGGCCGATGCTCACGGCAAGTGTCGTTGGGACCCTGGCGGCAGCTGCGCTCCTACATGGAAATTTCGGAGGCGGGGCCATCGTTGCTTTGGGCCTCGCCCTGATCGCTTCTGCGATCCTCGGGCTCGCGGCCCCCCGCCTGAGAGTCCCACCAGGGGCCGAGCGCTGGCTGGCACCTCTGGCTGGGGCGGCGACGGGATTGGTGACGGCCGCCACGGGTGTCTCCTCGATTCCCGCCGCACCGTTTCTCGCCGCACTGGGTTTCAATCGGGAGGATCTCATCCAGGCCCTTGGGCTATCCTTCACGGTGTCCACCGTGGCGCTTGCCGTCGCCCTGGCGGGTAGCGGGATCCTGAACCTCGGCATCGCCAGTGTCTCGGCGCTCGCCCTGGTCCCTGCCCTCCTCGGCATGAAGCTGGGCGGGTTGGTGCGCGGCCGTGTGAGTGAGCCCGTCTTCCGACGCTGCTTCTATCTCGGGCTGTTGGGGCTCGGGCTCCACCTCGCGTCCAGGGCGCTTGTCTGACATGTAAGCCAGGTGGACCGGCGCCCCATCTACGCGACCATGCCGCCTTCCGGTCAGTACTCTCCCTCATCGGGAATGCTCAGCACGGTCCCGCAGGCCTTGCAGTGAACCGCATCCGGCTCGTGCCTTTGTAAAGCGCAGGCCGGACAAGGATGCCTTACCTTGTTGGGACGGAACAGAACTTGAGCGAGGCGCAGAAACAGCGTCACTCCGCATATCATCACCACGACGGACAGTAAGCGACCAGACGTGCCAGGCAAGGTCACGTCGCCATAGCCGGTGGTGGTGAGCGAGGTGACGGTGAAGTACAAGGCATCGACGTAGTTGGCGATAGCCGGATTGGTGCGGTGCTGAGTGGCGTATACCAGCCCCGTCATCACGAAGACGAACACCGAAAGGTTGGCGGCGGCGAGGATCACCTCCTCGTTGCGGCGGAAAAACCCGCTATCGGAGCGCAAGCGGTCGAGGAGTTGATAGGTCCTCAGCAGCCGTAAGGTTCGCAGGATACGCAGAAACCCGGCCCCTTCGCCGACGATGGGGGCGAGGAAGGAGACCAATGCGGCGATGTCGGCCCAGGTGGTCGGACGCAGCAATTCCCGCCAGCGGTGCCGTTCGATGGAGAATCGGGCGACGAAGTCCGTGAGCACTGCAAGGCCGACGAGGACATCGAGTCCCTCCACGACCGGCGCCCTTGGCATGAACGACGACACCACAATGAAAAGGATCGTCGCGATATCGAAGACAAGCAGGCCGTAGCGAAATCGGTGTGCCCTGTCGCTATCGCCCTCGTACAGGTCTCTGAGACGATGCTTGATCGCTTCCATAAAGGTTTCTACCCGCCCCAGCCTTCGTCGTCCCGTTCCACTTACACATGTGTCTGAAGGAACGTTCCGCAAAACGTCCGGGCTCGCACTCTGCGATGGCCTGCCCCCCTGAAATGTAGTCCGTCCTCGGGCCTGGCCTCGCCCGAACGGATTGCAAAGTCTGGCGTTTCCCTGTTTCAGGTGAAGAGACATGGTGCTGTCGGATGGACAGGCGATGGAGTTGGCGCCGTTGATTTCGGCCTGTCGCCCGAAGGCCAAGATGCGGCCCAAAGCGCTCCGGCGCACGATCTCGGGGGCGTGTCCCAGGCAGGCTAACCGCCACGGCGTTCTGTCGCGCGATCCGCAGGAAGGGGGACGAGTTAACTCAGGCCGGCGGCCCCGAGGCCCTAACGCACGAAATCGCATTTATCCGCGAACTGGCCCCAACAAGGCCGACCCTCGCGAGGCCAACATCACCGAGGCATGGACCGGCCTCGCGGGGTGGTTGTCATGAGCGTCCCACCGACAGAGCGATTGACGGCTACGCCTACCCCATCAACGCCTTCTCGAACGAGTGGCCCAAGCCGTTACCGACATCGGTCTCATCGCCAAGCAGGCGACGAAGGGATGCGATCTCCTGCACGGCTTGGCGGCGAGAACATTCCTGGCGGGCAACGACTTCAAGGTCTCGCAGATATTCGATCACAGGCTCTCGCGCTTTGGGTGCCCGACCAAGCACGGATGTCACCCTCGCCTCTACGAGGCCGGGGATCGCTTCCCAGAATTCCCCGGACCGTTCGAGCATGGCGACTTCTCCCGTCAGGTCAGAAGAAAGTGTGTCCACCTTAGGGTCGCCACCTTCATTCACACAGGTTGATACCCAGCGGGCCCGTCGGATCTCACACACAAAAACGGCGAGGCTCTCGCCCCGCCGCCAACGACAACCGTTCTCAGCAAGCTTAGCGGTTACCGCCCGAGGTGCGGCCATACTGCCAGACCGGGAAGCTGTTCTGCTCCGCATTGCCTTCCTGAGCGGAAGTGCGACCGCGGCTGTACCCGATCGATCCGGTAGTCAGATCGTCATCGGCCGTGACACGGCTCGGGGCGGAAGAGGTCACCTCATAGGCCGGAACTTCGCCACGTGCGAGATAGGTCTTGGCAAGGGCGGGCGAAGCAACGGCGCTGACGCTCAGGACGACAGCAGCAACAGCAGACGTAATACGAGTGTTCATGGCACAATCCACTTGGGTTTGCGCGGTCTCCGTCGAATGGCGGTTGGCCGTGACTTGTTCAGTGACCATGATCTAGGCCCGCCTCGCCCGGCACGCCGTGCGGTTCGGCACTCGCTCACACGCCAACCCGCTCTGGATCTCAAGCATGCCCCATCCTGTCACATGCCGTGCCCCACCGGCGTTGCTGACATGGAAAGGCCCCGCCGATTACCGAAAGGGCCCGTCCGATCGAGTTGCACAACGCGATCGTCCTTAGGAGGTGGTGTGATGCGATGCGCGAAGGGTCGCCAAAATTGACCGTCTAGGGCCGCCGTCAACTCGGCCGGTGGTCGTGGCGGTTTCGGACCGAGTGCCTTCCCTGGCCCGCTGGGGCGACGGGGCAGCCATCCAGCTCCGCCTGAATGCAGCGAACCCAAACTCCGCTGCGACAATTCGTGCAGGAACGTGGAGAGCGGACATGCTCGGTGGCTACTGGTCTGCCGCAAACCCCGGCTTGTGGCGCTCGGTCTAGATCGCGCCTCTGGCTTTATCGTCCGGTGGCTTGGCCTTGGTTTCATCCGCCGGGATGATGCTGATACGGCCATCGGCTTCGATCGAGGCTTCCTTGATGCATGCTGGGTCATCAATCCCCTGATGTCTGAGCTGGCTCATCAGTTCCGCATGAGTGATCATGGCTTGGCGCATGTTCTTCCAACAAATTTCGCCATCTGCCACCAGTCGCAGGCGCTTGGGGACGATGAAATTTTCGAAAATTGGCAATCGAAAGCTCAACCAATCGATAGCATAGTTCCAAAACACGATTGTCAGGACCAGCAGGATGCCTTCTGTCAGAGACTTGTATTCATTAGAAAATGCATTCTGCGACACATCTGCAATCAATACGATCACGAGGAGGTCGGCAAGACCTACAGCGCCAGCTTGCCTTTTCATAACGAAGCGCATGATGATAAATAGCATCAGGTACATCACAGAGCCACGCAGAAGTATTTCAAGAAGCGAGTGCTCCGGTACGATCATCGCGCGCCAATCCATCATGCTTTTCTCCTCGGCAGCCAAGGTACAGGGCTGAGTTCCATAGGATCGCACGCTGGCCCCGTGCGAGCCACGTTTCTCGATGTGGCAACCGGCCGTAAAAATAGCTCGCAATCGATAGTCAATATGGGCTGGAGCCCTGCGAGCCGAGGCGCTGGCCCACCTTTTGGGGCCGCCAACACACAGAAACCATTGTAAGAACGTCGATCAAATCAACATGACGTCTACAATGGCAGAGGTGGAGGAGCGATCGATGACGACGAGGAAACCTATGACGAGCGACAACTTTATCCGGGACCAGGTCGGTCACCTTATTGCTTTTCAGGAGCTCGAGCATCTCACCGGGCGGCGGTTCTCCGAGACCGAGCTCGCCAAGATGGAAGAAGCGGCACAAACCCAAGGGCACACTCTAGAGGAGGCACTTGCCAGGTTCCTCCATGCCTTGCGCAGCATTAGCCAGGACGACCTCGAGACGATTGTTAAGCTTCGGGGGGCACCTCACTAAGAGAAGAGTTCGTTGCAGACCTTACGTGTCAGAGTCCCTCTCCTTCTGCCGGATCGCTTCCACCAAGCGCTCGTTCTTTACGGGCCCGTGCAGGCCGTGGTGGATCTCGCGGTGGCAGCCTGGACAGACAACTCCTACGAACCGTCGATCGTCTGGACCGCCGTCGCTGAACCGCCGAGTATGATGGGGCTCAAGGTAGGGCTCTCCCCGCAGAGTGACGAAGAGTGCAGGCTGATTGCAGCTCTCACAGATCCCGGCCGCTTGAGCGAGGGCGTAGCGACGGACAGGTGCCGAGCGTCGGTAAAGGCTTCGGCGAGATGCAGTGCCAGCGACCTGGGGGTCAATCGAGCTGCATCCAGAACGCGCGAGCGGACGACAGCTAGATCGACGTCGACCTCCTCGGTCTGCTCCTCTCCGACCTCGAGCGGCTTGTCACCGACACTGGCTAGGACGAACTCGAAGACGATCGCAGAGCGTTGGGTGCCTTCTCGATCAGGAGCTGGCTCGGTGCTGTCGCCGGCGCACTCGAACTGACCCAGGAACCGCACGCCTTACCATGACGGCAGAGAAACCTCGGCACGCCGACCGTGTTAATGAAGCTGTTCGAACGCATTGTGAGCCCGAAAGCGTGGCCTTCATTGGAACGGCTGGGTGGAATGTGCCGAAAGCCTACGCTGGTGCGTTTCCGGCCGTTGGAAGCCACCTACAGCGCTATGCCCAGCGCCTCACCGCCGTGGAGATCAATACGTCGTTCTATCGCCCTCATCGTCCCGCCACCTACAAGCGATGGGCCGAGGCCACGCCTGAGTATTTTCGCTTCGCCGTGAAAGTCCCGCGCATGATCACGCACGAGCTGCGGCTTGGGAATGCCGACGCCCCGCTACAGCGATTTCTGGATGAGATCGCTGGACTCGGCCCGAAGCTCGGCCCGCTCCTGCTTCAGCTACCGCCGAGCCTTCGCTTCGACGATCGGACGAGCGACCCGTTCCTGCGAGCATTTCGGCACGCCCATAGCGGCAGCATCGTTTGCGAGCCTCGGCATGCCAGCTGGCTGGCGCCAAGTGTTGATGCGCTGTTGACGAAACTTCGTATTGCCCGTGTGGCAGCAGATCCGGCACCGATGCCGGGCGCAGACGAGCCCGGTGGCTGGCAAGGCCTGCGCTACTATCGACTCCACGGCTCGCCGAAAATCTACTACTCCGCTTACGAGCAGCACGCCCTCGACGCGATGGCTGACCGCCTCGCCGCAGACGCGACGCGGGGATGCGAAAGCTGGTGCATCTTCGATAACACTGCCACCTTCGCCGCGACCGGCGACGCGCTCTCGATCCTGGAGCGTTGGGCGTCCTAGCGTCGTCTAGTGAAGTTCACTCTGCAACCTAGAGCTGCGCCCGACCACGTTGGGTCGGGACACATCTCTAAGTCTCTGTTTTGCCGCGCTCTTTTTCGCCGAACCGGCATCCACTTCGGCGGCGAGCGCTCTAGCGTCACTGTGAGGCGCAGATTGCCACCCCGCATTCTGGCCGCATCGCGTATTGATCGGATGCATAGGCGAAATGCCGCCCCTACCAGCGACCGCAAAATTGACCGCCGAGTTGGATTGCCCTTGTTCTCAGCACGTTAACTGGAAAGGCTGGGGCGCTCAGAGCATATCTTCAGCCTATAGAGTGTACACGTAGCACATATTGCGCCACCACCGGCAAGTCGGACTACGTAGGCAATTCGCGCCATAAATTTTCAGAAAAGTGAACGAATTAGTTAAGGAACGGTTTTTGTTGCGATGCCGTTGAATAATTCGCTGATGCCGAAATCCTGGCGCAGCGCACAAAGGCGGCGCGGAGACAGGTCGCCTAATAGATTTATAATGCAACTAATTGGGCGCATTTGCAACAAAGTGCGCTCTTGCCTTGGGTTAACGAGACTAGTCAGTAGAACTAGCGATCATCCGCCTTATCAGAGGCGTTGATCCAGCCGTACAGTCATGCGTGATAGCCCTCTAAATAAAACGGCTAAACTTCTGTTGAGCATGCCAGTTAGCCGCAGGTTGCCATTTGGTTAATTTACTATTAGCCATCTTAAATTCATCGAATGAGCCAACGCCAGGCAGCATTCGGGCCTAACCCACATCTAATACTCCGCGATTGCGTCTGCGCCCATGTTGGACGCCTGGATCGCTGTGCCATTAGTCGCTTGGAGCCAAGTATAGATTTGCTTGGATCCTTGGCGTGCCTGTCACTCATGCTTTCTACTTAAGGAGAGTCCTATGCAGCGACCCGTGCCGGCCTCCGCGTCCCTCGTTGGCCAGAAACCAAGTCATACACGGATGGTGCGAGTCTCAGCATATTCGGTCGCAACCGTCCTCGCCCTACTGATGACTACGGCGACCCTACCGCCCCTCCTCGCTGATCAGTCGGATCGTGCCGTCATCAACGCGCCAATTAGCTTACTGACGGCGCCCATTGCCGGGGAGATGACTAAGGTCTCTGCCACCATCGGGCAGCACCTCGGCCCCGGAGCACCGGTGGCGCGCATTCAGAACGTTCGCATCGACCGCACGACGCTGATTACTCTTGATGGCAAAGTTGACGAGTTGCGCGGCTCTCTCCTGGCAGCGCGGCAAAAGAGGGAGTCCGACGAGACCTACGTAGCGGCTCTTGATGCCGAGATTAGGCGTCAGGTGGAACAAACTGTCGCTAAGCTCGACGGAGAAGTGGCTGAAGCTCGCGCCCGCGTGGGGTCAGCAGATGCCGAGGGTCAATCCACCAAGGCGGTGGTCGACCGCCAGCAGGCCATGGTTGATCGCAACACCGCCAGCCTCGATCTCCTGCGTCCGACTCAGCACAAGCTCGAAGCCGCTCGCTTCGACAAGGAAGCAGAAACGGCCAAGCTGAACCAGAAGTTGGCGGAGCTCAGTGCGGTCAAGAAGAGCGTCTTCGTAGGCAACCAGTCCAATAGCCTGGCGGTGCTGACTCAGAAGCGGCGGGATCTTGCATTTGATGCCCAGCGGCTTGCTATCGAGGAGGCACAACTCTCCACAAGTCTGAAGGCGCAAGAGGCGTTGCTCGTCGCGGAACGCAAGCGCCTCGACAGCCTTGCCGATGCGGAGATGCGGGCCATGAACGGTGGTGTCGTCCTCGGACTCGGTGTTGCGGAAGGGCGTCACGTCAACCCAGGCGACTCGGTGGCGACTTTGGTCGATTGCGATCAATCCTTCGCTGTCGGGATCTTCTCCTATCGCCAAGCACAAGAACTGGCAGTTGGAACGCCGGTGCGAATTTCGGCGGCGGGCAGCAGCATTCCCGAGCGCGGGTGGGTCAGTGAGATTCTGCCGAAGACCAGCGACAAGACCGATCAGCAATACGCGGTGCCGTTCCCTCAAACCGAGCGGCGCGAGATGTATGTGCTCGTAAGCCTGGACCGCGACACGCTGCCTAACTCGGACAAGACCGCTTCCCCCACCGAGGCCGCGCGCCGCACCACGCCGTGTTCGGTGGGCCAGTGGGTCACGATTACCCGGGAGAACGGTTGGGTTCCATCGGCTTCTGTGGCCTGGAAGGCGGTTGCGTCTGGGGTTACGGGGCCGGAGATCAAGGCGGCCTGGGCTTCTCTGGCCACGACCGTCAACGGGACGGCGGTGCAAGCCTCCGATCTCGTGAGCCGTGGTGTGAACTCGCCGGCGGCGAAGCAGGCATGGGCCTCTGTGGCGAACGGCGTCACGCAGGCGGCAGATGCAGTGGCGAATGGGGTCAAAGACCTGTTCTCGAAAGGTTCGACCGCCCCCGCGAACGGTAAGACGGCACAATCCGCGCCGCGCCAGCACAGCGCCGAGAACACCCATTGACCCGGCCGCATCCGCGCGGCGGATCTGTGCTGGCTCTGACCGTGGCAGCGCTGCTCCTGGTCTCGCTCCGGCCAATGGAGGCGGAGTCCTCGCCAGGTAGAGTCGAACGTGCCCCTTTGCCGTTGGCGGGAACGCTGTGTCACTCTCTATCTGAGGCCGTCGACACGACGGGAACCGGACCGATTTTTGTGTCGAGCTATCGTCCGGGCCCGCATGAGATTGAGCTGCCCGCTCCCCTGAAGAGTTCGGCCTTCACCTACGACAATGCCGTTGCGGCGATCGCTTTGATTGCCTGCGGCGAGGTCGGGCGGGCCCGCAGGATCGGCGACGCACTCCTCGCCGCGCTGGCACGGGACCGCAGCTTCTCCGATGGCCGCATTCGCAATGCTTATCGTGCCGGTCCAGTAGGTGACGGCTCGTTGGCTCTGCCCGGGTGGTGGGACGCGAAGCAGAATCTCTGGGCCGAGGACGCCTATCAGGATGGCACTGCTACCGGGAACGTCGCCTGGGCCGCCCTCGCCCTTCTCAACCTAGACGCAGTGGCACCCGGCGGCGGTTACCGCGCCGGCGCTCGACGGATGCTGGGGTGGATCGCCGGACAGACCGGCGATCCGCGGTCTCCCGAAGGGTATACCGGCGGCGTCGATGGTTTCGATCCGCATCAGACACGCCTGATGTGGAAATCTACTGAGCACAACCTCGACATCCACGCGGTCGCGGCCTGGCTTCATCGTCTAGACGGTGGAGCGGAGGAAGCTCGGATCGCGGCGACGGCGCGGGGCTTCCTCGACGCCGTCTACGCGCGCGATCCGGGGGTGTTTCGTCTCGGCACGACGCCAGACGGCAAGCTCCAGCCCATCGCCAAGATCGCCCTGGATACGCAGCTCTGGCCCCTGATCGGGGTGATCGATGCACCCGACATCTGGCGCAGGGCGCTCGACTTCGCCGAACGCCATCTCGCAATCCGGGGCGGTTTCGATTTTAACGAGGACCTCGATGGCCTCTGGGTCGAGGGCACGGCCCAGGCCGCGTTGACCGTCCGTTTTCTCGGCCGAAGCGCCGAGGCCGACCGCCTCCTCGCCACCATCGCTGGGCAGCTCTCGCCATCCGGCTTCCTGTTCGCCACCGATGTCGCCCGCCTCACCACCGGCATCGCCATCGGTCCGGCCAGTGCCGAGCCCGATTTCTTCTACTTCCGCCGGCCGCATCTCGGCGCCACCGCCTGGGGCGTCCTCGCGGCCGTGGGCTGGAATCCCTTCACCGGACGGAACGTGGAGTAACCCCGCCCATGTTCGAAGCGCCTCAGGACGTCCTATCCGTCCTCACCATCGATCTCGGTATTCTCATCGGGCTCCTCGTCATGGCGGGCCTGCTCGACCGCACGAGCGCCGCCGCCCGCATTCTGTTCGGCCTAACCACGGCCGTGTTCATCGTCTGCTACGCCGCCTGGCGCTGGCACGACACCCTTCCAAGCTTCGAGCCGGGGCTCGACATGCTCTGGCCCTACCTGTTCTTCGCCTTCGAGATGGTGGCGATCCTCTACACACTGATGTCCATCGTCATCCTATTCCGCTTCGAGGACCGGTCCGCCGAGGCCGACCGCGAGGAGGCGCGGCTCTCGGTGAGCGGTGCTTGGCCCGCCGTCGACATCTTCATCTGCACCTACAACGAGCCCCTGGACGTGGTCGAGAAGTCGATCATCCCGGCGTTGGCGGTGGATTACCCGAACGCCACGGTGTGGGTCTGTGACGACACCCGGCGCGACTGGCTGCGGACCTATTGCGAGGAGGTCGGGGCGAACTACGTCACGCGGCCCGACAACCAGGGTGCCAAGGCCGGCAACCTGAACAATGCCCTGCGTCATACTGCGAGCCGGTCCAACGCGCCGATCATCCTGGTGCTCGACGCGGATTTCGCAGTGGCACCCAACATCCTGCGCCGCGCCGTCGGCCTCTTCCACGACGAGCGAGCGGCCGTCGTCCAGACTCCGCAATTCTTCTTCAACGCCGATCCCATCCAGCACAACCTGAT
This sequence comes from Methylobacterium sp. WCS2018Hpa-22, assembly GCF_031843785.1. Lineage (NCBI taxonomy): Bacteria > Pseudomonadati > Pseudomonadota > Alphaproteobacteria > Hyphomicrobiales > Methylobacteriaceae > Methylobacterium > Methylobacterium sp. WCS2018Hpa-22. The sequence goes on from NZ_JAVTJA010000013.1 coordinate 22,546, forward strand.
GGCGTCCGAGGCCTGGGTCGACGATCAGCGGATCTTCTTCGACGTGTTCCAGCCGGCCAAGGATGCCTGGGGCTGCGCCTTCTGCGTCGGCACCTCGTTCCTGGTGCGGCGCGACCGCGTCGAGGAGATGGGGGGATTCCCGCACGATGCGATCTGCGAGGACATCAATCTCACCTACTCGCTGATGCGCCACGGTTATCGCACCCATTGGCTCAATGAGCGCCTTAGTGCCGGGTTGTCGGCGGAGGGACTACCGGAATACATCACCCAGCGCACGCGCTGGTGCCTCGGCACGATTCAGGTTGCTCTGCTCAAGGTCGGCCCCTTCCGCAGCGGCGATTACACCCTGCTGCAGCGGCTGCACTACTTCCACGGAGTGCTGAACTGGCTGTGCAAGCCGTTCATCGTGCTCATGCTGGTGGCCCCGTCGATCTACTGGCTCTTCGATATGCCGGCCTTCCAGGCCGACTACCTCTCGTTCCTTCGCTACGGCCTGCCGACGCTCTTCGCCCTTTGGACCTACAGTAGCTGGGTGTCCGGACGGCGCACCCTCCCATTGTTCATGGAGGTCACTCACATCATGACGGCCCTGGCCATCACGCTCACCCTGGCATCCGCCGCGATCCGGCCGTTCGGTCGTCCGTTCAAGGTTACCGACAAGGGCGGCGATCGCTCGGTGTCCATGGTGCGTTGGCGCATGGCGGCAGGATTCGGAGCGATCACCCTGCTCTCCGCCGGCGCGATCGTCTGGTCGTTCGTCTCCCCGTCCGGGGCCACCGAGATCTCATCCCTCGACTATTTCAACCTGATCTGGGCCGGCGTCGCCATGCTGTTCTGCTTCGTCGCCTTCCTGGTCTGCTTCGAACGTCCCCGCGGGGCGGAGGAGTTCCGGATCGAAGAGCCCGTGCGGGTGAGGTCGGGCGGGGTCGCTTACGACGCGGTTCTGGCGACCCTCGGCATGGAGACCGCCCGGCTGCGTCTCACCGCACCGGGCCACGCCTTCGCAGTGGGCGACGGCCTCGATGTCCTGATCGAGCCAACCGGCTGGGTTCCAGCCAGTTTTCTTGCGGTGCAGGCGGGCAACTATGCGGTTGCCCTCGCGCCAAACCCTCTGCAGCGCCGAACCCTGATCTTGCGACTATTCACGCAGGCAGTGGACCCGATCGCGCGCACCGCGAGCCTGCGACTTGCTCTGCGGGGCCTCATCGCCCGCTGCTTCCGAGCGACGTGACGCGGGATTTGACGCGATCAGGGAGCGCATTACAGCCCTTATTGCGAGGTCGCTTTGGCATCGACGTCTCGATCCATCCGCCGTGAGATGCCTGCCCCTCGACAGCGCTGATCGCCGTGACGAAGCGGTGGAAGCCATGCCATGCGAGAAGCAGGGCACCGAAGAGTAAGACCGCGTGGGCTCAGCCGTTTGGTCGTATGTCTGATTGGGCGAACCGCATTCCAAAAGCGGACCGGCAGAAATCCACCCTTCTTGGTCATAGAGCAGCAGATCCATGCCGGCTCAGGCAGACCAGCCCGTCGGTACGGAACCATTATGCGGCCTCCGTGATCCGCTCCTGATGAACAACCGGGGCGCTGCCGCCATGCTGCTTGAGCGGCCGGTTGCCACTGAGGCGACGCAGGAGGACGTAGAAGACCGGCGTCAGGAAGAGGCCGAAGGCGGTGACGCCAATCATACCGGAGAACACAGCGACGCCCATGGCGCTGCGCATTTCCGAGCCGGCACCGGTGGCCGTCACCAGGGGCAGCACGCCCATGATGAAAGCCATCGAAGTCATCAGAATCGGCCGCAGCCGAAGGCGGCTCGCCTCGATGGCGGCTTGAAGCGGCGTGCGGCCGGCGAATTCAAGTTCGCGGGCGAATTCCACGATCAGGATCGCGTTCTTGGCCGAGAGGCCGACGAGGACGATGAGGCCGATCTGGGTGAAGACGTTGTTGTCGCCCGCTGAAATCCAGACCCCAAACATCGCCGCGAGCAGGCCCATCGGCACGATCAGCAGAATGGCGAGCGGCAGGGCCAGGCTCTCGTACTGGGCGGCAAGCACGAGGAAGACGAGGAGCAGCGCCAGCGGGAATACCCACATCCCGGAATTGCCGGCGATGAACTCCTGGTAGGTCAGGTCCGTCCACTCGAAGGCGAAGCCGCGCGGCAGGGTCTCGGCCGCAATGCGGGCGGCGGCCGCCTGGGCCTGGCCCGAGGAGTAGCCCGGTGCCGCACCGGCGTTGATGTCGGCCGAGAGGAAGCCGTTGTAGCGCATCGCGCGTTCCGGCCCGGCCGTCTGCCGGACGCGAAGCAGTGCGGCGAGCGGCACCATCTCGCCGGAGCCCGCCCGCACCTTCAGCGCCCCGATGTCGTCCGAGCGGGCGCGGAAGGGCGCGTCGGCCTGAACCCGGACCGAGTAGGTGCGGCCGAACCGGTTGAAGTCGTTGACGTAGAGCGAGCCAAGATAGATCTGCAGCGTGTCGAACACGTCCGTTACAGGGATGCGCAGTTGTCGAGCCTTCGTCCGGTCGATGTCGGCGAAGAGCTGCGGCACATTCATCTGGAAGCTCGAGAAGAGGCCCGCGAGCTCCGGGGCCTGGGCGGCCTTGGCCAGGAAGGCCTTGGTCGCGTCGTTGAGCGCCTCGTAGCCGAGGCCGGCCCGGTCCTCGATCTGCATCTTGAACCCGCCGATGGTGCCGAGGCCGTTCACAGGCGGCGGCGGAAACATCGCGATGAAGGCCTCGGGGATTGCCGCGAACTTCTTGTTGAGCGACTGGGCGATGGCACCGCCGTTCAGGGCCGGCGAGCGACGCTCCTCGAATGGCTTCAGGGTGGAGAACACAATCCCTGAGTTCGAACTGTTGGTGAAGCCGTTGATGGAGAGGCCTGGGAAGGCGACAGCGCTTTCGACGCCGGGCTCCTTCAGGGCAATCTCGCTCATACGGCGGATCACGTCCTCGGTCCGGTCGAGGGTCGCGCCGTCCGGCAGCTGCGCGAAGCCGACGAGGTACTGCTTGTCCTGGCCCGGCACGAAGCCGCCGGGGATCTGGCGGAACAGCACCACGGTCAGACCGACGAGGACGAGGTAGAGCACCATCATTGCCGCCTTGCGGGAGACGACGAAACCGACGCCTCGCCCGTACCCGTCCGAGGCTCGGCCGAAGACGCGGTTGAAGCGCCGGAAAAACCAGCCGAGCATCCCGTCGAGGATGCGGGTCAGGCGGTCCTTGGGGGCGTGGTGGTCTTTCAGCAGCAGCGCCGAGAGAGCCGGCGACAGGGTCAGCGAATTGACGGCCGAGATGACGGTCGAGATAGCGATGGTGAGGGCGAACTGCTTGTAGAACTGGCCCGTCAGGCCGCTGATGAAGGCGAGCGGTACGAATACCGCCACGAGCACGAGGGCGATGGCGATGATGGGTCCGGAGACCTCGCGCATGGCCTGGTAGCTGGCGTCTCGCGGCGACAGGCCGCTCTCGATGTTACGCTCGACGTTCTCGACGACCACGATGGCGTCGTCGACCACGATGCCGATGGCGAGCACGAGGCCGAACAGGCTGAGCGCATTGATGGAGAAGCCGAAGACGTGCATCACCGCGAAGGTGCCGACGATGGAGACCGGCACGGCGAGAAGCGGGATGATCGAAGCGCGCCAGGTCTGCAGGAACAGGATCACCACGAGGACGACGAGGGCGATGGCTTCCAGCAGAGTGTGGATCACGGCCTCGATGGAGGCGCGCACGAACTGCGTCGGATCATAGACGATCTCGTAGTCGACGCCCTCGGGCATGTTCTGCTTGATCTCCGCCATGGTCCGGCGGACCTCGTCGGAGATCTGAATCGCGTTCGAGCCGGGCGACTGGGAGATCGGCAGGGCGACGGCGGACTTGTTGTCGAGAAGCGAGCGCAGGGCGTAGTCGGAAGCTCCGAGCTCGATCCGGGCGACGTCGCGCAGGCGGGTGATCTCACCGCTCTCCCCGGTCTTTACGACGATGTCGCCGAACTGCTCCTCAGTGGTAAGCCGCCCGTCGGCGTTGAGGGAAAGCTGGAGGTCGAGTCCCGGGATTGCCGGCGAGGCGCCAATGACACCGGCCGCCGCCTCCACGTTCTGCGCCTGGATCTCGCGCACGACGTCGCCGGCCGACAGCCCGTGCTCGGCAACCTTCTGCGGGTCGAGCCAGATGCGCATCGAATAGTCGCCAGAGCCGAAAAGCTGCACCTGCCCGACGCCGTCGAGGCGGGCGAGCGGGTCCTTGATGTTCAGCACCGCGTAGTTGCGCAGGTAGGTCATGTCGTAGCGCCCGTTGGGCGAGACGAGGTGCACCACCATGGTCAGGTCCGGCGAGGACTTCACGGTGACGATGCCGAGCTGGCGCACGATGGCCGGCAGGCGCGGCTCGGCCTGCGAGACGCGGTTCTGTACGAGCTGCTGGGCCTTGTCGGGGTCAGTGCCGAGACGGAACGTGACGGTGAGCGTCATGATGCCGTCGGTCGTGGCCTGGCTCGACATGTAAAGCATGCCCTCGACGCCGTTGATCTGCTCCTCGATCGGCGTCGCCACCGTCTCGACGATGACCTTGGGGTTAGCGCCTGGGAAGGTCGCGCGCACGACGACCGAGGGTGGCACCACGTCCGGATACTCGGAGATCGGCATCGCGAAGAGCGAGATCAGGCCCATGATGAACATGAGCACCGAGAGCACGCCTGCGAAGATCGGCCGGTCGATGAAGAATTTCGAGAGGTTCATGCCGCCCTCCTGGGCGCACGGGGAGAGAGAGCGGTCGCATGGCGGCCGCCGGGTAGAAGTCCGATCGGGAAGAGCGGCCTGCGCCGCCCGTCAGTTCTGCGCGACTCGGCGCGGAGCCGTTGCGGAGTCCTGCGGCCGCGCGCCCATGGCGACCGGCTCGGGCCGGAGGAGCATGCCGGGCCGGAGCCGCTGAAGGCCGTTGACGACGATGCGCTCGCCGCCTGACAGGCCGGAGTTCACGACGCGCAGTCCGTCAACGGACCGGCCGAGGGTGACGGCACGAAACTCTGCGCGGTCGTCGCCCCCCACAACGAGCACGAACTTCTTGTCCTGATCCGTGCCGACCGCCCGCTCGTCCACGAGCAGCAGCGATTCGGGTGCGGCCTGGCCGAGGCGCATGCGAGCGAACTGACCCGGGATGAGATGTCCGTCGCTGTTGCCGAAGCTTGCGCGGACCCGGATGGTGCCGCTTCGCGCATCGACCTTGTTGTCGATGAACTGGAGGTGCCCACGCGCCCGCGCCCCGTCGGCGGTGAGCATCTCGACCGGGATGCGGTCGAGGCTGCCGCGCTTGCCCGAGGGGTCAGCCAGTGAGGCCAGGGCCTTGAGGACGACGGTCTCGTCCGCGTCGAAGCTGGCATAGACGGGATCGACGGAGACGAGGGTGGTCAGCACAGCAGCGCCCGCGCCAGTGGCGACGAGGTTCCCCGGCGTGATCTCACGGCGTCCAACGCGTCCGCCGACTGCGGCCCTCACCTCCGTGTAGCTGAGGTTGAGCCGGGCGGCCTCCAGCGTCGCCTTGGCAGCGTCGAGGCTCGCCTTGGCTTCCTTGAACGCGTTGGCGCGGACATCGAGATCGCGGGCCGTGACGATGCGCTGGTCGGAAAGCCGCTGTCCACGCTCGAAGTCGCTTGCGGTCAGGGCGAGACGCGCCTCGGCGCCGGCGGCCTGTGCCTCCAGGCGATGGACTTCGGTGGCGTAGGGTGCGGGGTCGATGGTCACCAGCAGGTCGCCGGGCCTGACGAGTTCGCCCTCGGTGAAGTGCGTCGCCTGGATCGCTCCGCCAACACGTGCCCGGACGTCGACCCGGTCAACCGCTTCGAGTCGGCCGGAGAACTCGTCCCACAGCACGACCGGGCGAGGCGCGACGGTGGCGACGGGCACCGGCGTCGCGGGCTCGGACGGCGCCGGTGCGGCGACCGCCTCCGTTCCGTGCGCCGTCAGGCTGGGGAGGGTTTGAACGAAGGCGCCCGCCAGAAGAGCGAAGGCAACGCCGGCCGCGAGGCTGCGCCGAAAACCGGAACGGGTAGGGGAAGCGTGAGGCGAAGGGTTCACGGCCGACTCCGACATCTGTAGAGTTCGCTACACATGTCGGCATGGACGGCGGGCGTCAAGAGACTTATCTACCACTCGTTATAAAAGTTGGAGTCAGCTGACAATGGTGATGGGGCGACCCAGGTCCTTCGATAGGGACAAAGCCCTCGACGAGGCGATGGAGGTGTTCTGGCGTCACGGCTACGACGGCGCCAGCCTCGCCATGCTGACGAAGGCGATGGGCATCAAGGCGCCGAGCCTCTACGCGGCCTTCGGCAGCAAAGAGGGCCTCCTCAAGGCCGCCCTCGATCGCTACGCGCTGCGGCGGTCGGAGCACATGCGCTACGTGCTCGCCGGCGCCACGGCGCGCGACGTGGCCGAGCGCTTCCTGAGCAGCATCGCCGAGAGCCATACCGACCCGGCCAATCCGCCCGGCTGCCTTCTCGTCCAGGGCGGACTCGCCTGCGGCGCCGGCTCGGAGAACATCCCGTTCGAGCTGGCCTCGCGCCGGGCCGAGTCGGAGACGGAACTCCTCGGGCGTTTCATTCAGGCAAAGGCCGACGGCGATCTGCCGGAGGACGCGGATCCTGCGGCGCTGGCGCGATTCCTGTCGACGGTGGCCTCTGGCATGGGCGTCATCGCGTCGTCGGGGGCCAATCGCGAGGCTCTGCGAGAGGTGGCGCGCGTCTCGCTCGGGGCCTTCGCCAGGAGCGGTAGGGACTGAACGCTCGGTCGAACAGGGCTGCAGGCCGCAGATTCCGGCACTTTCCTTCCTGAAAGCTGCATGCCCCCAAACTACCCGCTCCGGCAGTAGAGAAGACCGGCAAGTCCCGACCCTACTCAGACCGACCTTGCAATACAGAGCATTGGCCGGAAGTGATTCGACGGGGTCACACTGGCGGCCGCAAGCGTAGCCCTGAAGCGGAACGACGCGTGGGCTCTTGTCGACAATGGATACTGACCCGATTTCAGCCTTCAAGGCCGCATACTGCAACGCCCGGATTCGAGGAAAGGCGGAATTTTAATCATGTATCTTGAGCGCATCGCCAGTTTCAATATCAAAGGAGGCGAATTCACTTGAGCCGCCTAAGGAAATGCCTGCCCGCATAAAGATGTTGATCCGCTGGGAGCCATATTTAGCATCTTGCAGTTACCTGGGAAGAAGCCTGTCATGGCGCGGAGGTAGAGCATCGTGAACAAGCTGGTGGCCAAGCGTGACGAGATCCGCGTAGCAATTGCTGATCGAATGGGATTGGGATCGCTGCAGACATTGAGCTCTGCGCAGACGGCGGATGTCGACCGGGAGGCGGACCAGGAGATCGCCAAATGTCGTGCGGCCATCAAACGTGAGAACACTTACCCTGAGGCGACCGACCTCGCTCCCTTTCAGCGTTTACTGGTCGATTACTGCAGGTTGGAACGAGAGGAAAACGGTCCGGAGGATGGCGATGCTACGGAAGGATTTGGCGCTCGCCATTGAGGTGGTCCGCTGACGCGTTCCTGGCCGTGCTGCAGTATTCGAGTATGCCGCCGCCCCATATATTCGCCTGAGGTGCTCATTATAATGATGATATCCTGGGAGTAAGCGTCTCATTCAAACGCGCTCGCTAGCTGTTCTTTCTTCACAGGGTGCTTCGCGTCCGCTACGCTTCGCGCGCCCAGGCCGGTGATCGCTATAATGCGCCATAGGCGGTCGATCGGCCTGAGGAAAACGCCGTTCTCAGTGCTCGGAAGGCTGCAGAGTGTATGTTGGGGGTCGAACCCTAATCGTCTTGAGCCCAGGTGAAGCGGGCGTTGCCCAGACCTGTGCCGATGGTCAGGATGCCCCAGCGCTGAACATCACGCATGTAAGGAAACTCGCTCAAGCCCTGGACCATAGCATCGTTGTGCAAAACGATGACGGTTTCGGCGCCAGCAATGACCGGCAGGGCAGAGCGAACGCGTTCCGGGAGGTGGAAGCCGTCCGCCTCCCAGTCACCGGGAAGGTTCTGCGTACCGCAGGCGATGGTGCCGTCCGAGCGGATCTCTCCGGGGCAACCGATCCCAATGAAAGGAGCGAACCGAACATCCGCCGCCATTGCTTTCTCGACCAACCGCCGGAGCATGTCGGTCAGGCGCTGCACGGTCCGGCCTCCTGGAATGCCTTGCTGCGCATTCTCACTCAAGGAGCGTGGCGAGGACGAGCGGCCGGTTGCAATATTCCCTAAAAGGAAAGGCAAGAGAGACCGGAAGGCGCGAAGGCCGAGAAGGCATCCGTCTAACCGTTGCCTTCAGCGCATTTAGGCGAGTTTGCTGCGTAAGGCCGAGGCATACTTTTGCCGCCAGCGTTCGCGAATTCTCCCAGGGACTTTGGCCCAAATTGGCGGAAGCAAGATGAGGATCTCGTGAGCCAAAGGGCGCCACTCCAGCAGCATGGTGCAGCTCATTAAACGGGTCGTACGGCCTTGCGGAGATAGCAGGCCATCGGTCTAACCAGTGGGAAGGATTCGACTGCGTCTCCACAATCTTAACCTACCAAGTCGACCCCATTGGAATATCGCCCCGGCATCGATAGCCACCGCCTATTCCCTGCTGGAACGCGCTCTAACCGCTACCCATCGGTTTTGAGGCGCGGCGCCGCTTCGACCGCCTGGGCAACTGTCTCCACAGCTGACATCACTTCACTGGGAGCGGTATGATGCACCATATGACCGCAATCCTGCACGACATGCAGGCTGCTATTCTGTAGCACGCGATGCAGGCGCACGGCTTGAGTGGCAAGATCCACCATCTTGTCCCCAGCTCCGGCGACAATGGCCACCGGCATTGAGAGTTCGGCGTAGCGGTTTTGGACCGCCAGCGCATCTGGGATCATCAATGCAGACTCGGCCGCGCTGGCCCGCAACTGTGAGGGACGGATTGCCATCTCGGAGGGGACGCCTTCGAACGTGGCGGCCACCGGTGCAGGGCTGAACAGCTTCCGGATCATCGACGGCCAGAGAAGACGAGCGACGGGAGGCGAAACGGTGTAGCGCAGGATGTCGCCGATGAGCGGCAAGGCGGGACCGGACATCAGTACGACGTCCGCACGGACTGAACCGTAGTAGTACCCGCTCTCTAAGATAAGGCCCCGGACCATGTCCGGGTGGTCGAGCGCGAGGGCGATGGCGACAGAGGCACCCCAGGAGTGGCCCAGCACGAGGGAGTGCGAGACCCCAATTTGCTGCAGCGCCGTGCGAAGTAGATCTGCCTGGGCGGAGGGTGTCCAGATGGTGCTGCGGGGTCGCTCGGTATAACCATAGCCCGGTCGATCAAAGGCGATGACGCGATAGCGCTTGGCTGCTGCCTGGACGAAGCCGCTCGACATAAAATCTTGGAGCATGCTGCCGTTGCCGTGCAGGAGCACCAGAGGTTCGCCGTCGCCCACCTCGGCATAGTGAACTTGAAGGCCATCAACGTCGATGATCCGGCCGGTCGGCGGGTTGTCCCGCTCCGCCTGTCGTGCTCTCGCACTCACCACAACGGCGGTAAGACCGAGAGCCGCGGCTCCCAACGTCATGAGAGCAGCGGGACGTGCGAAGTCGCGGCTCTGAGCCATGGCAGGTGTCCGATCAAAGTGGCCAGCAGCATCAGCAGGCGGGTTCGCCCATAGCGCTGCAATGGAACGAACGGTCCTGGTATGCCGTCGTTCCGCGCGACGTAGGCGGATCGCCAGATCAGCTGTATTGCCTTTTTCCACACCGGATCATTCGGGCTATTAAGCCGGGGCAGTAGTGGCGAGAGCAGGACGGGATAGCGGCCTCGCCCCGTCCCGGCGTAGCGGCAGATCATCACGGTCGCGAGGGGCTGAGCGGACGTCTCGAAGTGGGTGCATGCAAGTACGTAGACGGCAACGCATATGAGTTCGAACCCATCAATGCCGTAGCGTCCGCCAGCCGTGGGATTAGGTCGCGCCGGCCGCTTCATTGAGCAATGATGTGGTCCGAACCTCAGGCGCGACGTCTACGGTCCGCCTGTCTCGCCGGGACCGGAAAAGGCACCGGTGCAGCGGCCAGGATCGGCTTCCAGGTCACGTTCCATTCCTCCATTGGAGCGGGATCGGAGCGATGAACGAGGTCGAGGAAGGCTATGCCGGCTTCCATCGTCGCACGCTTCACCAGAGGGTTCAGCGGCCCGCCGTTCCTAAGGGATCGATCGGTGAAGACGCTATGCGAACCGCCCTGGAACACGACGAGGGCCTTTCGTGCCGTAGGGATGGCGTTGAAGACGTCGATGCGGTCCTGCACTGGCGAGAAACGGCCGGGGATGCGGATCGTGTCCTCGGTCGTGGTCACGTGGAGGGAGGGGACATCCGCGGAAGCGAGAACTGCCGCGAGGTCGGCCTCGCCGTAGAAGGGCGGGGCTGAGATCACGATACTCGCCGTGAAGCGTGGGTCCCGGCCCCCGATGGGCTTCCCGTTGCGGATCACCTGAGCGCCGGTCAGGATCAGGGTCGTGTTCGCCCCGTATGAGTGACCGGCCGCGACAACGCGTTTCCTGTCGATGGCGGCTTGGAAGGGATTGTCACGATGGAGCAGGCGGTCGAGGCCGAAGCTCACGTCCCGCGTCCGCTCTATGGCTTCCTGCTCGTCCGCTGCCCCATCGAGACGGTCGAGGAGGAGTATCGGGTTGCCCTCCCAAAGCGTCTGGTCGCTGCCGACGTGCTGGATGTGCAGGCTCGCGATCCCGCGCGCCGACCACCCCTCGCCGAGGTAGCTGTAGCCTTTTCGCGAACCGCCGAGCCCATGGGAGAAGACGATGAGCGGGACCGGTCCCTTCCGGGTCGCGGAGGCTGGCCAGTAGAGCCGCGCCGGCACCGCGCGGTCGCGTGTCGGATCGACCCATTCGAAGTCGATGACCCGGGCTTCCTCGGATGCCGGCAGCGCCTGAGCCGACAGGGACGAGAGCCAGGCTGCGGCACCCGACGCCAAGGCCATCGTGCCGAAGCGGCGGCGGCTGAGGCTACGATTGGTCGGTGCCGGGAAGGCGTCCGTGCGTTGCGGGACATCGGCGGTGATGGGCATGAACGTCTCACGGTGTTTGACGGCAGGTTGATCGGGCGGGAGCCTTGTGGCCTTCGTCGGAAGCATTCGGGGTCGGGATGGACATCTAGAGCTGCGCCCGACCACGTTGGGTCGGGACACATCTCTAAGCCTCTGTTTTGCCGCGCTCTTTTTCGCCGAACCGGCATCCACTTCGGCGGAGAGCGCTCTCGTGACGAAATCGTCTTGGAGATGATGCCATGCGCCTGATCGTCGGGCTCGGCAATCCAGGGGCCCGCTATGCGGGCAACCGCCACAATATCGGTTTTCTCGCCCTCGACGAGATGGCGCGCGTCCACCGCGCCGCGCCCTGGCGGCGCAAGTTCCAGGGCGAGGTGACCGAGGCGACGCTCGGCAGCGAACGGGTCGTCCTGCTGAAGCCGCAGACCTTCATGAACGAATCCGGCCGCTCGGTCTCGGAAGCTCAGCGCTTCTACAAGATCGCCCTCGCCGACGTCATCGTCCTGCATGACGAACTCGACCTCGCCCCGGCCAAGCTCCGCGTGAAGCTCGGCGGCGGCAATGCCGGCCATAACGGCCTGCGCTCGATCACCGCCCAATGCGGCAACGATTACCGGCGCGTCCGTCTCGGCATCGGTCATCCGGGCGACAAGGCCCTGGTCCATGCCTACGTCCTGAACGATTTCGGCAAGGGGGAGCGCGCCTGGGTCGAAGATCTCTGCCGCGCCGTGGCGGACCACGCTCCGCTCCTGGCCCAGGACGAGGATGCGAGCTTCCAGAACAAGGTCCACCTCGCCATGGCGGGCCGGGGCTGGGACGACGTCAAGCAGGTCAACGCGGCGGCCACCGGCCGTGATTGACACGAAAACACGGGAACACGATATCGAAGCTCGGATTCGACGGGTGGGGAGGCTGGGTTGAGAAACGTCACGGTGACGATGGAGGAGAGCCTCCTGCAACGTGCTCGCGTCGCTGCGGCGCGTGACGGCAAGAGCCTCTCGAAATTCATCGCCGAGACGGTCGAACAACGCGTCGGCCGGCCGCTCTCCCAGAGTCAGGCACTAGAGCGCTTCCTGGCGGGGCCACCCCTCCATCTCCTCGATGAGAACGGGCGCGCGCCGACGCGCGATCAGATCTACGATGCCGAGTGACACCGTCCCCGTCACGGGCCGGGTGTTCGTCGATACCAACGTCTTCGTGTATGCCCGCGACGACCGCTTCCCTGAGAAGCAATCCATGGCGCGGCATTGGCTGGAAGCGCTGGCGGATCGGGGCCTGATCGTCGTGAGCCCGCAGGTTCTCGGTGAGTTGCATGCCGTCATCCTGCGCGGTCGGCTCCTGATCGATCCGGAGGATGCGCGGCAGACGACGCTGGCATTGGAGGAATGGTCGGAAGGCGCCACCGATCTCGCCCTCGTCGGCGATGCGTGGTCACTGCGGGAACAGACCCGGTTTCAGTGGTGGGACTGCGTCATCCTCGGTTCCGCGATCCGGGCCGGATGCCGCTTCCTTCTGTCGGAAGACTATCAGCACGGCCGCGAGGTCGAAGGAACGACAATCGTGAATCCGTTTCGGGCCTTACCGGAATCGATCTTCGCGAACTCTTGAGGAATATCATGGGCTTCAAATGCGGCATCGTCGGCCTGCCGAACGTCGGCAAGTCGACCCTCTTCAACGCGCTGACGCAGACCGCGGCGGCGCAGGCGGCGAACTATCCGTTCTGCACGATCGAGCCGAATGTCGGCGAGGTGGCGGTGCCGGATCCGCGCCTCGACGATCTCGCGCGGATCGCCACGTCGAAGGAGATCATCCCGACGCGGCTGACCTTCGTGGACATTGCCGGCCTCGTGCGCGGCGCCTCGAAGGGGGAGGGGCTCGGCAACCAGTTCCTCGCCAATATCCGCGAGGTCGACGCCATCGCCCACGTGGTGCGCTGCTTCACCGATGGTGACGTGACCCATGTGGAGGGCAAGGTCGACCCGAAGGCGGATATCGAGACCATCGAGACCGAGCTGATGCTCGCCGACCTCGACAGCCTCGAGAAGCGCCTCTTCGCCCTCGAGAAGAAGGCCAAGGGCGCCGACAAGGAAGCCAAGGAGATGCTCGACCTCGTCCAGCGGGCGCTGCCGCTGCTGCGCGAGGGCAAGCCCGCCCGTCTGGTGAGCCGCAAGCCGGAAGAGGAGAAGCTGTTCCAGACCCTCGGGCTGATGACGGCGAAACCCGTCCTCTATGTCTGCAACGTCGACGAGGGCGATGCCGACAAGGGCAACGCCTATTCCGAGGCGGTGATCGCCCAGGCCAAGGCCGAGGGGGCGCGCGCGGTGGTGGTCTCGGCCAAGATCGAGAGCGAGATCGCGGTGATGCCGCTCGCCGACCAGGGCGACTTCCTCGAAGCGGTGGGGCTCGTGGAGCCCGGCCTCAACCGGGTCATCCGCGCGGGCTACGAGCTTCTCGGCCTCATCACCTACTTCACGGTGGGTCCGAAGGAAGCGCGCGCCTGGACCATCGAGAAGGGCACCCGCGCGCCTGCCGCCGCCGGCGTGATCCATACGGATTTCGAGAAGGGCTTCATCCGCGCCGAGACCATCGCGTTCGCCGATTACACCGCCCTGAAGGGCGAGAGCGGCGCCAAGGAGGCCGGCAAGTTCCGCCTCGAGGGCAAGGACTACGTGGTGCAGGACGGTGACGTACTGCATTTCCGCTTCGCCAATTGAGGAGCTGGACCGGCCTGCCGGCATCCGCCGGGGTGAGGACGCCCATCCCCTCTCCCCGCACGCGGGGAGAGGGCCGCGACGACCCCGTCGTCGGCGCGGCGAGGCGGCAGCCGACGGTGAGGGGCTCGTCCGAATGAGCCTCCTCCGGCACGGCCCCCTCACCCTCGCTCCGCTCATCACAAGCACGACGAGGTGCTTGTGATCCTCTCCCCGCAAGCGGGGAGAGGCGGGCCGCCCCTGAAGCGAGCGCAGCGCCATCCTTCGACCCGAAACTCTGCGACCCGGGGACAAGAGGTTCAATGACCGGCATCACCTTCGAGGATTTCACCCCCGGCGACGTGATCGAGGGCGGCCCACTCACGGTGACGCGGGAGGCGATCGTCGCCTTCGCGAAGGAGTTCGATCCGCAGCCCTTCCATCTCGACGAGGAGGCCGCGAAGGCGACGCTGGCGGGTCGGTTGATCGGCTCCGGCTGGCAGACGGCCGGGTTCGGCATGCGCCTGCTCCAGGCCCATGTCTTTCGCGGCGCCACCTCCATGGGCTCGCCCGGCATCTCGCAGCTGCGCTGGCTCCGCCCCGTCCTGCCGGGTGACGCGCTGCGGATCGTCACCAAGGTGGAGGAGTGCCGCGCCTCGAATTCGAAGCCGGATCGCGGCTTCGTCCGCTTCACCCTCACGGTCGTGAACGGGCGCGACGAGACGGTGATGATTCAGGCCTTCACGGTCATGTTCGCCCGGCGCGGGGCCGATCCCCTGCCGCCGCGCGCGGTGACGCCCGGAGACCCGGTCGAGGTGATCGAAGGCGACGATGCGGAGCCGCTGCTCTTCCTCAAACAGGCGAAGCTCGGCACGGTCCGCGATCTCGGCCGGCACGTCTTCACGCCCGAAGCAATCATCGCCTTCGCCAGGGATTACGATCCGCAGGCCTTCCATCTCGATGCGGACGCCGCCCGAAAGACCCATTTCGGCGCGCTCTGCGCCTCGGGCTGGCATACGGCGGCGGTGTGGATGAAGCGCCTGCACATCACCCGCCAGCGCGACATCGCCCTCACGGAACGGGCCGGTCCTGTGCCGCAGCTCGGCCCCTCTCCCGGCTTTCGCGACATGCGCTGGCTCGCCCCGGTCTATGCAGGCGACACGATCGCTTACGCCTGCACCCTGCTCGACAAGCGCGAGTCGGCCTCACGCCCCGGCTGGGGCGTCGCGACCCACCACAACACCGCGCAGAACCAGCGCGGGGAGCGGGTGTTCGAGTTTACGGGGTCTGTGTTCTGGCAGTGGGAAGCGTCGTGACCCGCTAAGCCGCCGAGCGCCGCTCCGGATACAGCGCCAACAACCCCTCTGCATCCGCCGAAGCCACGCCGCGCTCGGTGATGATGCCCGTCACCAGGCGGGCCGGGGTCACGTCGAAAGCGGGGTTGGCCACCGGGCTACCCGGCGACACCACCTCGATCGTGGCGAATCCGCCATCGGCGAGGCGGCCGGTGAGATGGGAGACTTCGCAGCCGTCGCGCTCCTCGATCGGGATCTGCGCGACACCGTCGTCCAGCGTCCAGTCGATGGTGGAGAAGGGCAGGGCGGCGTAGAACGGCACGCGGTTGTCGGAGGCCGCCAGCGCCTTCAGATAGGTGCCGATCTTGTTGCAGACGTCGCCAGAGGCCGTGGTGCGGTCCGAACCGACGATGCAGACGTCGATCTCGCCATGCTGCATCAGGTGGCCGCCGGCATTGTCGGCGATGACGGTGTGCGGCACGCCGTGGGCGTTGAGCTCGAACGCGGTGAGCGCCGCGCCCTGGTTCCGCGGCCGGGTCTCGTCGACATAGACATGGACCGGAATGCCGGCCTCGTGCGCCACGTAGATCGGCGCGAGGGCGGTGCCCCAATCCACCGTGGCGAGCCAGCCGGCATTGCAATGGGTGAGCACGTTGAGGCGGCGACCCTCTTCCTTGTCGTAACCCTTGGCCTTGTGCAGATCGGCCAGGATCGCGGCGCCGTGGCGGCCGATGGCGTGGCAGCTCTCCACATCCTCCTCGGCGATGCGCCCGGCCTCGGCGAAGGCGAAGGCGGCGCGCTCAGGAAGCGCGACCTCGCGCAGCTTGGCGGCGACCCGGTCGAGGGCCCAGCGCAGGTTGATCGCGGTGGGGCGGGTGGCGGCCAAGGTCTCGACGGCATGGTCGATCCCGGAATCGGAAGCATCCCTGCGCAGGCCCAGGGCCAGGCCGTAGGCCGCCGTGACGCCGATGAGCGGCGCGCCGCGCACGATCATGGTGCGGATGGCAACGGCCGCTTCGTCCAGGGTGGCGAGCCGCTTCATCTCGAAGGCGAAGGGCAGGCGGGTCTGGTCGATGACCTCGACGGACGCGCCGTCGGCGGCGGGAAGGATGGTGCGGTAGGGTTTGCCGTCGATGTTCATGCGCGGGCCTCTCGCATGTTCCGGGCGCAAGGGCCAGTCCTTGGGCTACGCGCCCGACCCATTGCAAGGCGCGGAGCGATCAACTCAGCCGCGTCGCTCGCCCAAACGTCCGGTGGTGCACCACGTCATCCCGGGGCCGCGCAGCGGAGCCCGGGATTCAGAAACGCAGGTCGAGCGAGACTATTCGCCGTTGGCGGCTCTGGATCCCGGGCTCGCCTTCGGCGCCCCGGGATGACGGCAGCGTGCGCCCTACGAGAGGGCTACGCGCTCAGAAGCTCACCGGCCGTGCCCGCTTCACCTGCGGGATCGTCTCGATCTCCACCCGTACGCTGTCCGAGATCGGTGCATCGACGGCGCAGAAGCAGATGGCGTTGCCGCCCTCTTCCTCGCGGCCGAGGTTGAAAGTCGCGACGTTGACGCCGGCCTCGCCCAGGATGGTGCCGAGCCGGCCGATGAAGCCCGGCTTGTCGTGGTTACGCACGTAGAGCATGTGCGGCGCGAAGGCGGCGTCGATGGCGATGGAGCGGATCTCGATGATCCGCGGCTTGCCGTCATGGAACACCGTCCCGGCGGCGTCGCGCGGCATATCCTCGGCATCGACCGTGATGCGGATCACGGATTCGTAGTCGCTCGCGCCGCCCTCGCGCTTGATCTCGTCCACCACGATGCCGCGCTCCCGCGCCAGAGCGGGGGCGGAGACCATGTTGATGTCCTGCAGGAACGGCCGCAGCGCCCCGGTCACCGCCGCCGCCGTGAGCGCACGGGTGTTCATGCCCGCCACTGCGCCCTCGTAGGTGATGCGGATGCCCTTGATCGGCGCGTCCGTGAGCTGGCCGAGGAACGAGCCGAGCTTTTCGGCGAGCGCCACGAAGGGCTTCAACCGGGGAGCCTCGTCCGCGGAAATGGACGGGAAATTGATCGCGTTGGTGATCGCGCCGGTCATCAGGTAGTCGGACATCTGCTCGGCGACCTGCAGCGCCACGTTCTCCTGGGCCTCGTTGGTGGCGGCGCCGAGATGCGGGGTGCAGATGACGTTGGGATGGCCGAAGAGCGGATTCTCGGTCGCCGGCTCGTCGACGAACACGTCGAAGGCCGCCCCGGCCACATGGCCCGAATCGAGGGCGGCGCGGAGCGCCACCTCGTCCACGAGGCCGCCGCGGGCGCAATTGACGATGCGCACGCCGGGCTTCACGCGGGCGAGGTTCTCAGCCGACAGGATGTTGCGGGTCTTGTCGGTCATCGGCACGTGGAGCGTGATGATGTCGGCCCGCGCCAGGAGCGCGTCGAGCTCGACCTTCTCGACCCCGATTTCGAGGGCGCGTTCCGGGGAAAGGTAGGGGTCGTAGGCCACGACCTTCAGCCTCAGGCCCACCGCGCGGTCGGCGACGATGGCGCCGATATTGCCGCATCCGATGATGCCGAGCGTCTTGCCGGTCAGCTCCACGCCCATGAAGCGGTTCTTCTCCCACTTGCCGGCCTGGGTCGAGAGATCCGCCTGCGGGATCTGCCGCGCCAGGGCGAACATCATCGCGATGGCGTGTTCGGCGGTGGTGATCGAATTGCCGAAGGGCGTGTTCATCACGATGACGCCGCGCGCCGTGGCGGCGGCGACATCGACGTTGTCGACGCCGATTCCCGCCCGGCCGATGACCTTCAGGCGCGAGGTCTGGGCCAGCACCTTCTCCGTGACCTTGGTGGCCGAGCGGATGGCGAGGCCGTCGTAATGGCCGATGATCGCGGCGAAGCGCTCCTTGTCCTTGCCGAGGTTGGGGAAGAAGTCGACGTCGATTCCACGATCGCGAAAGATCTGCACGGCGGCATTGGAGAGGGAATCGGAAATGAGCACCTTGGGAGCAGCCATGATGGCCTCCGGCTCTTGAGGAATGGAACTATTTCGGAGGTGAGGTGTGAGGGCGCGGCAGGTCTCAACCCTCCCCCCATTGCGGGGGAGGGTGGTCGCGGAGCGACCGGGAGAGGGGACGACCTCTCCGGACAACGCGCTCCCCTCACCCGACCCGCTGCGCGGGCCACCCTCTCCCGCAGAGGGGAGAGGGGGAGGGGAGCATTGCCTCAGGCAGCCTTGGTGAGCTTCGCCTTCTGGGCGGCATAGGCCCAGTCGAGCCAGGGCATCAGGGCCTCGAGATCCGAGGTTTCCACCGTGCCGCCGCACCAGATGCGCAGGCCGGCCGGCGCATCGCGATAGGCGCCGATATCGAAGGCGATCCCCTCGGAATCGAGCGTGTCGGCGATGCCCTTGGCCACCGACGCCACCGTGGCGTCACCCATCGCGAGGACGTCCGGATCGGTGATGACGAGGCAGACGCCGGTATTCGAATACGTCGCCGGGTCGACGGCGAGGTGTCCGATCCACGGGGTCCGCGCCACCCAGTCGTGAACGACCTTGGCATTGGCGTCGGCACGGGCGTGGAGCGCGTCGAGACCGCCGATGCCTTGCGCCCAGCGCAGGGTATCGAGGTAATCCTCGACCGCGAGGAGCGAGGGCGTGTTGATCGTGTCGCCCTTGAAGATGCCTTCGATCAGCTTGCCGCCCTTGGCCATCCGGAAGACCTTCGGGATCGGCCAGGCGGGGGTGTTGCTCTCGATGCGCGCGACGGCGCGGGGCGAGAGGATCAACATGCCGTGTGCGGCCTCGCCGCCCATCACCTTCTGCCAGGAGAAGGTGACGACATCGAGCTTGGCCCAGTCGAGCGGCATGGCGAAGGCGGCCGACGTCGCGTCACAGATGGTCACGCCTTCGCGGTCGGCGGCGATCCAGTCGCCATTCGGCACGCGGACGCCGGCGGCGGTACCGTTCCAGGTGAAGATGACGTCGTTGTGCTTCGTGTCGATGGCGGACAGGTCCGGCAGCACGCCATAGGCGGTCTCGTGGACGATGGGCGAGATCTTCAGTTCCTGCAGCGCGTCGGTGACCCATTCGGAGCCGAAGGCTTCCCAGGCGGCGACCTCGACCGTCTTCGGGCCGAGCATCGACCACATGGCCATCTCGACGGCGCCGGTATCCGAGGCGGGGACGATGGCGATGCGGTAATCGGCGGGCACGCGCAGCACGGTGCGGGTCAGCTCGATGGCCTCGACCAGCTTGGCCTTGCCGGCGGGAGAGCGGTGCGAGCGGCCGAGAGTGGCGTTCTGAAGGGCCTGGAGGGTCCAGCCGGGACGCTTGGTGCAGGGGCCGGACGAGAAATTCGGCACGCGGGGGCGCGTGGTGGGACGTGTCATGACAAAGTCCATCCTTACAGATGAATGCTCCTCGTTGGGGAGGAGTGGCCCGCCGCTGCCAATGAACCTCACGCGACGAATAAGCAAGATGCGTTGCGGATAAATTCAGTCCCGCCCTCCGGAATGTCATGATCTTTCGTGTTCAAACCTTGATGGATCAAGGCTTTGTCGAGGACATGCCGGATCGCACAGACAGGTCAGGCCGGCGTTCACGCGTGATCCGCTCCGCCTCGCCCCGGCGCCAGCGCGCGATGGCCCCATGGTTGCCCCCATTGAGGATCTCGGGAATCGCCCGTCCCTCCCATTCGCGGGGGCGCGTGTAATGCGGATATTCGAGGAGGCCGCCCTCGAAGCTCTCCTCCTCTCCCGAGGCGGATTTACCCATGACTCCCGGCAGAAGCCGGATGCAGGCGTCGAGCACGACCATCGCGGCCATCTCGCCGCCGGACAGGATGTAGTCGCCGATGGAGACCTCTTCGAGGTGCCTCGCCGCGATCACCCGCTCGTCCACCCCCTCGAACCGGCCACAGACAACGACGAGTCCCGGCCCCTCCGCGAGTTCGCGCACGCGCGCCTGCGTCAGGGGGCGTCCGCGCGGGCTCATCAGCAGCCGGGGCCGCGTGTCGCCGGGGGAAGCGGCGGCATCGATGGCCGCACCCAGCACGTCGCAGCGCAGGACCATGCCCGCTCCGCCCCCCGACGGGGTATCGTCCACGGCGCGGTGGCGGCCGATCCCGTGGTCGCGGATCTGCCGGGCTTCGAGCGCCCAGGTTCCGCGCGCGAGCGCATCGCCCGAGAGCGAAATGCCGAGCGGGCCGGGAAACATCTCCGGGTAGAGGGTGAGGATCGTGGCGGTCCAGGGCGCGGGCGTCATGGCGCTTGATGACGCGTGTGGTGAGGGCGGGTCAACGATCCTCTTCCAGTGTTACGCCTCGACAGACTCCCTCGCCTGAAACGAGAGGGGACCCGTGCTGCCCTCCAGATGTGTGAATGCCGCAGGCAACCGGGGGAGGGCACTTCCGGGCGGGCCGCCTCGTTGTCCCACCATGTCTTCTCGTCTCGCCCTTGCGGCCTTCCTCACCCTCATCGTCCCGGCCTTCGCCGCAGAACCGCTGGCACCTCCTGGCACCCCTGCCTCCGCTTTTCCAAAACCGGACAGGCCGGTGGCCGAGATCATCGCGCCGCTCTGGGCCTCCGAAGCCCAGCGCGACAAGGTCGATGAGGTGGGCCAGGTGGCGCGGCTGATGGGGATCGCGCCGGGCCAGACCGTGGCCGATATCGGGGCTGGGAGCGGCTATTACACGACGCGTCTCGCGGAACGGGTCGGCCCTCAGGGCCATGTCTTCGCCGAGGACGTGACGCCGCGCTATCTCGCCGACCTCACGGCACGTCTCGCACGCGCCAAGCTCGGCAACGTCACCGTGGTGCGGGGGGAGCCGCACGATCCGCGCCTGTCGCCGGGCTCCCTCGACGCGGCGTTGCTGGTTCACATGTACCACGAGATCAGCCAGCCCTACGGCCTCCTGCACAACCTGGCCGCGGCGATGAAACCCGGTGGCCGGGTGGGGATCGTCGATGCCGACGCGATCCCCTCTCGCCATGGGACGCCGCCGGCCCTGCTGCGGTGCGAACTCGCGGCGGCGGGCTATCGCGAGACCGGCTTCTCGGTGCTGGAGGGCGGAGTCGGTTATCTCGCGATCTTCGAGGCTCCGGCCCCTGCGGCACGCCCCGATCCCTCGTCGATCACCCCGTGCACGGATGGGGCGACGCGAACCGGCCAGCGTTGAGCCAGGGCGGATTCACGGTTCGGTAGCGGCGAACGGCTATCATCGTTCCGGCTCGAAGAGCGAGCGGGAGAATACGTGCGTGGTCCTGACGTTTTGGCTCGATCAGCCTGTCTGGCTGATGTTCGTCCTTTTGAGCGCCGTCTTCGCGGTCTGCATGGGCGCCATCAGCCTTCTCTCCACCTGGTCGGCGACCCGGCCGGGCATGCACAAGCTCGGCATCGGCGTCGTCGCCCCCTATTTCAACGCCATCTCGGTGATGTTGGCGCTGCTCACGGGCTTCGTGGCGAACGACGCCTGGGAACGGCAGCGGCAGGCGACGAAGATCGTGCAATCGGAGAAGACCAATCTCCTCGCCGTTCACGATCTGAGCCTCGCCGCGGCCTCCGACATGTCCGCGATCCGCACCAAGCTGCTCGCCTACGCGAACGCGCTGATCGACGACGAATGGCCGAAGATGACACAGGGCGAGTCTTCGGGGACCGCGAACGACGCCCTGGGGGAGTTGATGCAATCCGTGGCCGATCCCCGGCACAGCACCGAGGCGGGAGCCGCCGCGCATGGGAGCCTGCTCGACGCGGTGATGAACCTGCGGGCCGAGCGCGGCACGCGCCTCGGCCTCGCCGACGTTCAGGGCGACCAGTCGAAATGGCTGACGCTGATGGTACTGGCGCTGCTCACCCTCTTCTCCATCGGGCTGATCCACGTGGACAAGCCGGTGCCGCAGGCCGTCGCGATGATCCTGTTCTCGGCCGCCACGGTGACGACGCTGGGCATGATCGGCCTGCACGAGCGGCCCTTCGACGGGCCGATGCCGGTCACGTCGGCACCGCTGGAGATGGCGCGGACGTCGATGACGAGCCCGAAGCCCTGAGCGACGGGCCGGTCCCGGCGTTCCCGCCTCAGGCGGGCTCGTCGGGTGGCTTCGGCCCGGCGGGCGCGAACAGGTCGTCGGGCGGATCGATCACGATCCGGCCATTGGCCACGTCGAGGGTCGGGACGAAGGCCTTGGTGAAAGGCAGGAGCGCGGTGGGACCGCCCAGCGCCGGCTTGATCTCGAGGAGATCGCCGCCGCCGTAATTCGGCACGTCCGTGACGGTGCCGAGGAGCGCGCCGGACAGATCCACCACGTCGAGCCCGACGAGGTCGGCGGTGAAGAACTCGTCTTCGTCCTCGACTTGGCCGAGGCGGTCGCGGGGCAGGTAGATGGCGAGGCGGTTGAGCGCTTCCGCGCCGTTGCGGTCGGAGACGCCCTTCACCCGCACCACGAGCAGGTCGGGCGAGGCTCCGCCGGCCCGGCGCACATCGGTGAGCTCGATGCGCTGCCCCCCGGCGCCGATGAGCGGCCCGTAGGAGCCGATAGCCTGCGGGTCGCCGGTATAGGATTTCAGGCGGATTTCGCCGTTGAGCCCGTGCGCACGGCCGAACTCGCCCATCTGGACGAGGCTCGGATCGGTGGACGGGAGCGGCACCTCCGGCATCGGCCGGGGCCGATGTGCGGAGGTGGCCGAGCCCGAGCCTAAGCGGCTCGGGCGGTCGCGACGGCCGCCATCGCCGGCGGAAGATGTGCCTCCGGGGCGGCGCGCCATCGCGGGGACGCCTTAGGCTGCGGCGTCTTCGGCCGGGGCGGCGGCCTTCTCGGCGCGCTTGGCGGCGCGCTCCTTGGCCTTCTCGCCCGGCTCGGCCTTCTGCGGGTTGTTGCGTGCGGGGCGCTTGGCGAGGCCGGCGGCATCGAGGAAGCGCAGGACGCGGTCGGTGGGCTGGGCGCCCTTGGCGAGCCAGGCCTGGATCTTCTCGGACTCGAGCACGATGCGGGCCGGATCGTCCTTGGCCTTCATCGGGTCGTACACGCCGACCTTCTCGATGAAGCGGCCATCGCGGGGAGCGCGGGCATCGGCGACGACGATGCGGTAATACGGGCGCTTCTTGGCGCCGCCACGGGTGAGACGGATCTTGAGGGACATGGTGTGCTCCTGGAGGTTGGTAGTCTGATCGTTCTTGGCGGATAGCGAGTAGTGAGTAGCGAAGAGAGCCGGCCTGCCGCCCCTTCGCTATTCGCTACTCCCCATTCGCCCCTACTTCTTCTTCCCGAACGGGAAACCGCCGAGGCCCGGCAGACCGCCCGGCCCCTTCGGTCCTCCGAGCCCCGGAAGGCCCGGCATCTTTCCACCGCCGAAGCCCGGCGGCATGGGCGGCAGCTTGCCGCCCAACTGCTTCTGCATCGCCTCGATCTGCTCGGGCGTCGGCTCGGGCATGCCGGGAGGAAGGCCGGGCATGCCGCCCATGCCGCCGCCACCCAGACCGAACATCGAGCCGAGCGCCTGGCCGATGCCGCGCTTGCCCGAGCCCATCGCCTTCATCATGTCGGCCATGGTCCGGTGCATCTTGAGGAGCTTGTTGAGCTCCTCCACCTTCGTCCCCGACCCCGCGGCGATGCGCTTCTTGCGGGAATTCTTGAGGATGTCGGGATTCTTGCGCTCCTGCGCGGTCATCGACGAGATGATGGCGCGCTGGCGCTTGAACATGTTCTCGTCGAGATTGGCGCCCTCGACCTGCTTCTTCATGGCGCCCATGCCGGGGAGCATGCCCATCAGGCCGCCGATGCCGCCCATCTTCTCCATCTGGGCGAGCTGCATCGACAGGTCGTCGAGGTCGAACTTGCCCTTGCGCATCTTCTCCGCGGTGCGGAGCGCCTGCTCATGGTCGATGGTTTCGGCCGCCTTCTCCACGAGAGAGACGATGTCGCCCATGCCGAGGATGCGGTTGGCGACGCGGGAGGGGTGAAACTCCTCGAGCGCGTCCACCTTCTCGCCGGTGCCGACGAGCTTGATCGGCTTGCCGGTGACGGCGCGCATGGAGAGCGCCGCACCACCGCGCGAATCGCCGTCCATACGGGTCAGCACGATGCCGGTGACGCCCAGGCGCTCGTCGAAGGCGCGGGCGGTGACCACGGCGTCCTGCCCGGTGAGCGCGTCGGCGACCAGCAGGACCTCATGAGGCTTCGTCGCCGCCTTGACCTCGGCGGCCTCGGCCATCAGCGCCTCGTCGAGGGTGATGCGACCGGCGGTGTCGAGCATGACCACGTCGAAACCGCCGAGGCGCGCGGCATCCATGGCGCGGCGGGCGATCTGCACCGCCGACTGGCCCTCGACGATGGGCAGGCTGTCGACGCCGACCTGCTTGGCCAGGATCGCCAGCTGCTCCATGGCGGCCGGGCGGCGGGTGTCGAGGGAGGCGAGCAGCACCTTGCGCTTGTCGCGGTTGGTCAGGCGCCGGGCGATCTTGGCGGTGGTGGTGGTCTTGCCCGAGCCCTGGAGGCCGACCATCAGGATGGCGACGGGGGCGGGGGCGTTGAGATCGATGAGGCCGGCCTCGGAGCCGAGCATGGCCACGAGTTCGTCGTTGACGATCTTCACGACCATCTGGCCGGGGGTCACCGACTTGACGACGACGGCGCCGACCGCCTTCTCGCGGACCTTCTCGGTGAAGCCGCGCACCACTTCGAGGGCGACGTCGGCTTCGAGCAGCGCGCGCCGCACCTCGCGGAGGGCCGCGGTGACGTCGGCTTCCGTGAGCGCACCCCGTCGGGTGAGCCCCGAGAGGATACCGGACAGGCGGTCGGACAGGCCTTCGAACATCGTCTGGCTCTCCGAACCTACTGGAACAGGCCGGCGGACGAGACGCGCCGCACCTGCAGCGCCGCCTCGAAGGCGTTGATCGCCGACGCGAACTTGTCCCGGCAATCGGGATTGCAGAACCCGACGACGGACCCGTTGTAGAGCGTCAGGGAATCGGCCGCGATCGGCTTGCCCGACCAGGGGCAGACGTCGTTGACCGCATCCTCGATGCGAAGGGGTTCATGCGCTTGCGACAGGGCGAGACTCACTCGTCTGGATCGGCGGAGCGACGGCCTGTTTCCAACGCGAAACTCGCCCGAGGGCGCATCGCGCTGTCGGGCGTTGACCTCCAGCCTCACAGGGCCGGTCGGCGTTCGTATTGACGACATGTCGTCGGATATGAGGTTGGCGGACTAGTCCGAGAGCCCACGCAAGTCAAGATCGCGGTGGAAACCAAGGACAAATCCCGCCACGCGATCGCGGCCGAGAGTATGGTGCTTGGCCTCGATATTCCTCCGTCTAACGTCGGGACGGCTGCGAATCACGTATTCGGCGTCGTTTCCTTCGAGCCTGGCCACGGCGAGGCCCGTAATCCGGGCCCGAGAATCGGCCTTGGACTTCGCGGATGACGAAAGAAACACCTGCCCCGCATGCCGGACTTTTACACGCTCTACCTCATCGTGCTGATAGCCGGGCTCTCGCACTGCGTGCTCTGGGCGGCCATCCTCTATCGCTACAGGACGCTGCCGGGGGTGCGCTACTGGCTGGCGGGCAGCATGGCTCATGTGGCGGGCGGCATCCTGCTCGCCATCGATGGCGGCGTCGGGAATTTCGCCACCACCGTCGGCGGGAATGCCGTCGCCTGTCTGGCCTTTCACCTGAATACGGTCGGCCTGCGCCGCTTCCACGGGGACAGGCCGCGTTGGGCTCTCCATGCCGGGCTGCTTGCCGCCAGCATCCTGGCCATGGCCCTCACCTGGCGGCCCTGGTGGGGCCAGAACCCACTCTACGTCACGTCGCAATGCATTCCTCTCGTGCTCGCAATTCTCTATCTCGCCCGGCGCCGGACACGGGAGCTCGGCGCACTCATCACGATGAGCGCACTGGCGTCGGCCATCACGGCCCATGGCATCGTCGCCTGCGCGGTGACGGTGAGGCTCAGCGGCATCGCGCCGGATGTCTCCCTGGTCTCCCTCGCGGCCATCGACCTGCTGGTCTTCATCCTGGCGGGCATCATCTGGAATTTCGGCTTCATCGTCTCGGTGGTCGACAGCCTGATGGCGAAAGTGGAGCGGCTCGCCGCCGAGGACGACCTGACCGGCCTGCCCAATCGCCGCCAGTTCATGCAGCAGCTCACCGGGGAATGCGCGCGCAAGACGGGCGAGCCGTTCAGCGTGATGCTGATGGATCTCGACCGGTTCAAGGGGATCAATGACGGCCTCGGCCACATGGCCGGCGATGCCGCGCTCAAACACGTGGCGGACGCGGTACGGCGAATCGTCCGTCCCGCCGATGTGTTCGCGCGGCTGGGCGGCGACGAATTCGGCATCCTGCTTCGCGGCGTCCAAGGGGATGCGGCCGGTCGGATCGCCGAGCAGGCCAACGCGGCCCTGCGCGCTTCACCCTTCCTCTGGCGTGGCGAACGCATCGGGCTGACGATCAGCATCGGCGTGACCTCGGCCGTCCCCGGCAGACACCACATGCCGGAGGAACTGATCGAATGCGCGGATTCCGCGCTCTACGTCACGAAGGGCCGGAAACGAGACGGCTGGACATTCCTGCCCTTCGCGTCCCGGCCGAACTTCGGCGCAGGTCATGCGGGCGGAGCAAAGGCCACGCGCCTGCCCGACCGGGCCTCCCGCATCCCGCTGGCAGGCTGAACCCACCGCCTCCGGTCGAGCGCTATGAGAGTCACGCATCTCGCGGGATGCGCGGGACACGGCTCGAGAAAGGCAGGGCGCCTGCATATGGCACCACCCCGTCATTCCGGGTCGCCACCGGCGAGCCCGGAATCTAGAGCCGCAGACGGTGCAAAGTCCTCACCACCTGTGTTTCTGGATCCTGGGCTCCGCTGCGCGGCCCCAGGATGACTGAGGCTACAATTAGGCTTCCGACGAGCAAATCGGCCACTGCAATCTGCTTCTGTTCCCAGGAGAGGAAGCCCGTTGCGCCTCAAGTCGAACCCTCTTGAATAGAGCGAACAGCCGTCGAGTGGATGGATAAATCCGGCAGGCTCGGCCGAGAGCGATCAGAGCGAGGCCCCCGGATTCACCGATCCTCGAATTTCGGCTTCCGCAATTCAGCCTGGAGTTTCAGCACCTCGTCGAGACTCATCGACCGGCTGCTCCAGTTCGTCTCCATGATGTTGATGGCGGTGAAGCTGTAATGGGCCTTGCCGCCATAGGCGTCGAACGGCGTGCCGTCCGGGTCCGGCGCCACCGGCTTGACGTAATCGACCCGGTAGGACGGGTGGCCGCCCTTGCCCGTGACCGCGATGCGGACCGATGCGTTGCCGTGCCGCTTCTGGCAGAAGCGCATGTTGGTGAGCAGCCGGCTCAGATAGGCGTCGGCCTCCTCCAAGGTGGGGACGACGTCCACGAGAGTCGCGTCGGAGGGAAGGTGCGTCTTCTTGATCATGTCGGCCCGTGAGGTTGGTGCCGCACCATAGGCATACCGCCCGAGCGAGGCGAGACCCCGCCCGGCGCGACCGGGATCAGCCCGCGACGAGTTCCCGCGCCGGGGCTGCCCGGATCGGTGCTCCGGCGACTTCCGCCAGGATCTCGTAGGAGCGCACGCGCGCGGCATGGTCGTGGATGGCGCTAGCCACCATGAGTTCGTCCGCGCCCGTCTCGGCGATCAGGTCTGCGAGCCCCCGGCGCACGGTCTCCGGCGAACCGACGATGGCGCGGGCCAGCATCCCCGAGGCTTGGCGCTTCTCGGAGGGCGACCAGTAGGTCTCGATATCGTCGATGGGCGGCGGCAGCAGGCCCCGCGTGCCCCGGAACATGTTGGCGAATTGCTGCTGCGCCGAGGTGAACAGGCGGCGCGCCTCGGCATCGGTCTCGGCCGCCACGACGTTGACGCCGACCATGGCATGGGGCGCCGTCGACTGCTCGGACGGGGTGAAGCGCTCGCGATAGACTGCGAGCGCCTGGATCAGCGCGTCCGGCGCGAAATGCGAGGCGAAGGCGTAGGGCAGGCCGAGCATGGCGGCGAGCTGCGCGCCGAACAAGCTGGAGCCGAGAATCCAGAGCGGCACCTTGGTGCCCGTGCCCGGCACGGCCTGGATCACCTGGCCCGGCTGCGCGTCGCCCAGCAGCGCCTGGAGTTCGAGGACGTCCTGCGGGAACTGGTCCGACGTCTCCGGCGAGCGCCGCAGGGCGCGCAAGGTGCGCTGGTCGGTGCCAGGTGCGCGGCCGAGGCCGAGATCGATCCGGCCCGGATACAGGGTCTCCAGCGTGCCGAACTGCTCGGCGATGACCATGGGCGAGTGGTTCGGCAGCATGACCCCGCCGGCCCCGACGCGGATGCGGCTCGTGCCCGAGGCCACGTGGCCGATGACCACCGAGGTCGCCGCGCTGGCGATGCCCACCATGTTGTGGTGTTCGGCGAGCCAGAACCGCCGATAGCCGAGGCGCTCGGCGGCCCTCGCGAGGTCGAGGGTGTTCCGCAGGGCGTCCCCGGGCGTCGCGCCATGCGGCACGAAGGCGAGGTCGAGAACGGAAAGAGGGATCATGAATCGCGTGTCCGTTTGCATGAGCGACCGGCTCGCGCCGGCCATGAACGTCCCCACCCGGAAGAGATCGCGACGCCGCCGCCGCTTCGCAAGCGGGCCGTCCGGCGCAGGGGCCATGCGTTCCGGCCGGCCCCGAAGCGATCCTCACGTCATCCGACCCGCGACAGGCTCGACACACGACCTATATGGCTGGGCCTCGACCTCCCGCCCCGAACCCGAGCAACGCCACCGTGTCTCCCGGATACCTGCCCTTCGCCGGCGCCCTCGATCTTCCCGCCTATACCTGTGACAATTGCGGGTTCTGGCAGCGCCATTTCGCGCCGCCGCCCTCGTGTCCGATGTGCCTCGACGCACGTCACGTGGTGCCGCAGAAGGGCTGGCAGTTCTGGAGCGAACGCGAGGCGCAGGACCGCTTCCCCTGCCATTGGGAGGAGCTGGAGCCCGGAATCTGGCGTTTCTGGAACGATCCCGTCTCGGGCATCGGGCCGAGCGCCTACCTGATCCAGACGCCCGACGGGAATATGGGGTTCGAGGCCTGCCCGGTCTTCAGCGAGGCGGCGCTCAAGCACATCGCCTCGCTCGGCGGAATGCAGGTCCTATCCTCGTCGCACCCGCATGCCTACGGGGCGCTGGTGCAGCTGCAGGACCGGTTCGACCCGGAACTCTGCCTGCCGGCCGCCGACTTCATCTGGAGCGCGGCCTTGCAGGTCTCCTGGCCCTACGACGATTTCCTCGAACCGCTCCCCGGCCTCGAACTCCACCGCACGGCGGGGCATTTCGACGGCCACGCAATCCTGTTCGACCGGGCGCGAAAGATCCTGTTCTGCGGCGATGCCTTGAAATTCGAGCTCGACCCGAAGGATTTCCGCCGGGCCGAGACGATCTCGGCGCACAAGGCCTTCGTGCGTGGGGTGCCGCTGACCACCAACGAATTGCGCCGCTACCGCGACGTCTTCGCCCAGCTCGACTTCACCCAGACCTGGACTCCGTTCGAGCCGGCCGCCAATTGCGGCCGGGCCGAGGTGCTGGCGCTCATCGACGGCATGCTGGCGACCCGCCCGCACGCCGCCCCGGTGAGGCTCGACAGCCTCCGGCGATAGCTCAGCCGCGCTTGCGTCAGTCGCGCTTGGCGGTCTGGCCGAACATCACCTTCTTGGCGTCCTCGCTCATGGTCTTGCCGTGATCGGGGTTGACCTCGGGCGCGCGGGCATAGGCCGCCTTCGTGGCCGGACGCTCGGCGATCGCCGTGAACCAGCGCTTGAGGTTGGGGAAATCGTCGAGGTTCTGGCCCTGCTTCTCCCAGGGGACGATCCACGGATAGGAGGCCATGTCGGCGATGGAATAATCGGGCCCGGCGACGAACTCCCGGTCGGCCAGACGCCGGTCGAGGACGCCGTAGAGCCGGTTCGTCTCCTTGACGTAGCGCTCGATGGCGTAGGGAATCTTCTCCGGCGCATATTGCGAGAAGTGGTGGTTCTGGCCGAGCATCGGCCCGAGCCCGCCCATCTGCCAGAACAGCCATTGCAGCACCTCGGCGCGGCCGCGCGGGTCGGAGGCGATGAAGCGTCCCGTCTTATCGGCGAGGTAGAGCAGGATCGCGCCCGATTCGAAGAGCGAGACCGGCTCGCCGCCGCCCTGCGGTTCGTGATCGACGATGGCCGGCATCCGATTGTTGGGGGCGATGGCCAGGAAATCCGGATAGAACTGCTCGCCCTTGCCGATGTTCACCGGCCTGATCGTGTAGGGAAGTCCGACCTCCTCCAGGAACATCGTCACCTTATGGCCATTCGGCGTCGGCCAGTAATGCAGATCGATCATCGAAATCCCTCCAGCGAACCGCGATCACCGGGCGGCGCTGAAAGCCGAGGTGGCGACCGTCGGCACCGAGGTCAAGCCGGCACCGTTCGGTCGAATGCGACGGATTTTTCACCCTATCGCTTTACGGTTCTCGTGCTTGCATCCCCCTTCACGGGGTAACCCGAGCGGGAGACCGGCAGGATGAGCAGCGCGACGGCGATCAGCGGCGGCGGGATGGTGGCGGCCTCCCAGCGCTTCAGCAATGCGGCGGAACAGATCGCTACGGTCGGCATGACCATGCCCAGCCCGACTCAGGCCGATCAGATCCTCCCCAGCCCGACCCAGGTGGACCTGTCGAGCTCGGCCGTGCAGCTCATGGAGAGCAAGGCGAGCTTCGAACTCAACACAGCCGTGCTGAAATCGACCCTCGACACCGAGAAGCGCGTCCTCGACATTCTCGTGTAGCGTCCCCATCCATCGACGGAGGTGTCTTACCATGACGATCACGGTTTCGCTGAACTCGCTCGGAGTTCTGAAAGCCACCGACGTGGTGGCGAACGCCCGTATCGACGCCCTGCGCAAGCGGGAGACCGAGTCCAACCTCGTCTCCGTCAATGTCGGCGCGCGCACCGAACCGACCTTGAACGCCCGTCCGACAGGTCAGGACCGCGTCGTCGATGTGATCGTCTAGTGCCGTACCGAAGGCCTGAAAATTAACCGGCTGCAATGACAGTCGACATCAGGTTTGATCGGGATCCATGACGTGACCACCAATCGTCGCAGCGCCTCACGCAAAGATGCCTTCCGCATCGGGGCGCTTTCATTCGGGAACGACCGGCCCGATATCGACTGCCTGGTCTGGGACCAGTCCGAAACCGGCGCCCAGATCGAAGTCGAAGTTCCGGAGGCGGTTCCGGACGAGTTCATCCTGGTCATGACGGCCTACGCGAAGCCCCGCGCCTGTACTGTGGTCTGGAGACGGGACCGAAAGCTCGGTGTCGCTTTCTCGGTCTGAACGCCGGCGCCGCCAGGACATCCGCAGGACGGGTGAGGGGCGGGAACGCCAAGTGCCGGGATCGTCGGCACCGCAGGGTCGCGGATACGGGCTCGAACCCTGAAGCCTCAAACGGCGCTTCACTCTCCGCGTCCGTACAACGCGGCTATCAGCGTGCCTCGAATGGCTCCTCCACCACATTTGCAAATGCCCCGCGGTTTCGGGCGGTCGCATCAAGGCGATGCACGCCATGCGAGGGAATTTGGTTTTTCCGATTCGAACTCTGTCGCTATGACGGTTGCAGGTCGGCGACCCGCCGCGTCGGCTCGGTGCGAGTCGATTCCATCGCTCGAGCAAAAGCCATATCCAATTGCATAGACGGGACAAGACGACATGGCACATTGGAAAGACGACGTGGATCCAGCCCTGTTCGAGGCATCGTATCGGCCAGGAGACAGAATTGTCGTTCTCGAAGAGATCGTCGCATCCGACGGAAAAAATGGCCGGTTGATCTTGGAAAAGGGACGACAGTTCGAGGTCGGCATGAGAGGCGGATTTTTGTTCTGCAAGCTCGGCGGCAACAGATACAATGAAGCGGTGATCCTCCCGGAGGACTTCCGCAAGGTTCAGATCGTGTCACAGATGAGCGTGGTGCAGACATAGCGGTCTGCCGCGACGTCCGCCAAACGGGATCGAGCGGAACCGTCCGCCATCGGCATCCTTAGGGAGGCCGAAGGCGGCGGGCGCGGATCGGTCGGGATTTCACCGCCAGCGGCTCGGCACGTGAGAGGCTGCTTGCGCCGAAACCGGGCAACCGCTAGAGCGATGGAGCCGTAACGGGCAGTCGGGGTGTAGCGCAGCCTGGTAGCGCATCTGGTTTGGGACCAGAGGGTCGTAGGTTCGAATCCTATCGCCCCGACCAATCGCGTGCTTATCGGCCGTTCCATCCTGCAGGAGCTATCGACCCCACGATGCCGAGTGCCCGGATCTACCAGCCCGCCAAGGATCCCACGCAATCCGGCATGGCCCGCACCAAAGCGTGGGTGCTGGAATTCGACCAGAGCTCTCCGCGCGACACCGACCCCCTGATGGGCTGGACCGGTTCGTCGGACATGCTGCAGCAGGTCAGGCTGTCGTTCGAGACGCAGGAAGAGGCCGTGGCCTACGCGACCCATAACGGCATCACCTACCGCGTCGAGCAGCCCCAGAAGCCCGTGATCCGCAAGGGTCTGTCCTATTCGGATAATTTCAAGTTCAACCGCACGGCGCCCTGGACCCACTGAGGCGACGGCCGAGTTGCAATCCGGGCATTCGGCTCAAAGCTGAATCAGGATCGTGACCACCCCGAAAATTAGGACCGACGCGACCGCGACGGCGAGCAGGATCAGTGCGGCGCGTGATTCGCGCATATCATCATTGGTCATCGAATCGTCGTTACAACAAATACCGGCATAATGGGAGCGGGTCCGGAGGTTGGACGGCGCCCCCACGATCACCGCGTGAGATGGCGCCGTTCCCATCGCGAGTGACGGGTCGTCCGCCTGCGATGGACATGCGTCGCCGCAGACGCCCCGAGAAACCGCCCGTCGATCGATGGGGCCCCTACAACCGCGCGAGGAGTTCGGCCTTCTTGGTCGAGAACTCGGCCTCGGTCAGCACGCCCTTGCGGTGCAGGTCGGACAAACGCTCCAGGGTCGAGATGACGTCGCCCGAGGGGGCTCCGGCTTGCGGGAAATCCGGCTCCGGTGCCGGACGCGGGCGGTCTTCGGTGCGGATCGGCGCCGGGATCGGATCGGGATGGAACGGCTTCGGCTCGAGGGAACGATCCGGTGCGGGAGCCACGCTGACCCGCTGGAGCGATTCGAGATCGACATAGCCGTTGCGGCCGCTGAAGCGAAGGCTCTGGGTATCCCCCTGCTGCTGCGAGACGCCGGAAATGTCGTAATGCCCGGTATCGTAGAGGACGAGCGTTCCCGAGGTCTCCACGGCGAGCAGCCGGCTATCCGGGAAATAGGCGTAGCGCATGCTGTTCTGCGAGCCGGACGTGGCCGGTCGGCCGAGTTCCGCCGGCCACCAATTCCCGGATGCCGCGCCGTCGTCCCATCCGCCGGGGGGCAGGGATTGGGCCAGATCCGCGCAGAGAGCCGCGACCCGTGACTTGAGATTGGCATCGAACATGTTGCCGATCATGGTCATGCCGCCGGACGACCATTGCCCGAAACCGCCGAGTTCGGGATGGTTGAACTGCGCCATGGTTCCGTTGCCCACCTCCAATGCGCGCATGAGGTGGCGGACGGCGTCGATGCTCACGCCGTGCCGTTCGGCGGCGGCTTGCAGGACGGAGGGTCTATCGGACATGGGCTGTCTCCAAAGACATGAGCCGTAAAGACATGGGCTGCCTCCAAAACGGCGAAGATGCCGGGTGCGGCGAAGCGGCCGGATCATAGTACGGCGCCTGCGCGCGAGTCCGTCTCGCAACGCAAAAAGTTTCCACGATCACGGACCTTACGGTCAAGCATCAGCGTTCACTCGGCGGAATTCATGCCGTCGGGCTCCGCGTCACGCAGCGAGCCCCCCCTGGAGTGATCATGGTCGCTAAGAACCCCCCGATGCCGCAGGCCGCCACGCAGACGAAGGCCGTGCGGTCGCGCATCAAAGAGGGATCGCCCTATCCGCTGGGGGCCAACTGGGACGGCCTCGGCGTCAATTTCGCCCTGTTTTCGGCCCATGCCACCAAGGTCGAACTCTGCCTGTTCGACGATGCCGGAGAGCAGGAACTCGAGCGGATCGAGTTGCCCGAATACACCGACGAGATCTGGCACGGCTACCTGCCCGACGCGCGTCCCGGCACGATCTACGGCTACCGGGTTCATGGACCGTACGAGCCCAAGGCCGGGCACCGCTTCAACCCCAACAAGCTGCTGATCGACCCCTACGCCAAGGGCCTCGTCGGCTCGATCACCTGGAACCCGGCCCTGTTCGGCTACCAGATGGAGACCGGCGACGATCTCACCTTCGACGAGCGCGATTCGGCGCCCTTCACCCGCCGCAGCCGCGTCATCGACCCGGCCTTCACCTGGGGACGGGACCGCAAGCCCCACGTGCCGTGGGAGAAGACGATCTTCTACGAAACCCATGTGAAGGGCTTCACCAAGCTGCACCCGGCCGTGCCGGAGAAGCTGCGCGGCACCTATGCCGGTCTCGGCAACCCGGCCGTGCTCGACTACATCAAGAGCCTCGGCGTCACCTCGGTCGAACTCCTGCCCGTCCATGCCTTCGTGCAGGACGATTATCTCCAGGAAAAGAACCTGGTGAATTACTGGGGTTACAACACGATCTCGTTCTTCACCCCGGCGCGGCGCTACGCGGCGGTGCCGGACTTCGCCTTCTCCGAGTTCAAGGAGATGGTGGCGCGCATGCACGGCGCCGGCCTCGAAGTGATCCTCGACGTGGTCTACAACCACACCGCCGAGGGCAACGAGAAGGGCCCGACCCTGTCGTTCAAGGGCGTCGACAACGCCTCCTATTACCGGCTCATGCCGGGCGAGGAGCGCTACTACATCAACGATACCGGCACCGGTAACACGTTCAACCTGTCACACCCGCGCGTCCTGCAGCTGGTGACCGATTCCCTGCGCTACTGGGCGACGGAAATGCGGGTCGACGGCTTCCGCTTCGACCTCGCCACCATCCTGGGGCGTGAGCCGCACGGCTTCGACGAGGGCGGCGGCTTCCTCGACACCTGCCGGCAGGACCCGGTGCTGAACTCGGTCAAGCTCATCGCCGAGCCGTGGGATTGCGGCCCCGGCGGCTATCAGGTCGGCGGCTTCCCGCCGGGCTGGGCGGAATGGAACGACCGGTTCCGCGACGATGTCCGCGGCTACTGGCGCGGCGATTCCGGCCTGCTGCCGAGCCTCGCCTCGCGCATCACCGGATCGGCCGACAAGTTCAACAAGCGCGGGCGCAAGCCCTGGGCCTCGGTGAACTTCCTCACCGCCCATGACGGGTTCACGCTGAACGATACGGTTTCGTACAACGAGAAGCACAACCTCGCGAATGGCGAGGACGGGCGGGACGGGCATTCCCACAACCTCTCCAACAATTACGGCGTCGAAGGCCCCACCGACGACGAGGCGATCAAGGCGGTGCGCACCCGCCAGATGCGCAACATGATGGCGACGCTGTTCCTCTCGCGGGGAACGCCGATGCTGCTCGCCGGCGACGAATTCGCCCGGAGCCAGGGCGGCAACAACAACGCCTATTGCCAGGACAACGAGATCTCCTGGCTCGATTGGGAGGGGATCGACGAGGCGGGCCGCGACCTCGCCGAGTTCACGCAGCGCCTCACCATCCTGCGCGAAGCCTTGCCGATCCTCACCCGCGGGCGCTTCCTCTCCGGCGCCTATGACGAGGATCTCGGCGTCAAGGACGTGACATGGCTGCGCCCCGACGGCGAGGAAATGTCCACGGAGAACTGGACGGATGGCGGCGCCCATTCCATCGCGGTCCTGCTCGACGGCCGCGCGCAGGCCTCGGGCATCCACCGCCGGGGCGGCGATGCGACCCTGCTGATCCTCTACAACGCCTATAGCGACCTCGTCTCGTTCACGCTGCCGAGCTCGGTCGGCGGCGTCGGCTGGACCCGGCTCCTCGACACCAACCTGCCCGACAGCCAGGAAGTCGGCACCTGGGAGATCGGCGACCGCTACGAGGTCACCGGACGCTCGATGCTGATGTTCGTGCTGAAGCCCGAGGAGACCGAAGGCGACGAGGCCACCGAAATGGAGCGGTCCTACCAGCACGTGATGCAGGCTTTCGAACGCGCCAATATCGAGAGCGTGCGCTTCGCCCCCTCGGGGACCTGAAGCGCGCACCGACGAAGTGGATGCCGCTTCGGCCACGACGGGCGCGGCGGAACAAAGGCCTGGAGATGCGTCCCGACCCAAGCGGTCGGGCACGACTCCGGGCCATTTCGATCGATGACGACGCGGGCGCCGTCGGCACCTGCGTCGTCATCGCGGGATTTGTCGAGGGAAACGGATGAAGCGCCAGCCGTTGGGCATTTCTGACCCACATTCATTGCCTGGCAAAACAACCGACCGATGATGACCGAGAGCCCCGAGAAACCGCCTGCAGGTGAACCGCCGCGCGTGAGAACCGGGGCGGTGTCGGAGATCGCCGATCACACCAGCGACATCTTCTTCACCGCTGTCGAGGCGACCCGGATGCCGATGGTGGTCACCGACCCCCGGCAGGACGACAACCCGATCGTCTTCGTCAACAAGGCCTTCCTGGGCCTCACAGGCTATGCAACCGAGGAGATCATCGGTCGCAATTGCCGCTTCCTGCAGGGGCCGGACACCGACCGGGAAAGCGTGAACGCCCTGCGCGAGGCGATCCAGGCCCGGCGGGAATTCACCACCGAGATCATCAATTACCGCAAGGACGGATCGACCTTCTGGAACGCGCTGTTCGTCGCGCCGATCTACAATGCGGCCGGCGACCTCGTGTATTTCTTCGCCTCGCAGCTCGATGTCTCCCGCCGCCGCACCGTCGAGGAGGCGTTGGGGCAGGCCCAGAAGATGGAGGCGCTCGGCCAGCTGACCGGCGGCATCGCCCACGACTTCAACAACCTTCTCCAGGTCATCGTCGGCTACATCGATATCCTGAGCCACGGTCTCGACCGTCCGGATGCGGACCGTAACCGCCTTCGGCGCGCCACCGACAATATCCGTACCGCCGCCGAACGGGCGACCACCCTGACCCAGCAGCTTCTCGCCTTCGCGCGCAAGCAGCGTCTCGACGGCCGCGCGGTCAACCTCAACGCCCTCGTGAAGGGCATGGAGGATATGGCCGCGCGCAGCCTCGGTGACGCGATCACGCTGCGGCTCGACGTGAGCGAAGACCTCTGGAACTGCCGTGTCGACCCGGCCCAGGCCGAGGTCGCCCTGCTCAACATCCTCATCAACGCTCGCGATGCCATGCCGGAGGGCGGCACAGTCGTCATCTCCACCGAGAACCGGGATATCGGCGCGCAGGATCTGGGCTCACAGGATTTCGGCGGATCGGATTCCCTGGGCGAGGGCCGCTACGTCACCGTGACCATCGCCGATACCGGGGCGGGCATCCCGCCGCCGATCCTGGCACGGGTGATGGAGCCGTTCTTCACGACGAAGGACGAGGGCAAGGGCACGGGGCTCGGCCTCTCGATGGTCTACGGCTTCGCCAGGCAATCCGGGGGCGCGGCGCAGATCGAGTCCGTCGTCGGCAAGGGAACGCGCGTCCGCCTGTCCTTCCCCGCCGCCGCCGAGGACGACCGGGAGCCGAACCGCGCCGTGTCGGGGCCGGTCGATCGCCAGGGGACCGAGACCATCCTCATCGTCGACGACCGCGAGGACGTGGCCGAACTGGCGCGGACCATCCTGCGCGATAGCGGCTACACGCTGTTGATGGCCCAGAACGGCCGTGAGGCGCTGGAGATCCTGGATTCGAGCGGTTCGGTGGACCTGCTGTTCACCGACCTCATCATGCCGGGCGGGATGAACGGCATCATGCTCGCCCGCGAGGCCAGGCGGCGGCAACCCCGATTGAAGGTCCTGCTGACCACCGGTTACGCCGAGGCGAGTCTCGAGCGAACCGATGCCGGGGGTTCGGAGTTCGACCTTTTGAACAAGCCCTATCGCCGTACCGATCTCATCCGCCGCGTTCGCGCCATCCTGGACGGTCCGACCGACGACAGCTGAGGCAGCGGCGAGGGGCCCGATACGGGAAACTCGCCATGCCACAGGGTGACAAGTCGAAATACACCGACAAGCAGATCCGCAAGGCCGAGCACATCGCGGAATCCTACGAAGAGCGCGGCGTCCCGGAGAAGGAAGCCGAGGCCCGCGCCTGGGCAACCGTCAACAAGGACGATGGCGGCGGCAAGCATCCGGGCGGATCGGGGAGGGGCAAGTCGAGCTCCCACCCGGCGGCCCACAAGGGCGGAGCCGCCGGCGGAAAGGCCTCGGCCTCCCGCACCGCCGAGCAACGTTCCGCCTCGGCGAAGAAAGCCGCCGCGACCCGCAAGCGCAACGCCGAGGCGGCAAGGCCCTCATCCTAAGCGAATGATGGCCGGCGCGAATCCCCTCTCCCCGCACGCGGGGAGAGGGAAGCGGCGACCTTGTCGTTGGCGTGGCGAGGCGGCAGCCGACGGTGAGGGGGCGCGTCCGGAGGAGGCTCACGCGAAGGAGCCACATCCGGAGCTACCCCCTCACCCTCGCCCTGCCGGGCTCACGTCGCCTCCCGACAAGGGGAGGACGACGTCCTCTCCCCGCCCGGCGGGGAGAGGGGAACCCGCACTTCGCGCTCAGGCCATGGCGGTCTTGAGGTTCGCGTCGACCTTGTCGAGGAAGCCGGTGGTGGAGAGCCACTTCTGCTCTGGGCCGACGAGGAGGGCGAGATCCTTGGTCATGAAGCCGGCTTCCACCGTATCGACGCAGACCTTCTCCAGCGTGTTGGCGAACTTGGCGAGGTCGCCGTTGTCGTCGAGCTTGGCGCGGTGGGCGAGGCCACGGCTCCAGGCGAAGATCGACGCGATGGAGTTGGTGGAGGTCTCCTTGCCCTTCTGATGCTCGCGGTAATGGCGCGTCACCGTGCCGTGCGCGGCTTCCGCCTCGACGGTCTGGCCGTCCGGCGTCATCAGCACCGAGGTCATCAGGCCGAGCGAGCCGAAGCCCTGGGCGGCGGTGTCCGACTGCACGTCGCCGTCGTAGTTCTTGCAGGCCCAGACGTAGCCGCCGGACCATTTGAGGCAGGAGGCCACCATGTCGTCGATGAGGCGGTGCTCGTAGGTGATGCCGAGCGCCTGGAACTTCGCCTTGAACTCGGCGTCGAACACTTCCTGGAACAGGTCCTTGAAGCGGCCGTCATAGGCCTTGAGGATGGTGTTCTTGGTCGAGAGGTAGACCGGGTACTTGCGGGCGAGGCCGTAATTCAGCGAGGCGCGGGCGAAGTCGCGGATCGACTCGTCGAGATTGTACATCGACATCGCGACGCCGGCGGCCGGGAACTTGAAGACTTCCTTCTCGATGATTGTGCCGTCGTCACCCTCGAACTTGATGGTCAGGCGGCCCTTGCCGGGCACCTTGAAGTCCGTGGCGCGATACTGGTCGCCGTAGGCGTGGCGGCCGATGACGAAGGGCTGGGTCCAGCCCGGCACGAGGCGCGGCACGTTCTTGCAGATGATCGGCTCGCGGAAGATCACGCCGCCGAGGATGTTGCGGATCGTGCCGTTGGGCGAACGCCACATCTCCTTCAGCTTGAACTCCTCCACCCGTTGCTCGTCGGGGGTGATGGTGGCGCATTTCACGCCGACGCCGTGGCGCTTGATCGCCTCCGCCGCATCGACGGTGACCTTGTCGTTCGTCTCGTCGCGGTGCTCCACACCGAGGTCGTAATAATCGAGGTCGAGGTCGAGATAGGGATGGATGAGCTTGTTCTTGATCTCGCTCCAGATGATCCGGGTCATCTCGTCGCCGTCGAGTTCGACGACCGGGTTCGCCACCTTGATCTTCGACATGATCCTCAGAACCTTTCTCATCACGCGGCCGGGACCGGCCGCGCTCCCGCTCGCCCGCGGTCATAGCGCGCTGCAACAGGACGCGAAAGCCGTGCCCCTTACAGATCGGGAACTGCGTCGGGGACCGAGATAATTCCCGGCCGGCTCTGGACATCCGCCCTCGGGCCGGGAATCTGCGGCCCATTCCGATTTCTGTGAAGGATATCTCCATGAGCGAACGCATCATCCTGCGGGCCGGCGAGGCCCTGGTCGCCGGCGGGCCGCCCAACACCGCCTCCGAGCCGGAGGTCATCATCGGCGAACTCGACGGGCCGGTCGGCACGGCGCTCGCCACCCTCACGGGCGATCAGGTGGTGGGCCATTCCCGCGTCTTCGCGCTCCTGAACACCGACATCATGGTGCGGCCGGTGACGCTCTGCGTCTCCAAGGTCAGCGTCACCGAGAGCAAATACACCTCCATCCTCATGGGCACGGTGCAGTTCGCCATCGCCAACGGCGTCCTCGACGCGGTGCGCCTCGGCTACATCCCCAAGGAGAAGGCCAACGATCTCGGCATCATCTGCTCGGTCTGGCTCAGCCCCGGCGTGATCGAGGCCGAGACGGTCGATCACAAGGCTTTGTTCGAGATCCAGCGCAAGGGCATGACCGAGGCGATCCGCAAGGCCATGACCAACGAGCCCTCGATCGACTGGCTCCTCGAGAACCAGGACAAGATCATCCACAAATACTACCAGATGGGTCTCGACGGTAAGATCTGAGCGTTTCCACTGTGAACGGGGGAGCCGCGGCGCCGACGGTGCCCGCGGCTCCCATCCTTCTCAGATGGACTTTCCGTCCGGGCCGACCCGTGGCAGAGGGCGTCGATGAGCGCCCCCGTCATCATCCTGGTCGAACCGCAGCTGGCCGAGAATATCGGCATGGTCGCCCGCGCCATGGCCAATTTCGGCCTCGCCGAACTCCGCCTCGTGGCCCCCAAGAACGGCTGGCCCAAGAAGGGCGTGCGGGAGGCCGCTTCAGGGGCGACGCATGTCCTCGACGGCGCCACCGTCTTCACCACCGTGCCGGAGGCCATCGCCGACCTGAACTACCTCCTGGCCACCACGGCCCGCGAGCGCGGGCAGATGAAGCGCGCCTACGGTCCCGACGAGGCGATGACCGACATGGCCTCGCGGACGGCACAGCGCGTCGGCGTGATGTTCGGCCGCGAGCGGATCGGGCTGACCAACGACGAGGTGTCGCTGGCCGACGCCATCGTCACCTTTCCGGTCTCCCCGGACTTTCCGTCCCTCAACCTTGCCCAGGCGGTGCTCCTCGTCGGCTACGAATGGCGCAAGGCCTCGGGCCAGGCCCGGCTCCCCTTCACCGGCGAGATGCAATCTCCACCCGCCACACGCGAGGCGATGGCCTCCCTCGTCGCCAGCTTGGAAGCCAGTCTCGACGCGGGCGGATTCTACCCGCCGGAAAAGCGGGATGTCATCGCCCGCAACATGCGCGATATGCTGCATCGCATGGCAATGACCGAACAGGATGTCAGGACGTTTCGCGGGGCATTGCGGGCCCTGACCCGAACTAAGCCTTCAGGCTGATAAATGTTATCAATCTAGTTGGTTCTTAACGCCTGCGCGACTTTTGCATGCGAGTGTCGGGCGCCATGTGGAAGCATAGACTCAACGCCATCGGCGGCGAATTCGTCTCGGTCGATCGGGAAAGGGCGTTTCAGGACGAGCGCTTTCCCGAGACCCTGCGCCATGCGCGCCTGATCTTTCTCTGCGCCATTCTCCTCAACACGCTCTTCCTGCTCAGCGACTGGCGCTTCGCCGGTCAGATCCATTTCTGGGTCGCCGTACCCGCCCGTGCCGGTATCATCCTGCTGTCCCTCGCCAGCCTGCTGGCGACCTGGAAAGTCACCGGTTTCGGCAGGCTGCAGGGAGTGATGGTGACATGGGAGATCCTCGTCGCCGGATGCGTCGCGGTCCTGTGCTCGTCGCGATCCGACATCGCGCTCTTCGTGATGCTGCTGCTTCCGGCGATCTACATGATCGTCATGCCGACGCGCTTTCTCTGGAGCCTGACGACGAGCGCGATCGCCTCCACCGCGCTGGTGGCGGGCTATCTCCTGCCGCCGCCGATGCCGTCCACGGCCCTCGGCATCTGTCTCGCGGTCCTGTTGTCCAACGTCGCCACGCTGCTGTTCGTGGTGCGGTCGAACCGCCTGAGGCGTCTCGAATGGACCGCGACCCAGGCGGAGCGGCGCGCCAATGCGGAACTGGCGGAAAGCCGGCGCCTGTTCGAGACGATGTTCAAGGCAGCGCCGATTCCAATCGTGGTGTCGCGCGCCGATGACGGCCAGATCGTCGATGCCAACGACGCCGCGAGCTGTTTCTACGGACTCGACGACGGCGAAAAGCTGACCCGATACACAATACGCGATCTGGTCGACGGGCCGACCCGACGCGTGATCCAGGCGGAACTCGACCGGAGCGGAACCGCCAGCGAGATCGAGATCGCCACGGGCGTCTCGGGCCGTGTACGCCGGGACGCCCTATTGTCGGCGGTCATCGTGGAGATGGACGGCGCGACCCGTGTGATCTCCAGCCTCGTCGACATGACGAGCCGCAAGGCGGTGGAGGAGCGGATCCGCCTCGCCGCCCAGCGCGACGTCCTCACCGGTCTGCCGAACCGCGCCCTGTTCCAGACGACCCTCGACGCCGCGCTGAGCAAGGCGGAGGCATCCGGCCAGCGCGTCGGCCTCATCCTGATCGATCTCGATGCGTTCAAGGAGGTGAACGACACCCTCGGCCACGATGCGGGCGATGCCCTGCTCAAGGAGGTCGCCCGGCGTCTCGGCAACATCATCGGCGAGCACGATCTCGTCGCCCGGCTCGGCGGCGACGAATTCGTCATCATCGCCCTGTGCGAGAAGGATCGCCATCAGCCGAGCCGGCGCATCCACGCCCTGTCCCGGGCGATCCTCGAAGTCCTGAAACCGTCGATGGCCGTCTCGGGGCGTGTGGTCTCGCCGCGTGCCAGTCTCGGCCTCGCCCTGTTCCCGGAACACGCCGCCAATCCGACCGACCTCTTCACCAATGCCGACCTCGCCCTCTACGCGGCCAAGGCGGCCGGGCGGAACCGGGCGACGCTGTTCGTCCCGGCGCTTCGGGCGGATATCGAGCACCGCGTCTCCGTCGCCCGCGAGATGCGGTCGGCCCTCGAAGTCGGCGGCCTGATTCCGTATTATCAACCGAAGATCGGCCTCGCCACGGGGGAGATCATCGGGTTCGAAGCGTTGGCGCGGTGGCAGCATCCGAGCCGCGGGCTCCTGGCACCCGCCAGCTTCTCCACGGTGTTCGACGACGCGGAGATCGGGGTCGCGGTCGGGACCGTCCTCGCGCGCCAGATCTTCGCCGATCTGGCAAGCTGGATCGCGCAAGGGTACGATCCCGGCCGGGTGTTCCTGAACCTGTCCTCGGCCCAGTTCGCCCAGGAGAACCTCGCCGAGAACCTGATCTCCGATCTGGCCGCCGTGGGCCTCTCCCATGACCGGATCGGCGTGGAGGTGACCGAAACGGTCCTGCTCGGCGGCCATGGCGACCGAGTCTCGGCGGTGCTGGCGAGCCTGCACAGCGCCGGTGTACGCGTGGCGCTCGACGATTTCGGGACCGGCTACGCGTCGCTAACCCACCTCAAGCAATATCCGGTGGACGAGATCAAGATCGACCGCAGCTTCGTGCGCGATCTTGAGCGGGACCCGAACGACGCCGCCATCGTCACGGCGGTGGTTCAACTGGGCCAGAGCCTCGGCCTCAACGTCACCGCCGAGGGCGTGGAGACCGAGGCGCAGGCGGCCTTCCTGCGCGAACAGGGCTGCGCCTATGCGCAGGGCTATCTCTACAGCAAGCCCATGCCGCAGAGCCGGGTGCCGTGGTTCCTGAAGCACCACGGCGGCGCTGTCGCGCAGCCGAAGAGCGCAGCGACCACCGAGCTCAAATTCGCCTGATCAGGCGTCGACCTGATCCAGCGCCTGGGCGATATCGGCGATGAGATCCTCGGCATTTTCGAGACCGATGGAGAGACGGACGGTCTCGGGGCCGACCAGGGCCGCCGCCTTGTCGGCATCGCTCAGCTGGCGGTGCGTCGTGGTGGCCGGGTGGATCGCCAGGGATTTGATCTCGCCGATATTCACGAGATGCGAGACGAGCTCCAGGCTCATGATGAACTTCACGGCCGCGGGCTGGCCGCCCTTCAGCGCGAAGGTGAAGATCGAGCCCGGCCCTTCCGGCACGTAGCGGGCGGCCAACTCTTCGCCCGTCTGGCCGGGCAGCGCCGGGTAGCTCACCCATGCCACCGCCGGGTGGTCCTTGAGGAAGGCGGCGACG
Source organism: Methylobacterium sp. WCS2018Hpa-22 (assembly GCF_031843785.1). Taxonomy (NCBI): domain Bacteria; kingdom Pseudomonadati; phylum Pseudomonadota; class Alphaproteobacteria; order Hyphomicrobiales; family Methylobacteriaceae; genus Methylobacterium; species Methylobacterium sp. WCS2018Hpa-22. The sequence goes on from NZ_JAVTJA010000013.1 coordinate 66,847, forward strand.
GCCTTCGCATTCTCGCAATGCCGCTTCATGCGCAGCGGCAGGGTCTCGATGCCGGTGAGCGTCAGGAAGGCGTTCATCGGCGACAGGCCGGGGCCGAGATCGCGCAGGCCGAAGAGTCGACACGCTACCGCGAAGCTGAAATCGGGGAAGCGATCCGAGACCACGAGCCCGTCGTAATCGGCCCAGGGCTCGGTGATGAGGTTGTAGCGCCCCACCGCCGCAGGCCAGTCGAAGGTTCCGGCATCGCAGATGATGCCGCCGATGGTCTGGCCGGACCCGCCGAGGAACTTCGAGGTCGAGTGGAACACGATGTCGGCCCCGTGCTCGATGGGCCGGATCAGCGCCGGGGAGGCGAGGGTGTTGTCCACCACCAGCGGCAGGTTGTGCCGCTTGGCCACTTCGGCGATGCCGGCGATGTCCATCACCGTGGCGCAGGGATTGACGATCGACTCGCAGACGATGGCCTTCGTCTCCGGCGTGATCGCGGCCTCGAAATCGGCCGGCGTCAGGCCCTTGGCGAAGAGCGGCTTGAGGTCGTAGCGCGCGTCGAGCCGGTTCATCAGCCCGAGCGAGCCGCCGAACAGACGCGGCGAGGCCACATAGGCATCCCCGCTCTTCATCAGCGTCATCAGCACGAGGAGGAGGGCGGACTGGCCCGACGAGACGGCCACGGCCGCCTTGGCGCCCTCCAGGGCGGCGACCCGGCGCTCCAGGGCGGCCACGGTGGGGTTCGAGCCGCGCGAATAGGAGAAGCCGGTGCGCCGCATGGCGAAGATGTCGGCGGCCTGCTCGGTGGATTCGAACACGAAGCCGTTGGTGAAGTAGATCGGCTGGACGCGCGCGCCCGTGGCGGGGTCGGGCGCCGCGCCGGCATGGACGGCCTGGGTGGCGAAGCGGAGCGGGCGGGTCTCGGTGGCCATGATGGGCGTCGCGATCTTCGAAAGAGGTGGCGGGGTCAGGCAGCGCGCCTGGCGAAGGCCCGCAATGTCCGGACCAGGGTGTTGGGCGCGTAGGGCTTCGGGATGAAGCGCGCGCCCTCGGGCATGTCGTGCGGGCCGGGCGTGCCCATGCCGGACACGACGAGGACCGGGATGGTCGGCCAGCGATGGGCGACGAGGCGGGCCAAGGCGAACCCGTCCATGGAGCCCTGCGGCATGTCCACGTCGGTCATCAGCAGGTCGATCTCCTCGTTGCGTTCGAGGATGGTGAGCGCCTTGTCGGCCTGCGGCGCTTCGAGGACACGGAACCCCGCATCGACCAGGGTATCGGCCGCCTCCATCAGGAGAAGGCCGTCGTCTTCGACGACAAGGATGACCGGGGGCTCGCCGGAAGTCTCGAAAGGATCATGCGTCATGCAATGCGAACGATCTCGATGGAGGAATGGTTCGCGGGGTAGTCCCGACGCCGCCGAGGGTCAACCCGGGGGCGTCGGGCCGGGATCGCGCCCAGGCCTGCCAGCAAAATCAAGCGCTTAACGCCGCGTCGAGATCCTCGATCAGATCCGCCGGGTCCTCGATGCCGATGGAGAGCCGCACCACTTCGGGCCCGGCGCCGGCCGCGGATTTCTGCGCGTCGGTGAGCTGGCGGTGGGTGGTGGAGGCCGGGTGGATCACCAGCGAGCGGGTGTCGCCGATATTCGCCACATGGGAGAACAGCTGGAGATTGGCCACCAGCTTCACGCCGGCCTCGTAGCCGCCCTTGAGGCCGATGGTGAAGACCGAGCCGGAGCCGAGCGGCGTGTAGCGCCGGGCGAGCTGGTGATACTTGTCGGTCTCCAGCCCCGGATAGCTCACCCATTCCACCGCCGGATGGGCGTTGAGATGGGTCGCGATCTCCAGCGCGTTGTCGCAATGGCGCTGCATCCGCAGGGGCAGGGTCTCGATGCCGTTGAGGATGAGGAAGGCGTTGAACGGCGAGAGCGCCGGCCCGAGATCGCGCAGGCCCAGCACCCGGATGGCGATGGCGAAGCCGAAATTGCCGAAGGTCTCGGAGAGCACCATGCCGGAATATTCGGGGCGCGGCTGCGACAGCATCGGGTAGCGGTCGTCGCCGGCCCAGGCGAAGGTGCCGCCGTCGACCACGAGGCCGCCGATGGAATTGCCGTGGCCGCCGAGGAACTTGGTGGCCGAATGCACGACGATGTCGGCCCCGTGCTCGAAGGGGCGGATCAGGTACGGCGTCGCCATGGTGTTGTCGACGATGAGCGGGATCTTGTGGCGCCGGGCGATCACCGAGAGGGCGGCGATGTCGGTGATGACCCCGCCCGGATTGGCGATGGATTCACAGAAGATCGCCTTGGTGCGCGGCGTGATGGCCCGCTCGAACGAATCCGGGTCGTCGGTATCGGCCCAGACCACGTTCCAGCCGAAGCTCTTGTAGGAATGGTTGAACTGGTTGATCGAGCCGCCATAGAGCTTGTTGGCCGCAATGAACTCGTCGCCCGGCTGCATCAGCGCGTGCATGGTGAGGAACTCTGCCGCGTGGCCCGAGGCCACCGCCACGGCGGCGGTGCCGCCTTCCAGCGCCGCGATGCGCTCTTCCAGCACCGCGTTGGTGGGGTTGGTGATGCGCGAATAGATGTTGCCGAAGGCCTGCAGCCCGAACAGCGAGGCGGCGTGGTCCACGTCGTCGAACACGAAGGACGTGGTCTGGTAGATCGGCGTGGCCCGCGCACCCGTGGTGGCATCGGGAGCGGCGCCGGCATGGATCGCCAGCGTGTTGAAGCCTGGGATACGGTCGGTCATCACTTACTCCGGGGGCCGGCGGGCACGCACTGGACGTCGTTCTAGCGCCTGTGCCGGGCCAGACGGAAGAGGAGCTACGCCCCCGTTCCGCTTAAACGAACATAAGTTCTTTATGGCGGACGATGCGCGCGGGTCAAGGGTGGGTGATGTCGCGAGGGGGGGAAGATCAACCCCGTCATCCCGGGGCTGCGCAGCAGAGCCCGGGATCCAGAACCGCGAACCCTTATCCAGCGAAGGCCGTCACCGCGTCTGGATCCTGGGCTCGCCTGTGGCGCCCCAGGATGACGGCGCGGGCGCCGACACCTCGTGACCATTCGCCCCTCCCGTCCCTGAGGAACCCGCCCCGTGCCTTCCGCTTGACCCAGTCCCGATGCGACGGAGGCGACTAGTGAGCAAGGACGACCACGACGAGACCTGGCGCGCGTTCAAGGAGGCGGTGAACATGACGCCCGCCGCCCTGGAGACATTCCTCGACAGCGAGCAGAGCCGCTCGGTCGGGCAGAAGAAGGACGGCGCGTCCGAATCCACCGGCCACGCCTCGGGCCGGCGCATCGTCGCAATTCTGAAAGCCAAGAAGGCCGATCTCACCGACGACGATTACGCCCACATGCGCAAGGTCACCGGCTACGTGAACCGCCACCTCAAGCAGGGCGGCCCGGAGGACAAGGACGCGGTGAAAGACTCGCCCTGGCGTCTCTCGCTGATGAACTGGGGCCACGACCCGATGAAGACATAAAGGGTGAGTGATGTCGCGAGGAGCGGGAGCCTCGTGCGAGCGTCCCTCCCCCCTCTGTGGGGGAGGGTGGTCGCGGAGCGACCGGGAGAGGGGGCAACGCGTCCGAATAGGGCGCTCCCCTCATCCGACCCGCTGACGCGGGCCACCTTCTCCCGCAGAGGGGAGAAGGAGAACCGCAGGAACGATCCTGCACGAATTCGCATGGCACTCGGCCCCGCCTGCGGTTATAGCGCCGCACATGCTCCAGCCCGTTCCGCCCCCTCCCGTTCCCGCCGCGCGGATCCTCATCGCCAGCTTCGTCGGCACGGCGATCGAGTTCTACGATTTCTACGTCTACGCCACAGCCGCCGCCCTGGTGATCGGGCCGATCTTCTTCTCGGCCGACGATCCCTCGGTGCAGACGCTGGCGGCCTTCGCCACCTTCTCCATCGCCTTCATCGCGCGGCCGCTGGGGGCGGCGTTCTTCGGGCATTTCGGCGACAGGGTCGGGCGCAAGGCGACGCTGGTGGCCTCGCTGATGATCATGGGCCTCTCCACCGTGCTCATCGGCTGCCTTCCGACCTATGCCACCGCCGGGTGGTGGGCGCCCTTCGCGCTCTGCGTGCTGCGTTTCGGCCAGGGCATCGGTTTCGGCGGCGAATGGGGAGGCGCGGCCCTGCTGGCGGTGGAGAACGCCCCGCCGGGGCGACGCGCCCTCTACGGCATCTTCCCGCAGCTCGGCGCGCCGGTGGGCTTCATCACCGCCAATCTGGGCTTCCTCGGCCTCGCGCTGGCCCTGAGCCCGGCCGATTTCCAGGCCTGGGGCTGGCGCATCCCGTTCCTCGCCTCCGCCGTGCTCGTGGGCGTCGGCCTCTATGTCCGCCTGAAGCTGACCGAGACCCCGGTCTTCAAGGCCGCCATGGAGAAGGCCCCGCCCGAGCGCGTGCCACTGGCCACCATCTTCACGAAATACATCAAGGCGACGCTGCTCGGCACCTTCGCCATGGTGGCCTGCTACGCGGTGTTCTACCTCTCCACCGTCTTCGCGCTCAGCTACGGCGTCTCGAAACTCGGCTTCGACCGGCCGACCTTCCTGCTGTTCGAATGCGTGGCCGTGCTGTTCATGGCCCTCGGCATCCCGCTCTCGGGCTGGGCCGCCGACCGCTACGGCCGCCGCCCCGTCCTCCTCACCGGCCTCGCCTTCACCGCCTCGCTCGGCCTGCTCCTCGGCCCGATGCTGGGAAGCGGGCAGGGCGGCCTGGTGCTCGGCTTCCTGTGTCTGGGCCTCTTCGCCATGGGTTGGCTGTTCGGCCCCATGGGCGCGCTGCTGCCCGAACTCTTCCCCACCCGCGTCCGCTACACCGGCGCCTCGGTGACCTACAACCTCGCCGGCATTCTGGGCGCCTCCGCCGCGCCGTATCTGGCGCAGCGGCTGAGTGAGTGGGGCGGGATCGGTTGGGTTGGGTTGTATCTGGCTGTGGCGGCTGGAGTTAGCTTTATGGCTGTGGCGTTGATGGAGGAAACGGGAACACGGCGACTTTAACTTTCGATTGTCTGATACGGTTTTCAGTCCAGTGTGCAAACCACGGACCCATACACGCATCAGTAGAAATTAACGGTTTGTACACCAAGTCGCGTTAAGCATTCTAACTATCTTTAGTATGCGTGATGGCGACCAGTACGGTGCGCTGCGACCAAGAGAAACGACATGACCGCAATCGGACTTGGAAGTCTGTCGGCTTCGCAAACCAAATTTGCACCGAAGGCTGACGTCTCTAGTGAACGCCAAAAACTCCAGGCGGGCGTGGAGAAGCAGTTCGGGCAGACTTTGAGCAAACCACACATCAGTGAGTTTGCACCCGTCGAGCCGACAAGCGGCAATCAACACTTATGGAATAATGTTGACTATGTAAAGTATTTTGCCGATTTTGAAGGGACTGTTGCTGAAGGGGCTATACAAGACTACCAACAATCGATGGATGATCTACGATCACTGACGAAAAATAACGGAGATGCTGACAGTGCAAATATAAAAGAAAGATTAGAGAAAATTCGATTAATCATTGAGGCTTACAAAAACGAGTCTAGAGATCGCATCAATGGCTCTTCTAGACTCGAAGTAAATTTTTCAGCTTAAATATTTATTCGTCCCGAGGCGCACACCCGAATCTTTGATTAGGTTGAGCCAAACATATGGCTGAGCTCAAATTATAGAATCAGTGCTATAGTAAGCACCACTTATATCGCCGATCAGCTCAATTCTATAATCCGCGTTGAGAAGAAAATTCTCGACTCTTACTGCTCTATCAAAAACACCGTTATCTTCAAAATCAGCTTTATCATAGAAAATCATATCGTATCCATCACTTATATATTCAATATTCTCAATGCTTGTTGACTCGAAAACAATAGCATCTTCCTCACCAATATCCTTAATGAAAATATTCCCCGTCCCAGTAAAGTTGGAAATCTTGTATAGATCCAATCCCCGTCCGCCTTCCATTTTGGAAAGCCCATCACCCGCGATAAGTATATCGTTTCCCTCACCGCCGAATAGTCGATCGACTCCTTGATCGGCAAACAAAACGTCGTCACCTTGATTCCCGTAAATTACATCGTCTCCACTACCTCCCTTCATGTAATCGTTACCTAATCCACCGACGATCCGATCATTTCCAGAATCTCCCAGGATCGTATCGTCTCCATCGTCTCCTCTCAGGCTATCTGAACCCGATCCGCCGAGGATCTCATCGTTGCCATAGCCCCCGGAAATTTGATCATCGCCCGCCTCACCTAAAAGTCTGTCGTTCCCCCCATCTCCAGAAATTTCATCATTTCCATCCCCACCGTAGATGCGATCGTTCATTTGAGACGTCATTTCCACGCCACGCATTCCACCCTGTAGAATATCCCTCCCGCCAAAGCCTTGGATTAAATCACTGCCATCACCACCGGAAATGAAATCAGGCCCTTCGGAGCCCTGAATACGATCATTCCCATCAAGGCCATAAATTTCTTCGCCATATTGAGAAGCGATTATTCTGTTAGCCTCCCTCAATACCAAATCATCTTTATTGTAGAGAAATTTTACACCATTGGAACCGTAAATCCAGGCCATATTCATGCACTCCGCTAGAGCCGCGTCGGATCATTTACGTTCGAATGACCCAGAGCGCAGCGCGTGTGCCATACGACAGATACAATCATAAGTTTATGATAAAAATGATACACCTGGTCTGCCGTCGTCTTCGGCCTTAAAAAAACGGTTCGCAGCCATACAATCGAACAAATCAGCTATTGCCGACCTGCAGGTAGATAATAATGAAATATTTTTATGAAATAAAAACAGAATAGTTATGGTTAGAGCGTAATCTTGCGCTCAATCGTCAACCGCTGCACCCCTTTACCCCCCAAAACCGGCCGCTTCGAACTCAAAATCCGGGAATTCACCCCGGTCCAGCCGATCTCACCCGAGATCCGCCCGTACTCGATCTTGGGGCAGCGGTTCATCACCACGGTGACGCCCGCCGCCTCGGCGCGGGCGGCGGCGGCGTCGTCGCGGACGCCGAGCTGCATCCAGACGATCTTCGGCCGCACCGGCAGGGCGAGGGCCTCGTCCACGAGGCCGCCGGCCGCGTTGGAGTTCCGAAAAATCTCGACCATGTCGACCGGGCCGGGGAGGTCGGCGAGGCGGGCGACGACGGGCTTGCCCAGCAGCATCTGCCCGGCGAGGCCGGGATTGACCGGGATCACGTCGTAGCCCCGCGACAGCAGGTATTTCAGCACGATCCAGCTCGGCCGGGCCGGGTTCGCGGACGCGCCCACGAGGGCGATGGTCTTCGTCTCCGTGAGGAGCCGGCGGATCAGCGCATCGGGATAGCGGTCGTGGCGCGAGGTGTCGGGGTGGGCAGCGTCGGGCTGGGTCATCGGAACTCTTGAAAACGAAGCCCGAGACTTGTCCGCCATCGCGGCGCATGCTGCAAGGCACGTCATGACGACTGCCATGAGCCTTTCCGAGACCATCGCCTTTCTGGAGCGGGACTTCCCGCAGATGAACCATGACGGGCCGGCCTTCCACCTCGAATCGGTGGGTCCGCTCTCCGCGCGGATGCGGCTCGACTATCACGAGCGCTTCCTGCGCCCCGGCGGCACCATCTCCGGCCCGGCCATGATGGCGCTGGCCGATTACGCTCTCTACGCGGCGATCCTCGCCAATATCGGCCCGGTGGGCCTGGCCGTGACGACGAACCTCTCCTTCAACTTCCTGCGGAAACCCGGCCCCACCGGCCTCGTCGCCGAGGCCACCCTCCTCAAGCTCGGCAAGCGCCTCGCCGTGGGGGAGGCGCGCCTCTTCGCCACCGGCTCGGACGATCTCGTCTGCCACGCCACGGGGACGTATTCGATCCCGCCGGAGCGGTGAGCTTGCCACTTCTCGCGATGGGCGCAGGTTCGTCGTGAGCATCCCCTCGCTCCGCTTGGCTGGGGAGAGGGACGCGACGACCCCGTCGTCGGCGCGTCGAGGCGGCAGCCGACGGTGAGGGGGCGGTTCCGGGGGAGCCTCTTCCGGCGACGCCCCCTCACCATCGCTCCGCTCATCACAGGCACGACAAGGTGCCTGTGATCCTCTCCCCGCGTGCGGGGAGAGGGGGAGGCCGGTGCCGGATATCTCCTGACTACGGAAAATGCGCTTTCGCAGGGTTCGGCCGATTTCGCTTATCTGACACTGCTTTAGCATCCTCGATCCCGCCCGAGCGGTGAACCGGCACGCCACCCTCCCCCCTCTGCGGGGGAGGGTGCCTGCGGAGCAGGCGGGAGAGGGGGGGCGGCCTCTCCGGATAGGGCGCTCCCCTCACCCGACCCGCTTCGCGGGCCACCCTCTCCCGCAGAGGGGAGAGGGGGAGCCGATGCCGGATAGCCCAGGCCCGGACAACCAGGCTTCCTCCCGCTTCAGCCCGTCTCGCTCACCCATCGCGACGTGCCCAGTCTCGATCCCGCCGAAGCGCCCGGCCATTCCCACCCATCCACCTCATCCTGCGGCGCCGCAGCGAAGCGGAGGCCTCGAAGGAGGGCTCCAGCTTGCGCATGATGGCTGAAGCCCTCCTTCGAGGCCCGCTGGCGCGGGCGCCTCAGGATGAGGGCGCGGGTGGGAGGGGAGCGGGAAGGATGCGGTATCCTGATACCTCAACCCCGAAATGCTTCGTTTCCTTGAGGTTTTTGCCGATTCCCATCATCCGAAATGCCTTGACGACTCATCCGCAGACCCGTATTGCAGCCTCCAACGCCGCTGCGTGTCTCACGTGGCGGCGCATCGTTTTGCAAGACATCATACGGAACGCCACGGGATGAAGACCTTTTCTCTGAAGCCCGCCGACGTCGACAAGAAGTGGATCATCGTCGATGCGGAGGGTCTGGTCGTCGGCCGGCTCGCCACCATCATCGCGATGCGCCTGCGTGGAAAGCACAAGGCTTCCTACACGCCTCACGTCGATTGCGGCGACAACGTCATCGTCATCAACGCCGAGAAGGTGAAGTTCACCGGCCGCAAGCGCGAGCAGAAGGTGTACTACCACCACACCGGCTACCCGGGCGGCATCAAGGAGCGGACCGCGAAGTTCATCCTCGACGGCCGGTTCCCCGAGCGTGTGGTCGAGAAGGCCGTTGAGCGCATGCTCCCCCGTGGACCGCTGTTCCGCCAGATCATGGGCAACCTCCGGGTCTACAAGGGCACCGAGCATCCCCACACCGCCCAGCAGCCGCAGGCGCTCGACGTCGGCAGCCTCAACCGCAAGAACGTGAGCGCTTGATCATGGCGACCCTCCAGTCCCTCTCCGACCTGAACCGCGCCAACGTCGAAGATCCCGAGAACGCGGCTCCCGTCCACGTTCAGAAGCTCGACGCCCAGGGCCGCGCCTATGCCACCGGCAAGCGCAAGGACGCGGTCGCCCGCGTCTGGATCAAGCCCGGCAACGGCACCGTGGTGGTCAACGGCCGCACGGTCGAGACCTACTTCGCCCGCCCCGTGCTGCGCATGATCCTGCGCCAGCCGCTCACCATCGCCAACCGCGTCGACCAGTACGACATCACGGTCACGGTGCATGGCGGCGGTCTCTCCGGCCAGGCCGGCGCCGTCCGTCACGGCCTGTCCAAGGCGCTCACCTATTACGAGCCCGAGCTGCGCGCTCCCCTGAAGCGCGAAGGCTTCCTGACCCGCGACAGCCGCGTGGTCGAGCGCAAGAAGTACGGCCGCAAGAAGGCTCGCCGCAGCTTCCAGTTCTCGAAGCGCTGAGCGTTTCGGTTCTCTCGAGTTTTGGAAAGGGCGGCCTCGTGCCGCCCTTTTCGTTTGTCGCGACACAGTCCGAAGGTCACTCGATGCCCAACGTCTTCCGGCGCGTTCACGCCCCCGTCGTCACCGCGGTCACGCTCTGCCTGTCGAAGGCCGGCGGCGAGGTGAAGGGCGAAGTGAAGCTCGCCGACGGACGCCAGTTCAGCACCACCGGCCTGCTCCCCATCGCCCAGGCCTTCGGCATCGCCGTCCACGTGGCCAACGAGGGCGGCATGGAAATCGTGGTCATCGATCCGCAGAGCGCATGGAAGCCGAGCTGGGGAACGCTCGAGGGTTAGAGATTTGCGCGAAGCCCCGTCGCGTACCGGTCGAAAGGGGGGTCCGATTCCGGTCGGAAGCCGTCGCCATTCCGGTGGAATCGCCCTAGTTTCGGGGCATGATCCAGCCGACGAAACCCACCTTCGACCCCCGTCCCACCCGCGCCGAACCCGATGACGACCCCCATCTCTGGCTCGAAGAGGTGGAGGGTGCGGAGGCCGTCGCCTGGGTCGAGGCGCGCAACGCTGAGACGCTGGCCCGCTTCACCGACCCTGTCATGGAGCGCGACCGCGAGGCGGTGAAGGCCATCCTCGACCGGCCTGACAAGATCCCCCTCGTGTCACGGCGCGGCCAGCTCCTCTACAACATCTGGCGCGATGCCGAGCATCCCCTCGGCCTGTGGCGGCGCACCGACGAAGCCTCCTACCGCGCCGGCACCCCCGCCTGGGAAACCCTTCTCGACATCGACGCCCTGGCGAAAACCGAAGGCGTGGATTGGGTTTGGGGCGGCGCGACGCTCATCCCCGGCACCCATGACCGCGCCCTGCTGAAGCTCAGCCGGGGAGGGGGCGACGCTACCATTCTGCGCGAGTTCGACCTGCCGACGCTCAGCTTCGTCGCCGACGGTTTCACCCTGCCCGAGGCGAAAGGCGGGGCGGATTGGCTCGACCGCGACACGCTGATCCTGTCGAGCGCCCTCGGCGAGAGCATGGCCACCCGCTCCGGCTATTCCCGCACGGTTCGACTCTGGACGCGCGGCCAGGACCCGCTCGCGGCCACCATCCTGTTCGAGACCGCGCCCGAGAATATGGGCCTGTGGGGCGAGGTCGACCACGCCGCGCCCTCCGAGCGCGTGGTGTTCATGGAGCGCACCGGCTTCTTCGACGGCATCCTGCATATCGGCGACCGAACTGGCCCGACCCACCGCATCGACGCCCCCACCGACGCCGAAATCTCTCTCCACGGCGACCATCTCGTCATCCGAACCCGCTCTGAATGGAGCATCGGCGGCGCGCTCCACGTGCCCGATACGGTCCTCGCCATCGGCCTTCCGGCCTTCCTCGACGGGGATCGCGGCTTCACCGTGTTGTGGACGCCCTCCGACCGCCGGGCGCTGCAGAACGTCTCCTGGGCCGGGCCGCGCCTCATCGTCGACGCCCTCGACGATCTGCGCCCGTCCTACAACGTGTTCGAACCGGGGGAGGGCGGCTGGAACCGCCTCAGCCTTCCGGGCCTGCCGGAGATCGGCAGCGTGTCCGTCTGGCCCTTCGATTCCGAGCAGAGCGAGTCGGACGGGTCTCTGCTCGCGCTGGTTCAGGATCCGCTAACGCCGCCGACGCTGCTGTCGATCCCCGGCGATCTCTCGGCTCCCACCATCCTGCGCACGACGCCATCGGCCTTCGACACGAAAGGCCTGACGGTCACCCGCCACGAGGCCATCTCGGTGGATGGCGAGCGCATCCCCTACGTCCAGGTCGGCCCTGCCGGGGCGAGCGGTGACGCGCCGGTGCATCTGTCAGCCTATGGCGGATTCCAGATCTCGCTGCTTCCCACCTATCAGGCGGTTCTCGGCAAACTCTGGCTGGAGAAGGGCGGCGTCGGCGTCGTCGCCAACATCCGTGGCGGTGGCGAGTTCGGCACTCGGTGGCATCAGGCCGGCCGGCGCGAGGGCAAGGCGCTGGCGCATGACGATTTCGCGGCGGTGGCCGCCGATCTGGTGGCGCGCGGCATCACGAAACCCCAGCGCATCGCCGCGCAGGGCGGCTCGAATGGCGGCCTCCTCATCGCCAACATGCTGACCCGCTACCCCGAGCGCTTCGGCGCCCTGTTCTGCACGATCCCGCTCATCGACATGCGGCGCTATTCGAAACTCCTGGCGGGCGCGAGTTGGATCGCCGAATACGGCGATCCCGATGAGGAGGCGGATTGGAGTTTCCTCGGCGCCATCTCGGCCTATCACACAGCGGAAGCGGGCAAGCCCTATCCGCCGATCCTCATCGCCACGACGCGACGCGATGACCGCGTCCATCCGGGGCATGCCCGCAAGATGGCGGAGAAGCTACGCCATCTCGGGTACGACCCGGCTTTCTTCGAGCCGGCGGCCGGAGGTCACGGCTACGGCAAGGACAATTCCGAGACCGCCGCTTTCCTGGCCCTCGGAATGGGCTTCCTTCGGCAGTCGATCGGCTGGGTTCCGGAGGACAGCTGAAGCGTCTCAGGCGCCGCGCCGGCGCATCCCGTCGCGGATGACGTAGGCGCCACCAGCCGCGGCCATGATGGCGAGCGCGTACCATGTCAGGGCGTAGACGAGGTGGTTGTCGCTGAAGGCCACCACTGTGAGCCCGCCTACGGGATACTCGCCGGGATTGGCCGCCGCATCGGCATCGATGAAGTAGGGCGCGGTCGCTCCGAGGCCACGCGAAGCGGCGATGGCTGCGACATCGCGCGAGTACCAGCGATCGGCCCCGGGATCGTTGTGGCGCAGAAAGCCGCCGCCGGGCTCAGAGATGCGCAGCAGGCCGGTGACCTGGGTTTCGCCTATGGTCCGGCAAAGTTCACGCGATGCAGGATCGCGCTTATCCGCCGGGACGAAGCCGCGGTTGATGATGATGGTCGTTCCGTCCGCGCCCACCAGCGGCGTCATTACCCAATATCCGCCGCCGAGTTCCGTCACGGCCTGGACGAGGGTTTCCCGATCGTTCGCGAAGGTCCCGGTGGCGTAGACCCGGCGGTAAGCGTCGGTGCCGGCATCGATCGAGGGCCAATCCGACTGCCGAGGTGCGAGGACCGGAGCGGCATGGATCCGCGCATCGACGCGGGCGATCAGGTCGTGCTTCCACGCGCGGCGCTGGACCTGCCAAGTGCCCAGCGCAAGAAAGGCCGCTACGGTCAGGAGAGTTAGAACGCCGACTACCGCGAGGCCAGTGCCCGAGGGCCGGAGGGGTCTATCCGTTCTCATCAGAATGCCGAGACGATAAAATTACGGCCACGCCTCGGATACGTGATCCGAGGCGTGGCCGTAGGGTACTGGTCTCGCATCGTTCTTCCCGAAAACCGGCGTCCAGTAATTGGGACGGTGCGCTAGTGGTGCTGATGCAAGCTGGTCGGCGTCATCGGCATCATGTTGGTGTTCAGATGATACATCACCCAGACGGAGCCTGTGAGCGTGATCACCACTAGCGTCAGGGTGAAGATCAGCGCCAGGATCGTCCACCCGCCCTCGGACTTGGTGTTCATGTGGAGGAAGTAGACCATGTGGACAACGATCTGCACCACACCGAAGCCCATGATGACGAGGCCGGTGAGACGCGGGTTTCCGAGCACATCCCCCATGACCAGCCAGAACGGGATCGCGGTCAGGATCACTGACAGCACGAAGCCGGTAACATACCCTTTGAACGAGCCGTGACCGCTATGGTCGCCGTGGCCCTTCACGTCCTCTTCGTGGTCCGCTGCATGGGCGGACTGGCTGGCGGCGCTCATTGCAGCACTCCCATGAGATAGACGAAGGTGAAGACGCCGATCCAGATCACGTCGAGGAAGTGCCAGAACATCGAAAGGCACTGCAGCCGGCGCTGGTTCTCCGGGATAAGGCCCTTCTGTTCGGTCTGGACCATCAGCACGACGAGCCAGACGAGGCCGAGCGTCACGTGCAGGCCGTGGGTGCCCACCAAGGTGAAGAACGACGACAGGAAGGCGCTGCGCTGCGGCCCGGCGCCTTCATGGATGAGGTGTGCGAACTCGTAGAGCTCCAGGCCGATGAAGGCGAGGCCGAACAGGCCGGTCACGCCGAGCCAGAGCTGCATCCGCCGCTGCTCGCCCTTGGCCATCTCCAGCATGGCGAAGCCATAGGTGATGGACGAGAACAGCAACATCGACGTGTTCAACGCCACCAGCGGCAGGTCGAACAGATCCTTGGGAGAAGGACCTGCCGCATAGTTTCGACCGAGAACGGCGTATGTGGCGAACAGGGCCGCGAAGATGAGACAATCGCTCATCAGATAGATCCAGAAGCCCAGCATGGTGCCGCCTTCGGGATGGTGATCCTCCTCCATGTAGAAGGAGGGTGCCTCGCCTTCCTTGGCGAGGGTGGGAGCGTGCGACGCCATGGTTCTCAGACCCGACCTTCGAGCAACCGGGTCCGTTCAGCCTCGGTACCGATCACGGTGTCGGCCGGGATGTGGAAGTCGCGGTTGTAGTTGAACGTATGCCCGATGGCGACGACGGCCATGGCGATGAACGTCAGTGCGGCAAGCCACCAGATGTACCAGATCATGCCGAACGAGAAGCCGATGCTGAGGATGCCGAGGATCATGCCCGTGCCGGTGTTCTTCGGCATGTGGATCGGGCGGAAACCCTGGAGCGGTCGGGCATAGCCACGGCGTTTCATGTCCGACCACGCATCGTGATCGTGAATCACGGGCGTGAAGGCAAAGTTGTAGTCTGGCGGCGGCGAGGAGGTCGACCATTCGAGGGTACGGCCGCCCCACGGATCGCCGGTGTGGTCACGCAATGCTTCGCGTCGCATGAAGCTCACGACGAGCTGGATGATGAAGGAGAGGATGCCGAACGCGATCAACCCGGCGCCGAAGGCCGCGATGATGAACCAGATCTGCAGCGAAGGATCGTCGAAATGCTGCACGCGGCGCGTCACGCCCATCAGGCCTAGGACGTAAAGCGGCATGAAGGCGAAGTAGAAGCCCGTGAGCCAGAACCAGAACGACATCTTCCCCCAGAACGGATCGAGCTTGAAACCGAAGGCCTTGGGGAACCAGTAGGTGATGCCGGCCAGCATACCGAACAGCACGCCGCCGATGATGACGTTGTGGAAGTGGGCGATGAGGAACAGGCTGTTGTGGAGAACGAAGTCGGCCGGGGGCACGGCGAGGAGAACGCCGGTCATGCCACCGATGGTGAAGGTCACCATGAAGCCGATGGCCCAGAGCATTGGCTCCTCGAAACGGATGCGGCCCTTGTACATGGTGAAGAGCCAGTTAAAGAGCTTCGCCCCCGTCGGAATCGAGATGATCATCGTCGTGATGCCGAAGAACGAGTTCACGGAGGCACCCGAGCCCATCGTGAAGAAGTGGTGCAGCCAGACGAGGTAGGACAGGATCGTGATGACCACGGTGGCGTAGACCATCGAGGCGTAGCCGAAGAGCCGCTTGCCGGAGAAGGTCGAGACGATCTCCGAGAACACTCCGAAAGCGGGCAGGATGAGGATGTAGACCTCCGGATGACCCCAGATCCAGATGAGGTTCACGTACATCATCGGGTTGCCGCCGAGGTCGTTCGAGAAGAAGTGCGTGCCCACGTAGCGATCGAGGGAGAGCAGCGCGAGAACGGCCGTGAGGATCGGAAAAGCGGCGACGATAAGGATGTTCGTGCAGAGCGCGGTCCAGGTGAAGATCGGCATCTTCATCATGGTCATGCCAGGCGCGCGCATCTTCACGATGGTGGCGATCAGATTGATGCCGGACAACAGGGTGCCGATGCCGGCGATCTGAAGCCCCCAGATGTAATAATCGACGCCGACGCCGGGACTTCCGGCAGGGCCGGAGAGAGGCGGGTAGGCCAGCCATCCGGTACGGGCGAACTCGCCGACGAACAACGACGCCATGATCGTCGCGGCGCCGCTGACCGTCATCCAGAAGCTGAAATTGTTGAGGAACGGGAATGACACGTCGCGTGCACCGATCTGCAGCGGCACGACGAAGTTCATCAGCCCGGTGACCAGAGGCATCGCCACGAAGAAGATCATGATCACGCCGTGGGCTGTGAAGATCTGATCATAATGATGCGGCGGCAGGTAGCCCTCGTTGGCCCCGAAGGCGATGGCCTGCTGCGAGCGCATGAGGAGTGCATCGGAGAAGCCGCGCAGCAGCATCACCAGCGCGAGAACGACATACATGATGCCGATCTTCTTGTGGTCGACGGAGGTGAACCAGTCGCGCCACAGCGGACCCCACCAGCGCATATAGGTGATGAGGCCCAGCAATCCGACGCCACCGATGGCGACGCCGATGAACGTCACGAGCAGGATCGGCTCGTGATACGGAATGGCTTCGAGAGTCAGTCGCCCGAAGACGAGCTTCTGAAGATCGAGATTGGCAAACATGGGATCGCTTCGTTCCCGGTTGTCGGCGAGGGGACGTACCGACCGATTCGGTACTCGTCTCTCATGGGTTCAATTTAATGGTGCCGCCACTGTGATGCGCCTGTCCCGAAGGCCGCGCGTCATCGCGTCGGCCTAGCGGTTCAGCTGCGCGGGGGCAGGGTCACTTTGCTTCGTGTCAGACCCGGAATGGTCGTGGTGGTGATCATGCCCCTTGTCCGGGTCGACCTCCTGGCTGCGCGTCTTCTTTTCGGTGGCTGGGAACGTCGCCCCCTGGGCCTCCTCGCCGCGGACGGCATGCCTGTCGTCGTAACGAAGCCGCTCCCGGTTGGCGTGGCTCTCTTTGCCGGCGCCGCCCTTGGAGTCGATGCTCATCATCTCGCCCATGCACATCTTGCCCTCGACGACACACATGTTCAGAATGGCGCTATAGAGCCCCGGCGCGACGCTGGAATAGTAGCCCACCGGCTCACGCTCGCTCGGCTTCTCCAGGGCGATGTAGGCGTCGCGGTTGAGCTCCTTACCCTCGGCCTTCACCTTGGCGACCCACTGGTCGAAGCCGCCCTGGTCAAGCCCGTGGAACTTGAAGTTCATCCGCGAGAAGCCTTCGCCGCTATAATTAGCGGAGAAACCTTCGTAGACGCCCGCCTTGTTGATGACGGCGTGCAGCTTCGTCTCCATTCCGGCCATGGCGTAGATCTGTCCCGCCAGCGCCGGAATGAAGAAAGAGTTCATCATCGAGGCCGAGGTGATCTTGAAATTGATTGGCACATCCACCGGCGCCGCCAGTTCATTCACCGTGGCGATGCCCTGGTCGGGATAGAAGAACAGCCACTTCCAATCGAGTGCCACGACCTCGACCGTCAACGGCTTCACATCCGCAGTGAGCGGACGGGAAGCGTCGATGCGGCTCAGGGGCCGGTAGGGATCGAGCGTATGTGTGCTGATCCAGGTCAGCGCCCCGAGGGCGATGATGATCACGAGAGGCGCCGACCAGATCAGCACTTCGAGCTGAGTCGAGTGGTGCCAGTCGGGGTCGTACTCGGCCTCGGTGTTCGATTGGCGATAACGCCAAGCGAAAAAGAGCGTGAAGGCGATCACCGGAAGGATGATCAGCAGCATCAGCCCCGTCGAGGCGACAATGAGGTCACGCTGCCGCGTGGCGATGTCGCCCGCTGGCTGCATGACGACCATGTTGCAGCCCGAGAGAAGGGCCATGAGAGGCAGGAATGCGAGAGCGCGCAAGGATCTGGATGACATCCGACCGGCTGCAGTGAGACGTCCGCGGGCGGAACGTCGGGAGGAAACATTTGGTTTACGAAAAGCGGCGGCTCGTACTGGATTGCTTGCCGCGATGCCGTTTCGATACGGGCTTCTCCTGCGCAGTGCAAAGGCGCCCTGGCAAGTGCGTGCGGCTTTAATCAGCCGGGCGTTGAGAGCATAGCTGATTTCCATCGCGGAAGGCAGTAAGAAGGGAAGCATCACCCGCGGGACATATGCCTGACTGATCCGCGAAACGTGACGTTGCATCGCTTTGCCGCAGTGCAACAAGCCCTCATAATCGGAACACAGGGATGCGCCAAGTGCGGCGTGTCCTTCCCACCCTTCAAGCAGCGAATGGCCGTCCATGAGCCAAGATTACGCGTTGCAGACCCCGCCGCATCTGAGTGCAGGTGCCAGGGCCGGCGCATCCGAACCCGAAGTCGCGCCCGGCGACATTGCCGTCGGTGTCCTCATCGGCCGGACATCGGAATTCTTCGACTTCTTCGTCTTCGGCATCGCCTCGGTGCTGATTTTCCCGAAGGTCTTCTTTCCGTTCGTCCCGCCCCTGGAAGGCACGCTCTACGCGTTCGCCCTCTTCGCTCTCGCCTTCGTGGCACGGCCCATCGGTTCGGTGATCTTCATGGAGATCGACCGACGGCATGGGCGAGGCGTGAAACTGACGATCGCCCTGTTCCTGCTCGGTGGCTCGACGGTGTCGATCGCGTTCCTGCCGACCTATCACAGCATCGGGATGGCCTCGGTCTGGCTGCTCGCCGCTTTCCGTATAGGGCAGGGGCTCGCGCTGGGCGGCGCGTGGGACGGCCTCGCTTCGCTTCTGTCGATCAAAGCCCCCGGTGACCGCAAGGGCTGGTATGCGATGATCCCGCAGCTCGGAGCGCCCATCGGCTTCGGGCTCGCAAGTGCCCTGTTCTCGTTCTTTCTCGCCAACCTGACCATGGACGACTTCCTCGATTGGGGCTGGCGTTACCCGTTCTACGTGGCCTTCGCGGTAAACGTCGTCGCTCTTTTCGCGCGACTTCGCCTCGTGGCAACCGAGGAGTTCACGCAGCTTCTCGAGACGCGCGAACTCGCCCCGACCCCGGTCTGGGAAATGATCCGCGCACAGGGGCGAACTGTCCTTATCGGCGCCTTCGTGCCGCTGGCGAGTTTTGCACTGTTCCATCTCGTCAGCATCTTCCCGATCAGCTGGATCACCCTGTTCACGAAGCGCTCGGCCGGCGAGTTCCTGCTCGTACAATTCGTCGGCTCGATCGTCTTCGCTGGCGCGATTGTGATCTCGGGAATCGTCGCGGATCAGGTGGGCCGGCGTCGGCTCGTCGGCATAGCGGCCAGCCTAATCGGCTTGTTCAGCCTCGCCAGCATTCTCGCACCGCTGCTGTTCGGCGATAGCGAGACCGGCCAGACGATCTACGTGCTCGTCGGCTTCGGTCTGCTCGGCTTGTCTTACGGGCAGACATCAGGCTCGGTGACCGAGTATCTCGGCACGCGCTATCGCTATACCGGCGCGGCGCTCACATCCGATCTCGCCTGGCTGATCGGAGCCGGCTTCGCGCCGCTGGTGGCGCTGAGCCTGTCGAGCCGATTCGGCCTTGCCTGGGTGGGAGTTTACCTGCTGTCGGGTGCGGTCGCGACCTTGGGCGCGCTCGCCATCAACCGGAAGGTTGCCGCGATCTGACAATTACGGACGTGGTACAATGAGAAAAAGGCCCGCATGCACCGCATGCGGGCCTTTTTCATATCCGCTTCGGGTCGAGCCTTATCGGATTGCAGGGCAGAATTCGCCGGATGGACCCAGAGCGAGATCCCCCTGACGAGGAGTGTTCAGGGCAAACGCTCCGGTATCGTCGCGCGGAAAGAAGCTCGGGCCGAGTTCGCGTTCGAAGAACCCATTCCCGATTTCGTAGAAGCAGCGATCCATGACCGCCGTCACGGCAAAGCTGCGCTGAACAACGGGTTGTCCGAAGGGTGGGCCTCGGCGCGGGACGTCGCAATAGCCGGTCACGTCTACCGGAGCCGACCCATCGAGCTTGATTGTCCTCGACGTGCCGGGGCGAACCGTCACTGCTCCACCCTCCCCTTGGCCCACTACGAGCGTCAATGTCGACCGGTTGGCAACTTTGCGCAGGCAGGACGCCTCGGCTTCGCTGAACCCTGTCACGAGAACTACGAGGGTGGCGAAGCCGGCCGCGAGCGACTTCAGGCGGATGGGCATGTGAAGACCTCTCAAAGGTTGGGATTGCGGAGAACGTGACATCAAAACCGGATTGACGGTATCAGCGGTTAATTCCACCAGGACCGCCGGATGTTCCACCGGTACCCGGCAGGGCGCCGGTCCCAGGGGGGCCACCGACGCCGGTTCCGACGCCCGCACTGGAGGACAGCCCCGATGCCTCACCCGCACCACCGACCGGAGGCTTTCCAACCGGAGACCCGGGAGAAACGGAGTTTGTCGATGGCATGCCAAAGGCGCTCCCTGAGGGTGTGCCAGCTTCACCACTCTGCGATGGAGCCGTGCCGATGCCGGCCGGAGCCGGAATGCTCTGAGCAAGTACGGTCCCCGTCAGCAATAGGACGAGACAAGGTGCGAGCACGACGGGTCTGGCGATCATCGAAACGGGTCCTGGAAGAACAGAGATATAGGGCAGAACTCGGCGTGGCTCGCTTCCGTTCAACCACGATGCCAGGGAAGCGTGGGATCTATCAATCCTCCCACGGTCAGGAGGCATGAAGCGCTTTCTGCAACTCGTCCTTCGACATACTCGAGCGACCGCGGATATTTTCCGATCGGGCCTGCTCCATCAGTTGGGCCTTGGTGGGCCCATCCGAGGCCTTGCGGGACTTGGATCCACCTTTCCGGGCGGAGGCCGCTTTCTCGGCTACGTCCTTCGGCTGACTGGAAAACTGCTTCCCGTTTTTGGTGTCAGCACGCTTCTTTCGGGTCGAGCGGTCGTACTCCTCCTTTGACAAGGAGGAACGTGCTTTCTTCGGAAGATACCGTTCGCCCGTCTCGCTGCTCGGCTCGCCGGATTTCGTATCCCATTCCTCATTGGACCATTGCGTAAGGCTGTTGTCCTTGGACTTCCGTCCCTTGTAACCGCCTCCGGCCTCTTTATAGGCCTTCGTCGCCGCTTGAGCTTTGCGGGCGGACCATTGGCCGGGTTTGCCTCCTTTATCCGAGGAGGTGACCTCGGACTTGATTTTATCCCACAGCTTAGGATCGGACTTCTCTGCGCTGGCGGCCATCGTTCAAGCCTTTGCTTGTTTCCATGCGATCAACATGCGCCGGAAGGGCCAGTTCCCGGGGTATGACGTGTCATCAATCCGTGTGAAAGCACGACGATAAAGGTGCTTCGACCGCGAAGGCTCCGGTACCGCGACATTGACTTGAGAAGCCGGAGTCTTCACCTCGCGAGCGCGCAGGGCGGTTATCCCACGGCGAGACAAACGGAACCTTTCAAATGAGCGAAAGCGGATTGGCGAAGCCCACGGTGTTCATCGATGGGGAGGCCGGCACCACCGGGCTCGGCATTCGCGAACGCCTGGAGCGCGAGGGCCGCGTCTCCCTGAAAAGTATCCCTCATGAGAGCCGCAAAGACATCGCGGTCAAACGGGCGCTGTTGGCTGACGTAGATCTCGTCGTCCTCTGCCTGCCCGACGACGCTGCTAAGGAAACGGTGGCTTTGGCCGATGCTCTTCCGGCTGGCGGTCCCCGCATTCTCGATGCGAGCACCGCCCACCGTGTCAGTCCCGGTTGGGCTTACGGCTTCGCTGAGTTGAACGCCGGCCAAGCACAGGTGATCCGCGAGTCGCGGCGCGTCGCCAATCCCGGCTGCTATCCCACCGGGGCGATCGCGTTGATACGGCCCCTTGTCGATGCTGGATTGCTGCCGTCGGACACGCCGATCAGCGTCAATGCGGTAAGCGGCTACAGCGGTGGCGGCAAGAGCATGATCGAAGCCTATGAGGCCGGCGACGCACCGGCCTTTCAGCTCTACGGCCTCGGCTTTGCACACAAGCACCTGCCGGAACTTCAAACCTATGGCGGCTTGACCCGTAGGCCAATCTTCATCCCATCCGTGGGAAACTTCCGCCAGGGCATGTTGGTCAGCATTCCGCTTCACCTCGATACTCTGCTGGGGCGTCCGGATGCGGCAGCACTGGAAGCGGCTCTCGCAGCCCATTACGCCGGCAACACCTTGGTGACGGTGATACAGACCAGCCCGAACGACAAGCCGGATGCCGAGGGCCTGAACGATACTGATCGTCTCGAACTAAGGGTCTATGGAACACCGGACCATTCCCAGGCGCTGCTCGTTGCCCGGCTCGACAACCTTGGTAAAGGCGCCTCCGGTGCCGCTGTTCAGAATATTGGCCTCATGCTCGGGCTGGATTAAACGAACGACGCGGACAGGACTCACTACACTATCCGGGCCTGTCCATATTATGGGGCGTGGCTCGGGTATCGCCGGAACGGTCGACTGACGGAAATTGGAACTTGGCGCCGAGCCTTCACGCGGCGTCATTCGAACAATGCGTATATAATATTTCTGGCAGCGCATTTCCCATGCGAGAGCGCATCGCCATAGGCTGGCTCGGCCGCGGAGTTGCGACAGCCATACGTCGATTCTCGGACATCGAAGCGACCAACGAGTCCAACTTCATCCTCCTTCCTCTCCGACCCGAAAAAGACTATCCCCACGCGCATTAGTTGTATTTTGTTCGTCCCGTTGACGGGACATCCATATTCAGCAAAATTACGGCGGATATTTCAGACCGATCTTCACGACTCATCTTAAAAAGAGACCGCTTGAGAATCTGCCTCTCATCGTGCCGCTGATATTCGCAGCAATACGACGCATACTTTTTGCATGAAGGTGCGATTTTGACTGAAGTTACAGGGAACTGATTTCCGTTGAACAGGTTAGCCACCGTCGCCTGCCAACACGGCGATGAGGTAAGTTTCTTGTCGCTCAATGAAAGTCGAAAAACTCACCGTATGCCCCGTCGAAGTAGATGCTTGTTTCTAAGAAGCTTTTCCTGATGCGAGAGGAAGGTCTAATTCCACGAGCACCTTGAAGATGTCAGACGAGGAGGCCAAAGATCCACCGCTACCGCTGCCGAACTCCTACCTCGAAACGTCATGAGAGGGGAGGTATACGATTGCAAACTCTTAATTTCTACTATTTGCCGGCCTTCCGCACCAGAAGTCGCGACATCTGCTATTCGGCGAAGGTGGAAAATCACCTTCTACTCCAACATCGGGATCACGGCATGACATCTGGACGAATAGCCCCACCGACAGGGCTGAATGATGGATCTTCCAGATGCGTGGCAGTGCGCCGTGCAGTTGGATTCGGCTGCCGCAACGACCTTTGAGCTTATGCGAAGTGGCGGGAGCGGACTTACCCCCAGATGGAACTTCGAGGTTGGCCCAGGTGGATTTGCCAGTCGTGATTGTTTTGACCGGCAGACAATCCCACCCACGAAGTTTTCCCCTGCGACCTTTGTCGGGTCTGGTGATGAGCGAGCCGCCGCGAGGCGTTGATGCGCTGAAATGATGGATAAACTCTGCTTGGTGCCACGCCCAAACGTATGGGGATCGCATGATATGGCTCTCGCAGACGGCGAAAACCCGATACACACGAGCGAATGATCCTTAAAACACCGAATTTCCTGCAATAACATCTTGCGATAGGTGAAAACAGAGCTTAGTCTCGTGTACAGTTTCAACAAATTGAATCGATGGTACGAATATCATGAGTGAATCAGACACTGAATCGGCTCGTCTTATCACCTTAGCGGCTGATATCGTTTCCGCTTACGTCAGCAACAATCACGTTCAAAGCGCGGAACTGCCTAAGCTTTTAAGCGATGTGCACGAAGCCATTCGCACTGTGAGCACGAGCAATGCACCGGCGGTGGACACTGGGCCGCCCAAGGCGACGCCGCAGGAGATCCGCCGCTCCGTGACCCCGGATTACTTGGTCAGCTTCGAAGACGGCAAGCAGTACAAGACGCTTCGCCGTCACCTCACGCTACGGGGACTGACCCCTGAGCAATACCGGGCAAAATGGGGTCTGCAGCCCGACTATCCGATGACGTCCGCCGCTTATTCCGAACAACGGTCCGAGCTAGCTCGTGCACTCGGTCTCGGCCAGCAGCGTCGTAAGACTGTGACCAAGTCAGCTCCAGAAGAGGTTGTGAGCGAGCCGGTGGAAGAAGCTGTCGCTCCCGCGCCGGAAAAGAAGCGTCGCGGCCCGCGCAAGAAGCAGGCGGCCTGAGTCTTTTCCAAAGACCCGACCTAGTATCATCCGGGTCATCCGACAAAGCCTACTTCCGGCATGCGCCGCGAAGTAGGCTTTGTCGCGAAAAATGCTGAAATTTGCAGGAAGGTATGGTTTTTATAGGAGCTTTAGGCGAGCCGTGGATCGACGAGGATTGGACTTTATAATTGTTGTCTCAACCGTCGATCACCCTTGGTCGGAACATGCCGCAAACACAGGATCTGCGGTAGAGGAAGCCATGAAAATCCTGCTGCCTTGCAGCGTAGGCCCATCTGGTGCTCTCCACACTTGATCAGCCCAGGCAATCGGCGAGGGCTAATGACAGCCCTCCAGAGCGGTGTTAGGAAAAGCGCGGCGTCCCGACTCCGTAGCTCAGCTGGATAGAGCAGCCGCCTTCTAAGCGTCTGATTGAAAGCCCGTACGAAGTCATTCCCCTCTGCGCAGAGCGGCCGCCACGGCAACGACCAGGAGCAACTCGGACGGTATTCGGACGGCCTGAGGCGAGCTGCAGGGTCGGACGGCTGTCTGCGGTGGCGTTATCTCGGACTTGCACGAATCTGCGTTCGGGCGATCATTCCCTACTGGCCATCGCGGCCGGGGTGCTGGCAAACAACCACCGTCGAGGGGTTCGATTCCCGCGCCTGGTTGGCGCTCGATGGAAATGACCAACTATCATCACACGTCCGGGTCGGCCGGAACCACGTGAGCAGGAGGGCTCGGGTTGCACCCGGGCCCTTTCGCTTTCTGAGCGTGACCGCTGGACTCGACCGGCCAGGACTGGGAGAACCTCAGGTCACTGAAATCTCGAACGTCCGAGTTGGGTCTTGATCACCCCTGAGCATGCGAAGGAGGCCATCTCGAATGCCTACGTCCATGCCCTCGCCGGCGCGGCCGGGCTGAACCTCGCCGCCAAGCCGACCTTCGACTACGGCATCGACGGGGCGTTCCACCCGGTCAAGAACATCGGCGGGAAGCTCATCCAGTCAGCCTTCCCCGTCGAGTTCCAGATGAAGGCCACGACCAAGTGGCGCCACGAGGACGACGTGGTCGTCTACGACCTCTCGGCCCGGGCGCACGTCATCCTCACGGACAGGGAAAGGAACCAGGCCATGGCCATCCTCATCCTGCTCTGCATGCCACCCGACGCGTCCGATTGGGTCGCCGGGTGCGAGGAGCGCCTGCGCCTGCGGAACTGCTGCTACTGGTATCGCGTCCCGGGCCCGCCGACCGAGCGCTCGTCGAAGGTCCGCGTCCGCATCCCGCGGTCCCAGGTGCTGACCCCAGCCAGCCTCAGGGACGTCATGCTGATGGCCCGCGAGGAGGCCTTGGCATCATGACGGCGCCGGTCGACATCATCGAGGGCGTGCCGCTCGGCTCCCTCAAGCGGTACCTCGCCGTCACCGGCTGGCGGCGCTCAGTCCTGCGCGACGGCGCGGTCCTGTTCGCCAAGGGGGACGGCGACCCGGTCGAGATCTTCCTGCCTGGAACGCAGCAGGTCCGTGACCTGCGGGAGCGGCTGACCTCGGCCCTCGTCACCCTGACGGACATGGAGCAGCGCCCGTTCGAGATGGTCGCCGCCGCCATCCGCGCGATCAGCTACGACCTGGTGCGATCGCGCCTGCCCGATTCCGCGATCCGTCAGGACACCATCCGCCTCGGCACCGCGGAGACGTTCATCAAGCGGATGCACGGCACCCTGGAGGCGTTGGCGCACGCCGAGCTCCACGCCGGGCCATTTTACCAGCGCGTCAGCTCCGTGGCCCAGCGTTACGCCAACGACTGTCGCTTCGGTCACACCTTCCGGGGCAGCTTCGGGTTCACCATCGAGTCCCCGGTCGGCTCACGGACGCCGGACGAGGGGGACGTCCAGGCCCTCGCTATGGGGGAGGAGCTCGTCGCCCCACCGCTTGAGAGGCTCGTGGTCCAGCGCCTCGCCCGCGGGCTGCGCACCATCGAGGCGGCGATTGCCGAGGAGGACCCGACCCTGATCACCCAGGGATACGCGACCGGCCTGAACGCGAACGCCTGCGAGGAGCTCACCGCCCTGGTGTCGGAGCCCCAGGTCAGCGAGGTGCGGTTCCAGATCCTGTTCTCGCCGGAGTGGGGCGTGCCGGCTGACCTCGGTAACGCGCCCGTCATGACCATTAGCCAGGCCCGCGGGGTGGGCATCCTCCAGGAGGCTGCGAAGGTCCTGCGGGCGGTCGACTACGACAAGCGGCGGACCATCATGGGCAAGGTCCGGACGCTTCACTCGATGGAGGTGCCCGCCGACCTCTACAGCATCTCAGGCTTGCAGGACGTCGTCGTCGAGTGGGTTAGCGAAGAGTTCGGCACCCGAAATGTGCGTGTGTCCTTGGGGCCCGAGGAGTACCTCCAGGCGGTGCAGGCCCATACCGAGGGCCGCCGGATCTCCGTATACGGGGAGCTCGATCAGACGCGGCAGTGGCGTCTCGATAACGCCCGCGACTTCAGGCTGCTGTAGCCTCGCCGTTGTCGGCCTCGATGCGGTCGGCGGTGCCCTTGTCGGCGGTCGGACATGCGGCTTACTCGGGGCACTCCTCACCATTCTATGAGGAGGCCCGATTCGCGCCAGCGCCGAGTCATGCCGGGCGGATCGGCTTGCCGGTATCGACGTCCATCAGCTTGCCGCCTGGCGGAATGACGCGACCGTCCCTGATGACCATGGCCTGCTGGACGATGGGGTCGATGGCCCGCTCGCGACCGGCGAGGTGATCGGCCATGTAGGCACGGAGCCAATCCGGGTCGATGCTCGGACCGCCGTGGCGCTCGACCTCCGAGCACCACTTCACGTGACCATCGACCTTGGGCTGGTCCTTGAAGAAGTGAGCGCCCGCGTCCGCCACGCGGACCGCCAGGATGGGCACGATCTCCTCGGGTGGCGTGTCGGGCATGACCCGGCAGGACATGCGGGCCGACCACAACGCCATCGCGATCTGCTCGTCCTCGGCCTCGACCTTCCCGATCTCGGTCAGGCTGGAAGCGGTGGCCCGGGCCGCCTCGTTGGCCGCCTGTCGCTCGCGGATCTCGGTGAGCTGCATCATCAGCCCGTTGGTCTGGAAGGTCATCTCGTCCATCTCGTCCATGGTCGTCTCCGAAAGGTTCTGGATGGTTGCGCGGGGTTGGCGCTAGAAGTCTGCGATCTCTTCCAGGGCTTTCCTGTCTTCAGCCGGGATTGCCATCCAATTGAGGTAATCGCTCACCTGCTTCCAGAGATAGTCCTTGTTGCCGTTCATGTAGGTCTGTACGCGTCCGTCCACGAACGAGTAGTGGTATTGCCCATAATAAAGGTATTCGGGATTTTCGTCGGTCGTCAGGGGCGTTCCCTGATACGGGCACGTCTCCTTCAGAAGGCGATTGCTTGCCTCATGGTGACCGTCCAATAGGACCAGCGTCGCGAAGGTCGCCTTCTCACCGGGCAGGCGGATGAACCATGCCGTCAACTTGAGTTGCAGCATGATCTCGCGAGCGCGGTCCGTCAGGTTGGCCTGCTGGAACTCGGTGTCGCATTCCAAGTCGAGGTTCTTCGTCGTCTGAAGCGCCTCGACCTGGTGGCCGAAGATCTTGCGGGGGCGCCATGACGGGCCGCGGATGTAGGGCATCGGTGTCTCCGGATCGGGGCACCGTAGCTTGGCCGGATTACCGCTCGCGGAATCGGAAGGTCGCATTTGATCGGATCGGATCAATCGAATTCGAGGACTCGGGTCTGAAGGCTAGATGGCCTGGGCTCGCTCCCAAAGCTCGTCCTCGCCCATGACTACCTCGCCGTTCCGGTTGCTAACCTCCAGGGGGCGCCAGAGGTTCAGGTCGATGGCCGCGGCCGCGCAGCAGACGGCATCGTGCAGGGTGTCGAAATCCTGCGAGTAGGGCTGCCGGTGGCACTGCCCGATCATCGTGAAGGGCGGCTTCTTTGTCAGGGCCGCGGCGTCCTCGTTCAGGGACAGGGACGCCCCGTCGCGGAGGACGAGATCCTTCCAGGGCATGGTCATGCCTCGGGTGGCCTTCCATGCTGGGTGGTGCCGTCGGGCTAGTCCCAACGGTGGTCGCAATCCGGCTCGTACTCGATGCCGACGATGGTGGCCTTCAGGCGGCGAACCTTGTCCCGGAACTGGTTGACCGCGTTCCGCTCCATCCCGACGCAGCCCGCCAGGTCGCTGAGGATCGCGTAAGCCTGCCTGGAGGCCTCCTTCATCCGCTCGGGTTCGGACATGGTCGTGGGATCTGGCTCGGGCGCCGGGATCTCGTCGGCGGTCGCGATCCTCACCAGCAGCGCGGTCAGATCCGATCCGATTGATCCCTCGACGGCGGTGACGAACCAGTGATCCCATTTGGTTTTCTCGCCCTTGGTGCCGATCAGGATGACGTCGCCGGGGGCGTGGCGCTCGAACGGGGCGCGGATGATGATGAACCATCCCCGCTCGGGCACCTGATACCAGTCGCTGCCATCGACCCGGTAGATGTGCTGATCACGCTTGCCCATGGGAGCCCTCGTTCCGAAACAGCGCCGCCCCGCGGGCGACCACCATGGGCCCTTCGGCGACCCACGCCATGAACGTGGGCCTCGGCGACGTCGGCTGGGTCTTCCCGCCCCGGAGACGACGGCGCCGCCGACGGGTCATGTGCTTCGGGAAGTTGCCCAGCGTGAGGACCACGCCGTCGAGGTCGCCCCAATCGAACCCGGCTTGCCCCTTCGGACGGGCCGGGTCGTCGCTGCCCTGGGAGCAATCGATGCCGAGGATGATCCGATCAGCCATGGAAGCCTCTCGGCGCCGGCCATTCCCACTGGACCGGCTGGTGACAGGTCTTACCCAACACCATCCTCGCCGCCCGGACGCGTCCCCGATTCCTGCGGCGGGCCCGGCGGGACAGGGGCTTGCCGATTGCCGGCCGGGCGACCTTGTCCGCCTCGGCATCGACGACGACGTCGACCATCGCCCGCCAGGTCGAAGCGAGATAGCCGCGCTCGAACTCGGCGCGCCACGCATCCATCTGGCGTTCGTGGCGCTCCTTCTCGGCGCGGATGAATCCGGCATAGACGGACTGACCGCGCCGAAAATCCTCGGCCCCATCCTCGTATGGCTGCTCAACCAACGGAGCGAGGTACGACTGCGCGAAGGCCTTGTAGGCCTCGAAGGTCGCCTCAGCCATGGAAGGACCCCACCTGCGGGAGTTCGGAAGCGTGCCCCGTCAGGTACGTGGCGCCCATCTCCCGCACGTAGTCCTGAGGGGTGATGGTCCCGCGGACGTACATGGCGCGGAGGGAGGCTCGCTCCTGATCGGGCGTCACCTTCGGCTTGGCGTCCAGGGCCTCGCGGCGGGCCGGGACGCGGTTCAGGAGGTAGGCCAGCACGTGCCCACGGCCGGTGAAATCCAGCATGTCGCCGTCAGCAGCCTGAAGCTCGGTCGGCGTCATCGAGAGGATGCGGGAGATCCACTCTTCCTCATGATCCTCCAGGAGCATCAGCTTGGTATCGGCCTTGAGGGCCTGCTCCGCGTGGTACCGGCGGACCTAGTCCTCGTGGGCGGAGATCTGGTCGGGGGTCATGTCGCGGTAGAGGCGCGCCACGGTCTCAGTCAGGGTTTCCTTCGCCATGTCAGGCCTCCACCTTGAGGAGCACATGGTGCCCGGCGTTCTGCTCGGCGGATGCGTCACCCGGATTGAGGAGCCAGCGTGCCACACGCTCACGGTCGGCCTGCTCCCAGACAAGCCAGCGGCGACCGGCATCGGCGGCAGGCTCGCGTCCGTGTCCGGAGGGCTGCTCAACGACGTAGTCGCATTCCATCAAGCCAAGCCTCTGGTACTCGTCCGGGCTGAGGCTGAGCGCCTCGACGTCACGCGAAACGGGCATCAGGCGCGCCGATACGAGCTCGGTTCGCTCCTTGCGCCCGTGGGGCAGGACGTTTCCGAGGATCTGCAGTTCGCCGACACGCATCGGCCAGACGTCCTGGAAGATCGTGGCCACCTCCATCCTGGAGAGTTCGCTCCAATCAACGATCCGCATGCCCCCTCCAGGAATCCGAAGGGGGCCCCCGCACCTGGCCGGGCCCCCCTCCAACTCGGCCCGCATCGGCAGACCCGAACGCCTCGTGGCGCATCCCAACAGGGTAGCGTGATCGCGCCGATTCGGGGGAAGGGGGCGCGCGACCGGCGGCGCGAGGCTTCCCGAAACCCTGGACCGTGATATCCGGGGGCATGCCCATCCGCCTCGCCTACGTCGACCCAGGCCACTTCCCCGTCCCCTCCGGCTGGATCGCCGTGGGCTTCCTCGGGGGCGCCGTGGTGCTGGCGTATGACGAGGCGAGACGGCCCCACGCGGTCGTCGACGGCGTTCCCGCCCCCCTCGAAACGTCCGAGGTGAATCCGGCGCTGGCCGAGGCGGTCGAGGCGGCCGCGCTGCGGGTCTGGCCCGACGGGTGGACGCATGCCGTGGCCGACGTCTTCAAGGTCAACCGGCGGTCCCTTGCCCGCGACCGCCTCGCCACCGTGGCGCTGCCCCCGGCGGTGATGCGCGTGCTCGGCTCGATCTCGGACAGCCCCGACGCGGACGGCCTCGGGCGGATCATGTCGGCCATGGCCTGGTACGCCGACGCCTATGGCGAGGGGTCGGCATGGCCCGACCGGGTCGAGACCGCCGTCCAGGCCGTCGCGAACGTGACGGTCGCCCTGAGGGAGGCCCGCCGGGGCAAGCCTCTCCGGCCTGTGGATGAAGGTTAGCTTTACTTCTCCTTAGGATCTCCGGGCGTAAACCTTGGAGACCACTATACGCGGGCGGATGGCCGAACGCGTCTTGGAGATCCGTCCGATGCCCAGAACCCCCCTCCGCGGGGCGGTCGCGCCCTCGACGCGCGCGCTCTACGCCAACGCCCCCCTTCTGAACGACAGCATCGCAGACGACCTGTTGGTCTGGTCGCGCGGCCTCGTCCACGGCACCCCGTTCCTGCCGGCGATGAGGGAATATTTCACCGACGAGGACTGCATCCAATGGGTGCGCGGCCTCAACGTGTCGGCCTACTGGGCCCACACCGGCAAGATCGCCGGGGCGGCCGGCGAGCAGGTCCTCTGCACGCAGATCGAGGCCGCCTATCTCGACGCGGCTCGCCTTGCGGGCGATCCTCAGAATGCAATCGACTGCTGGTGGGACGAGGCGGCTCATCGCACGCTCGCGTATCTCATCGAATTCGGGCGGGACGAGTACCTGGAGCCGGCCCGGGAGGTGGCCCAGACGTATGCCCGGGACGCCAATTCCGGCGCGCCGGAGCACCTCCTGGCTTACGGCCTGACCCTGCTGGACCCGGCCTACCTCCGCGTACGTCGTCGGGGCGAGCCGGCCTACGCCCGCCAGCGCGCCGTGGATCTCGCCAGGGTCGCCCTCGGCCTGCGGGAGACCCATGCCGAGGCGATGCACAACGACCGGCCCGGCGGCCTCGCCCGGCTGCCCGTCGCGGCGCCGTCGGCCGCCGAGCTGATCGAGACGGCTCGGGCGGATGCGGTGCCTCCCGGGCACGTCGTCGTCATCCCCCGCATCGGCGGGAGCACGACGGGGCAGACCGCCAAGGACGTCACGTCCCAATTCAGGGACGTGACGGGCGTCCCGCTGCCCCTCTACCGATTCCCGACGGACCGGCAGGCCCTGATCGAGGAGCACGCCGCGCAGGCCCCGCATGCACGCCGGTTCTTCGAGGGCCTCGTCGCCCTGCAGGGCCCGGAGGAGCCCCTATCGATCCGCCCGTTCGTTGTCATCGGGGCTCCCGGCGGCGGCAAGACGACGGCGGTCGACGGATTCTTCCGCAGCCTCGGCGTCCACGTGGCGCGCTACGCCTGCGACGGGTCCTCGGACAACGCGGCGGCAGGCACGCCCCGGAGATGGACTTCAACAGAGGTTAATTTTCCGCTGCGGACCATCGTCGAGGCCCGGCACGCCAACCCCGTTTGCCTGTGGGACGAGGTTTCCCGCGCGGGTGGCCACCGTCAGGGGTCGGGGGGTACCCTGCGGGACTCGCTGACCAGTTTCATGGAGCCGGAGAACGCGCGCCGGTACCGGGATCCGTGCATCGAGGCTGACGTGGACATCAGCCACGTGATCCATGCCTGCACGGCGAACTCCACGGACGGGATCGCGAATCAGGTTCTCGACCGGCTGCGCGTGCTCCACTTCCCGCTCCCCGGCCCGCAGCACATGCCCGTGCTAGCCCGGCGGATGGCCCTGGAGATCGCGAGGGCCCAGGGCCTCCCCGACGACCATGGGGAGCTCGACCGAAGCGACCTGCTGGCGTTGGGCGAGAATTGGCCCGGAGGGAGCCTGCGCGGCCTGCGGCGGCTGGTCGAGGTGGCGGTCCGCGTCAAGCTGACCGCTCCTTACGAAACCCGGCAGTGAGGGGGGGATCATGCGTACGACAGCACAGCACGAGCAACTCCGCTCCCTCGCCGCCGAGGTCATGCGCCTCGGCATCCGCCAGGACCTCGCCCCGGCGGATCTCAGGGAGCTCGCCAGGGTCCTCCAGGTCCTCCTCGCGCAGGTTCCCGAGGCGCATGTCGAGGAGATCTCCGATGCGGCCTGAGACTTCCCTCCCGGCGATCCAGGCTCGCGTCCGCGGGCACTGGGCGTCCCGGCGCGTGTGCGGGCTGATCGCCCTGGCGTGCGGCCTCCGGATCGGCCGGATCATCTCCCTCCACGCCAAGGGCCGCCTCGGCGAGGAGGAGGCCCTCAGGATGGCACAGGAGACCGAGGCCGTCGCGCTTCTGTTCGCCCCCCTCCCGCGGATGGAGCGGTGCGGTGTCTCGTTCTGACGTCCACGTCTACTGGAACCGGACCGCGAGGGTCTGGTCCATCCGCCGGGCCGGCCGCGTGGTCGACCGGCGGGCCTCCCTCATCCTGGGCGCCTGCCGGTTTCACGCCGGCGAATCCGCGCGTCAAAGGGTGGTCCGATCTGGGGATCGAGATGTCCACGCGTGGGTGGCGGGTATCCTCACCGACGCGCCGCGGCCACCCTCGGCGGTGAGGGTCGGCTACCGCCCGTCAGAGCCCGGATTCCGGCGCCGGGACACGGGCGAGATCATCACCGCCGCGGTCGGCGTCGCCTTCGAGGCCGACGGGTCCGCGTGGGCCTGGTGGATTTCGTGAGGCACTCCCAGGATGGGGGGCAGGAGTACGAGATGGCGCGCTACACGAACGAGGAGGCCCTGCGCCGCATCCGCGCCGCCTACGCGGACCGGGAGCGGATCAAGGCCGGGTGGACGCCCGGGCAGGACGAGCTCGCCGACGCCCCCGTCCTCTTCGAATGGTCATGGACCCGCCATCCCGATCACGGCCTCCGGTGCGTGCAGGGAGCCGTCTCGTTCCCCGTAAAGCGGGACACGTCGTTCACGACGACGTCGCCCGTCGTGGCGGTCCTTGTCGACGAGGACGGGAATGGCTGGGCGAGGACTTGGTCCCGCTTCTACGTCCTCGTGCAGGCCGATGACCCGAGTGCCCGCCCGGGGCTCGTCACCACCAGGGACAACCTCGACACCGATACCGTGGCGTTCGAGCTCGGGTACCGCGCGCCGAGGTTTGAGTTGGAGCCTTGGAAGCCCCTCTACCAAGGCGACGCGGACGCCTGGGGCAAGCTCAGGACTTGGTTCGAGGAGTTCTACGAGGACGACGCACAGCAGGCGTTCGACGTCTACCTCGCGCGCCGGGAGGGCTGCTCCCTCGACGAGGCGCGCGTCCTCGGCCGGGCCTTCGCCGAGGGGTGGGCGGGGCAGCAGAAGAGCTACAACTAGACTTTGAATACGTAGGATTACTGCATCCGCCCAGGGTTTCGTTTACGCCTTCACTGTAAGGTCCTTGCGTCCCCTGATCCAAGGACCGCCCACGATGCGTTCGCTCATCCTTGCCGTTGCCGTCCTCTATCCTTGGGCCGCCCTCGCGGACGAGGGCCCGTGGAGCGCGCCCGCTTGGGCGGTCTCGACGTCCCAAACGCACGGGCCCTTCGTCCACGCGACGACGCTCTACGTCTCCCCCGGCCGCGGCCACGACGTCGTCGAAGCCATCTGCAGCGTCACCGACAAGCGGGCCCCCAAGGACGCGGTCATCTTCAAGCGGAAAGGGAAGGCGCTGATGCGCCAGGGCTCTTGGTGCGGCAACGTCGGGGATCTAGGGGAATGGTGCGTCCCCTTGGAGTACGGGGCGAGCATGACCTGGTACGGCAAGACGATCTGCGCGGCGGGGGTCGCCGAGTTCTCGACGGGCGACTGATCGGGGGAGGGCACACCCTGGCATGACGGCGTGCGCACGTGTGCTTCCGTGTGTGCACAGGCCTCGGAGAGATGCGCGTCACGTGTCGCCCAATCCCGGGCCTGTCGAGGAGATCGCGGACGCCGCCGTGCGAAGGGAGCTGGGCCCATCGGACGGGACGGCCTTTCCGTCGGTGGTTAAGGCGTTGGCCTCCCGACCCACGCACGGGGCGTGCCGGTTCGACCGGAAAGGTGCGCAATGGAGGCGGACGCTGACCGAATCCCTCCTAGGTGACATCGTCGACGGTGGCTTCCGCCCGGCCCTCGACCGCCTGCTGCGGCGGCATCCCGGCCTGCGGGTCGGCGAGGCGTTCCATCGGGCGGGAGACGATCTCGACGGGGAGATCGGCATCGTCACGGTCCGGGCGGGCGTCGCCGTGGACCTCATGGTGCGCTTCTCCGTCGGCAAGGGCAGCCTGGACGAAGCATTCGCGGCATCCGTGGCCGGGGGCGAGCGGCGTCCAATCGATGCCGACGGGGCGGATGCCCTCCTGGACGCCACGGTGCCCGCCGATTTCGACACCGGCGCCCATCGCGTCCTGCGGCGCATCGACGGCGTGGACGGGCGGGTGGCGCTCACGATGTCGGTGTCCGGGGAGGAAGCCGTGACCATCCGCGCCGTCCCGGGGGCGACGGTATCCACCTGGTTCGTCGAGGTCCTCGCCCGGACCGCGGAAGAGGAAGGCGTGGAGTAGTGTGGGCCATCGCTGGACAGGACACATCCCTATCGGCCGCGCTGATGGCGAATGGCTTCGTCAGGCGGGTGGAGGATGCCTTCGGCGTCCTGACCCGCGATCCGGGTGACCTGGCGGCCGGCCTCAGGCGAGTGGCGAATAATGGAATACGCTTCGAATGGCGGATTACGCTTCCATCAGCGTCGAGACGTGCGTCGAGACGGATGCTGACAGGCCAATCAAATCGTAGCCGCCCTCAAGCGCGGACACGATACGCCCACCGCACACCCGAGCGGCAACTTCCATCAGCCGCCGCGTGGCCCAGTCGAAATCCCGCTCCGTCAAATTGAGGTTGGCGAGCGGATCGCGCCAATGCGCGTCAAAGCCAGCCGAGATCAGTACAAGGTCAGGCCGGAACGCCTGAATTCGCGGCAACACAATCATATTCAGCGCCTCGCGGAACACCGTACCATCATCGCCCGCTGTGAGCGGTACGTTCACAATCGTGCCGTGTTCACCTCGCTCATCAGCAGCTCCTGTACCGGGATAGAGCGGCATCTCGTGGGTCGAGCAGTAGAGCACGCTCGGATCGTTCCAGAAGATGTCCTGCGTCCCGTTGCCGTGATGGGCATCCCAGTCGAGGATCGCAACTCGCTCGGCGCCGTGCACGGCCTGCGCATGTCGGGCTGCGGTCGCAACGGTGTTGAAGAAGCAGAAGCCCCTGGCCCGAGCCCTCTCTGCATGGTGGCCAGGCGGGCGCATGGCCAAGAAGGCGTTATGGACCTGTCCGGTCATCACCTCGTCCACGGCCTGCACAGCGCCTCCGACGCTGCGCAGCACCGCTTCGAGGGTACCAGCGGACACAGGAGTGTCGATATCCGCCCGCAAAGTTCCGCCGCGACGAAGATCCTCAAGCACACTCTCAACGTAAGGCGCATCATGCGCTCGGAGAATTGGCTCAAGGGGTGCACAAGGCGCCTGCTCGCGGGCCAGTGCGATGAAGCGTTCCTGTTCGAGGCTGCGCTCGATCACGCGGATGCGATCTGCGCGTTCCGGGTGACCGGGCTCGGCCAAATGGTTCAGGGCTGCGGCATGGTGGAGGTACAGGGTAGTCATGAAGGGGCCTTGCCCTGTGTGGCGAAAAAAAACGCTGGCCGGGGCAGGTTCACGCGGACCTCGGTCGTTGGGCCGCGCTTAGAAGAACCCGAGCTTCTTGGCCGAGTAGCTGACCAGCATGTTCTTCGTCTGCTGGTAGTGGTCGAGCATCATCTTGTGGTTCTCGCGGCCGATCCCGGACTGCTTGTAGCCGCCAAAGGCCGCGTGGGCCGGATAGGCGTGGTAGCAGTTCGTCCACACGCGGCCGGCCTGGATGGCGCGGCCGAAGCGGTAGGCACGGGTCCCGTCGCGGGTCCAGACGCCGGCGCCGAGGCCGTAGAGGGTGTCGTTGGCGATCGAGAGCGCGTCGGCATCGTCCTTGAAGGTCGTCACCGAGAGCACGGGCCCGAAGATCTCCTCCTGGAAGATGCGCATTTTGTTGTGGCCCTTGAAGACGGTGGGCTTCATGTAGAAACCCTCCGCGAACTCGCCGTCCTTGACGTTGCGCTCGCCGCCCGTGAGGCACTCGGCGCCTTCCTGGCGGCCGATGTCGACGTAGCTGAGGATCTTCTCCAGCTGCTCGGAGGACGCCTGGGCCCCGATCATGGTGGCGGGGTCGAGGGGCGAGCCCTGCGTGATCGCCTCGACGCGCTTGATCGCCCGCTCCATGAAGCGGTCGTAGATCGATTCGTGCACCAGGGCGCGGCTCGGACAGGTGCAGACCTCGCCCTGGTTCAGGGCGAACATGGTGAAGCCCTCCAGCGCCTTGTCGAAGAAGTCGTCATCCTCGTTGGCGACGTCGGCAAAGAAGATGTTCGGCGACTTGCCGCCGAGTTCCAGCGTCACCGGGATCAGGTTCTGCGAGGCGTACTGCATGATCAGCCGGCCTGTCGTCGTCTCGCCCGTGAAGGCGATCTTGGCC
The DNA here is from genome assembly GCF_031843785.1 of Methylobacterium sp. WCS2018Hpa-22. Classification (NCBI taxonomy): domain Bacteria; kingdom Pseudomonadati; phylum Pseudomonadota; class Alphaproteobacteria; order Hyphomicrobiales; family Methylobacteriaceae; genus Methylobacterium; species Methylobacterium sp. WCS2018Hpa-22. The sequence goes on from NZ_JAVTJA010000013.1 coordinate 103,575, forward strand.
ATGCGGGCCGAGGAGGCCAGCGGCTTGCCGCACTCGAGGCCGAAGCCGTTGACGATGTTGAGGGTGCCAGGCGGCAGGATGTCGGCGATGAGCTCGGCCAAGACGAGGATCGAGGCGGGCGTCTGCTCGGCCGGCTTCAGCACGACGCAGTTGCCGGCGGCGAGCGCGGGCGCGAGCTTCCACACCGCCATCAGGATGGGGAAGTTCCACGGGATGATCTGGCCGACGACGCCGAGCGGCTCGTGGAAATGGTAGGCGACGGTGTCGTGGTCGATCTCGGAGATCGAGCCTTCCTGCGCGCGGACGCAGCCGGCGAAGTAGCGGAAGTGGTCGATGGCCAGCGGGATGTCGGCGTGGGTCGTTTCGCGGATCGGCTTGCCGTTGTCCCAGGTCTCGGCCAACGCGATCAGGTCGAGGTTCTCCTCCATCCGGTCGGCGATCTTGTTCAGAATGCGGGCGCGCTCGCCCGGCGCGGTGCGGCCCCAGGCCTCCTTGGCGGCATGCGCGGCGTCGAGGGCCTTGTCGACGTCGGCGGCGTCCGAGCGGGCGACTTCGCAGATCACCCGGCCTGTGATGGGCGAGGTGTTCTCGAAGTAGCGGCCGGCGCTCGGGGCGACCCATTGGCCCCCGATGAAATTGTCGTACCGAGCTGAGAACGGGGACTTTGTTGCACCCACACTGAGGAATTCTGGCTTGTTCATTTGCGTTTCTCCCGTGTTATTATCGTTCTTACGGCAACCAAGATATATTACATGCAAAATATAAGTTTCTACAAGTTCTTACTTGCACGCAGCTAGCCACGACCTGGGTCGCCAGGATAGTGAAGATTGGAGGCTTGGGGAGTGGTCGAGACGCCGGACCGACATTCAGATAAACGAAGGTCTGCCCCGGCGGTCCAATGCACAGTCACCCTGGGCGGCCAGCCGTCCCCGTCCGGTTGGGTCGGACGCTGCAGATGCCATCGTCATACGCGAGGTTGCTCCGGTCGTTGAACCTCCGTGAAGGTCGCACCTGCCGGTGAACCGACATTGCGCTGGATCAAGGCGCAGGGGTTTTCGTCAAGAATGGCCGGGACGATCACACGACCTTGAGCAGCCAGCGCAGCGGCAGGGCGACCGCCGTGAGGAAGGCGATGCCACCAGCCCACAGCGCCACGAACCAGCCGATGCGGCGTACGGTGTCGGGAATGGTCATGCCGCGGCCCCTCAATGATAGCCCGGCGCGCCGGCGGTGACCTTACCCCGGAACAGCCAGTAGACGTAGGCGGTGTAGCCGAGGACCATCGGCAGGAGTACGACCGTGCCGACGAGGAGGAAGCGCTGGCTGCTCGGGTGCGTGGCCGCGTCCCAGATCGTCACGGAGGGCGGCACGATCATCGGGAACAGGCTGATGGCCAGGCCGACGTAGGACAGCAGGAACAGGCCGAGCCCGCACAGGAAGGGCATGACTTCCTCCCGCCTGTCGAGCGCGTCGCGCAGGCGCCAGCCGAGAAGGCCGACCAGGACCGGGACCGGGGCGACGAAGGCCATCGCCGGCCAGGTCAGCCAGCGACCGCGGAAGGCGGGGCTGAGGAACGACATAGCCACGGACACGACGGCGATGGCGAGGAGGGTCGCCATGCCGAAGCCCCGAGCGAGGCGGTAGGCCCGGACCTGCAGCTCGCCCTCCGTCTTCCAGATCAGCCAGCACGTTCCGAGCAGCCCGTAGCCGGCGACCAGGGCGAGCCCGGTGAACAGGGAGAACGGGGTCAGCCAGTCCCACCAGCCGCCGGCATAGGCCCGTCCCTCGACCCTGACGCCCTGCACCAGGGCGCCGAGGCAGATCCCTTGGCAGAAGGCCGCGACATAGCTCCCGGCCGAGAAGGAGCCGTCCCACGCGACCTGGGAGAGCGGGGTAGCGCTCCGGAACCGCATCTCGAACGCGACGCCGCGGAACACCAGGGCGAGCAGCATCAGTGTGAGCGGGATGTAGAGCGCCGGCAGCAACGTGGCGTAGGCCAGCGGGAAGACGGCGAATAGGCCGCCGCCGCCGAGGATGAGCCAGGTCTCGTTGCCGTCCCAGACCGGGGCGACGGTGTTCACCATCACGTCCCGGTCGGCCTTGGCGCGGATGGCCGGGAACAGGATGCCGACGCCGAGGTCAAAGCCGTCCATGACCACGTAGAGGAAGATGGCGGTGGCGATGAGGAGCGCCCAGACGAGGGTGAGGTCGATGGCCATGGGGACTACTCCGCGGGCTGGAGGGCGGGACGGCTGGCGCCGTGGTGCGGCGTGTCGAGCGCCGGGGCCGGGGTGATGCCGGCGGTCCGGATCGGCACGCCGGTCGGCGGTCCCGATTCGTGGACGTGCGGGGTCTGGTTGAAGAGGTGGAGCAGGTACCAGATGCCCGCCCCGAACACGGCGAGGTAGACCACCGCGAAGGCGGCGAGCGAGGCGGCGACGGCGGGGGCGGCGACCGGCGAGACGCTGTCGGCGGTGCGCAGCAGCCCGTAGACCGTGAAGGGCTGGCGGCCCGTCTCGGTGACGGTCCAGCCGGCGGTGACGGCGATGAGGCCGGACGGCCCCATGGCGACCGCGAAGCGCTGGAACCAGGCGGTGTCGTAGAGCCGGGCCTTCCACCTCAGCCACAGCGAGGCCAGGCCGAGGGCGATCATCAGCATGCCGAGCCCGACCATGACCCGGAACGACCAGAACACCAACGGCAGGTTGGTCGGCCAGGTCGCGCGGGGCATGTCCTTGAGCCCCTTCACGGTGCCGTCGAAGTCGTGGGTGAGGTAAAGGCTGGCCAGCCCCGGGATGCCGAAGGCGCCGCGCGTCTCGCCGGCCTCGGCGTCGGGCCATCCGAACATCAGGGCGGGTGCCCGGCTCCGGGTCTCGAAGTGCCCTTCCATCGCCGCGACCTTGGCGGGCTGGTGCTCGTAGGTGTTGGCGCCGTGCACGTCGCCGATGACGAGCTGCGCCGGTGCGACGACGGCGGCCATCCACATGGCCATCGAGAACATCACCCGGGCGCGGGGGTTCTTGGCGTCGCGGAGGAGGTGCCAGGCACCGACCGCGCCCACGATCATGGCGGTGGTCAGGTAGGCGCCGGTCACCGTGTGGGCGAAGCGGTAGGGGAAGGACGGGTTGAACACGATGGCCCACCAGTCGGCGGGGGCGAACCGGCCGTCGGCTCCCATCGTATGCCCGGTGGGAGTCTGCATCCAGGAATTGGCCGAGAGGATCCAGAAGGCGGAGGTCAGGGTGCCGAAGGCGACGAGGCAGGTCGCCAGGAAGTGGAGGCGCGGGCCGACGCGCTCCAGACCGAACAGCATGACGCCCAGGAAGCCTGCCTCCAGGAAGAAGGCGGTGAGCACCTCGTACCCGAGGAGCGGCCCCAGGATCGGCGCCGTGCGGTCGGCGAACACAGACCAGTTTGTGCCGAACTGGTAGGACATCACCAGGCCCGAGACGACGCCCATGGCGAAGGCCACGGCGAAGACCTTGAGCCAGTACCGGTAGGTGTCGAGGTAGACGGCCTTGCCGGTGGCCAGCCAGCGGCCCTCCAGCACGGCGAGGAAGCTTGCCAGGCCGATGGTGAAGGCCGGGAACAGGAAGTGCCACACGATAGTCAGTGCGAACTGGGTGCGAGCCAGGTCGACCGCGCTCGGCAGGGTCAGGGAAGGCATCGGGATCTCCGGGCGTCCAGGCCATGTGCCCGGAGCGATCTGCTCGACGATGCAGGGGCCCCGACGCCGCTTCCTTGCGCTGGATCAACGAAGCCTAGAAACTTCCCCATGGGAGATGCCCGGTCGGCCGGCGATGCAGCGGTCGCCGTCGTGAGGCTTCGACCCTCTTCTGCGGATCCACCGGCGCGCGTTGATCCAGCGCAAGGCTCCCCGGGCGGTACGAGCGCAACCCAAAGGCCCGCAACAGCCGGAAGCGAGCGCGAGAATGACGACGACGGCCATCGACTCAGGTGCGGCGGGACGGCCGGCTATCGTCGACGCGTTCCAGCGACTGCGCGGATGGCTGGCGATCCTGCCTCTGGTCGGCCTCTGCACCGGACTTTCGGCCGAGGCGCTCTCTCGTCCAGACATCGCGGCCTGGGCGTGGACACTTCCGACGCTGACCGTCCTCGCCGTCCTCATGGCTCAGGTCGTGACCAGCCTGGCGCGAGGCGACGTCGGCCTCGACCTGGTTGCCCTGCTTTCGATGAGCGGCGCTCTTGCCCTGTCCCAGCCGCTGGCCGGCGTCGTCATCGCCCTCATGTACGCCGGTGGCCAATCGCTTGAAGCCTACGCGTCCGGACGAGCCAGCCGAGCCATGACGGCTCTGCTCGCCCGCCAGCCACGCACCGCCCTTCGCGAGGAATCCGGGTCCGTGAAGGAAGTACCCATCGCGACGCTGGCGCCGGGCGACCGCATCCTCGTTCGCGTCGGCGACGTCCTGCCGGTCGACGGTCGCGTCGCTGCGGGCCGGGCCATCCTCGATCAGGCGACGCTCACCGGCGAGGCGTTGCCGGTCGCGTTCGAAACGAACGCGACCGTGCTGAGCGGCACGGTCAATGTCGGTGCGCCGTTCACGCTGATGGCCGAGCGCCGAGCCGCCGAGAGCACCTATGCCGGCATCGTCCGGCTCGTCGAGGCCGCCCGATCCCAGAAGGCCCCGATGGCGCGCCTCGCCGACCGCTATGGCCTGGCCTTCCTCGGCCTGACGCTGATTCTGGCCGGGGGGGCCTGGGCGGCCTCAGGCGATCCCGTGCGGGCCCTCGCGGTGCTGGTCGTGGCCACACCCTGTCCGCTCATCCTCGCGGTGCCCGTCGCCCTGATCTCCGGACTATCGCGGGCGGCCGGAATCGGCGTGATCATCAAAGGCGGCGGGGCCCTGGAGATGCTGGCCAGGGTGCGCGTACTGGTGGTCGACAAGACCGGCACGCTGACCCATGGGCGAGCACGGCTGACCGCCGTGCACATCCTCGGCCCTATCGGGGAGCAGGATGTGCTGAGGCTGGCGGCCTCCCTCGACCAGGCCTCCGGCCACCCGACAGCCCGTGCGCTGGTCGATGCGGCCCTCGCACGCGGCCTTACCCTGACGCAACCGACCCAGGTGGTCGAAGTCCCCGGAGAGGGCGTCACGGGCCTCGTCGAGGGGCAGCCTGTCCGAGTCGGCGGACCCCGCCTGATGCGGGCGCACGGCATCCCCTTCCCGGAAACGGACGCCGCCCGGAACGCGGACGCGGTGGCCGCCACGGTTCTGGTGGCCGTGGACGGCAAGCCGGCCGCGATCCTGCGCTTCGCCGACCCGCTGCGAACGGACGGCGGACGAACGCTCGCGGATCTGCGCCGGTGCGGCATCCAGCGCGTGGTGCTCGCGACCGGTGACCGGCGTGGCATCGCGCAGGCGCTGATCGCAGGCCTGCCCATCGATGCCCTGGAGGCGGACCTCGATCCTGCGGCCAAGACGCAGGTCGTGGCCAACGAACGGGTGCATGGACCGGTGATGATGGTGGGGGACGGCGTCAACGACGCGCCAGCCCTCGCAGCCGCCGACCTCGGAGTGGCTCTCGGCGCCAGGGGCGCGGCAGCGGCGGCTGAAGCGGCGGACGTCGTCCTGCTGGTCGACAGCCTCGCGCCCCTTCCGCATGCCATCGACATCGCAAAGCGGTCCCGGGTCATCGCACTCCAGAGCGTGATGGTCGGCCTTGGCCTGTCGCTCGCCGGCATGGTCGCGGCGGCCCTTGGCTACCTGACGCCGCTTCAGGGCGCCCTGTTGCAGGAGGCCATCGACGTCGCCGTCATCCTCAACGCCATGCGGGCACTCGGAGGCCCGGTCCCCGCGACCCCATCGGATGCTCACGTTTCCGCGCAGCCGGGCCACTTATCCCGGATGGTTCCTTGAGATGGATCAAGGCGTGCGGAGCCGGAACGACCCAAGGTTCCCTTCCGCTGGGTTCGGCGGGCTCGGGAGACGGCCGTGGGTTACGCGAACATCCTGGTATCCGTGGACCTGGACCAAGGTGCCGCCGAACGTGTCCGGCTCGCCGCCGGGCTCGCGAAACGGTTCGAGGCGGACCTGACGGGCGTGGCCGCCCGGTTGATCCTTGCCCCCCCGGCCTTCACGAACATGCAGGAGGACGGCATCCTGCGCGCCGCCGAGGAACGCCGGTACCGAGACGAGGCGGCTCAAGTTCGGGCCGTTTTCACGCGCCATAGCGGCGAAGCACTCCGAACCAACTGGCACTTTGCCGAGGGGCACCCCACAACCAATCTCGTCCGGGAGTCACGCGCGGCGGACCTCGTGGTGGTCGGACGCCATGGCGCGGCCGACGGTGTGCCGGGCCCGATGGCGGTGCTGCCCGGCCCGTTGCTGATGGAGGTGGGACGTCCGGTCCTGGTCGTTCCTCGGGATACCGAGCACCTGGGCGCCGACCGCATCGTGGTCGCCTGGAAGGACACCCTTGAGGCACGACGGGCCATCCCGGCGGCGATGCCTTTCCTTCGAGAGGCGGACCATGTCTACCTCATCTCGGTGGGAGACGAGCCACCGTCCCAGGGGACCGAGGCGGTGGCGGACCATCTCAGGCGACATGGCGCGAACGTCACTATCCATGTCCTTGACCCCTCGCTTCGCGGCGAAGCCGACGACGTCATCCGGTTCGCGCGTCGCGAGTACGCCGACCTTATCGTCATGGGGGCCTACGGCCATTCACGGCTGCGGGAATGGGCCTTCGGCGGTATGACCCAGGACATCCTGCAGACGGCACCCGTCTGCTGCCTGATGAGCCACTGATGCGCCGCCCCCACATTATCGCAGCGCTTGCGGTGTTCCCGCTCCTCGTTTCGGCCGCCTTCGCCCGTGAGGGTTCGGCATCCCGGGGCGAAGCGTTTGCCCGCACGACCTGCGCGCGATGCCATGGCGTCGGTTCTCGGGGCGCAAGCCCGATGCCCGAGGCGCCGACGTTTCGAACGCTCGCCGGCCGCTTCCCCATCGATGACCTTGCCGACATCCTGGTCGAGGGTGTCGAACGACGACATCCGGCCATGCCCGACTTCCGGCTGAACCCGCTGGATGCCGACGACCTCACGACCTACCTGAGGACCCTGAGGCGGTGATGGGCCGTCCGCAACTGCCTCAAGTAAGCGTCGGAAGGCCGAAGGGAAAAGAAGTCGATGGAGCGATCCTTGCTCTACGTCAGCCGCCGGCGAGCGACTGACGCGGACATCGTGAACATCGTGGATGCAGCGAGGGCCAGGAACGCCCGACTGCAGGTCACCGGCGCGCTGATCGCGACCGATGCGCGCTTCGCCCAGATTCTGGAGGGATCTCAGGCAGCCATCGATGAGCTCATGGATAGCATCCGCCGTGACCGGCGCCATGAGCATGTCGACGTCGTTCAAGACCGACAAACTGCCAAACGAGAATTCTCGATTTGGTCCATGGCTTATTCGGGCCGCTCAGTTTTCGCCGAAAGCCTGATCGGCGCCCTTGCGACGAACGGGTCCGACGAGCTCGATGACCGACATCTCAAGCGGCTGCAGGACTTCATGCGGGAATTTGCCCGCACCTCTCCTTGAATAAGCCTCCGCGTCGGCCGATCCGCCTGTCCGGTTTACTCGACGAAGCCCCAAGCGGCTTCCAGCGCCCGCAGGTCGTCATCTTCCAGCGGCTTCATCCACTCGTCGTCCGAGGACGAACGCTCAGGGAGCTTGGATCGGGTCGAGTCCCGTTCCCCGTCGCGGCGCGGCCCTGGTCGAGGCCGATTGTTCACCCTCGAAACCTTTCGCACGGCATGGCAGCCGCAACGTCTCCTCGGGTTCATGGCCCTATCCCCTTCTCAATGCGCGAGGAACAAAGGAGCCGGACTGCTGCGAAGTAGGGATCGCGTCACCCCGCCGAAGAAGAACTCCCGGATGCGGGAATGGCCGTAGGCTCCCATCACGAGCATGTCGGCGTGGAACATCTTCGCTTGGTTGCGAAGCGTCTCGGCGACGTCACCCACGACCGGCACGTCGACGACCGAGACGTGCACGCCGTGACGCGCGAGATGGGGCGCGAACTCGGCGCCCGGCACCGATGTATGGAGTTCCTCGGTACCGGCAACGCAGACGATCTCCACGGCCTCCGCCGCGCGCAGGAACGGCATCGCGTCGTTGGCCGCCCGCGCCGCCTGCGCGCTGCCGTCCCAGGCCACGATGATCCTCTTACCCATGAAGGCGTCGTGTCCCGGCGGCACGGCAATGACCGGCCGGCCGCTCGCGAGGAGGGCCTTCTCGATGACTTCGCGATCCAGGTCGTAGGTTCGCGGGCCCGCATCCAGGACCGTCAGGTCGTGTAGGCTCGCATGAGCCACCAGCCGGCCAACGACGTCCGGATAGGGAAGGCTCGGCGTTTGCGTCGTACAGAGCACGCCGGCCTGCGCCGCGTCCCCGGCCGCGCGGTCCGCGACGGAACGAGCCATTGCATCGAGGCGCCGGTCGATGAGGGTAATCCCATCATCGTCCAGATCGAAATTGCCGAGCCAGGCATCGTCGCCCGAGAGGCACCAAGAGGCGGATTGGACCGTCAGGTGGGCGCAGGCTGCTTTCGCGAGCGTCAGTCCGTAACCGATGGCGCTGGAGGCTGACTCGGACTCGTTCTCGACAGTTGTGCCGACGAGGACGTCGCGGATGGCTGCGAGGGGGGATGCGGGAGGCTTTGACATGGGGCGTCTCCGGTTCGTTCCGCCCCCGTTTTCGGCCCCTCGCGACCAAGCAGCCTTGATCCACCTCAAACCGCCACCGTTTCCATCGAACGACGAAGTGTCGTGAACACTGCGCCACGGCGACCGACTATCTCGGAGGATGCAAACCAGATAACTTGCCGGTCACGGACCCGTGAGGCGAGCTGGCGAGCGCAGATGCTTGCCCATCATTCAAGAGCCGATCACACGAGGGCATCGGGTTTAACGTCTGCAACGCTCACTTCGGCTGTACCGAATCCGAGCATTCACGGGAGGCGTTATGGATGACTAGCCCCATCGACTTGATGGCTCCTGTTCAGGGCGGCGACGGCACGCTCACCGTCGATGAGCTTTGGCAGACCCTCGACGACGTGGGTGTCTGCATCTGGTCTCTGGACATCCCGACCGGCCGCGTCACGGTCTCGGCGACCTGCGCCCGGCTCTTCGGCGTTCCACCGGAGCAACTGACCACCTTCGCGGCGTCCCAGGTCCTGGTGCACCCCGATGACCGCCAAGCGCGGGCGGATACCATCCAGCGGGCGTTGAGGGAGGGTGGGAGCTACGAGGTCGACTATCGCGTCACGCGGCCGGACGGTCATGTCTGTTGGCTGCGCTCGCGCGGACGGGTGAGCCTCGACGCGGATGGCCGAGGGGCCCGACACCGTGGTGTCGTCCTCAGCATCCACGAGCAGAAGCAGGCCGAGGCGGACCTACGCGCCCGCGAGGCGCACCTGCGCTCAATTTTGGACACCGTGCCCGAGGCCATGGTCGTCATTGACGAGGCGGGCACCATCAGTTCCTTCAGCATGGCGGCTGAGCGCCTCTTCGGATACGCGGCCGCCGAGGCCATCGGGAGGAACGTCCGCATGCTGATGCCGGAGCCGATGCGAAGAGAGCACGATGGCTATCTCGATCACTACCGCCGAACCCGTGAGCGCCGCATCATCGGCATCCATCGGGTCGTGACGGGCCAGCGGGCGGACGGTACGACATTCCCAATGGAGCTCGCCATCGGCGAGATGCGCTCGGGCGAGCAGGTGTTCTTTACCGGCTTCATCAACGACCTCACCGATCACCAGATGACGCAGCAGCGGCTACAGGAACTCCAATCCGATCTCGTCCACGTCTCGCGCCTGAGTGCGATGGGCGAGATGGCATCCACCCTCGCGCACGAGCTGAACCAGCCACTCGGCGCCATCGCGAACTACACCAAGGGCTGCCGTCGCCTGCTCGCGAACCCGGATACCGTGGCCATCGCAAAGACCATCGAGGTCCTCGACAAGACCGCCGAGCAGGCCCTGCGGGCTGGCCAGATCATCCGCCGCCTGAGGGAGTTCGTCACCCGGGGCGAGACGGAACGCCGGCTTGAGCCGGTCTCGCGGCTGATCGAGGAGGCGAGCGCCCTGGCGCTGGTCGGTGCTCGCGAGCAGGGCATCGTCGCCAAGGTCCGCGTGGCCCCAGGCCTCAGAGCCGTGTTGGCCGACCGGGTGCAGGTCCAGCAGGTTCTGGTCAACCTCATGCGTAACGCGCGCGAGGCCATGCAGCACAGGGAACGGCGCGAGATGGCCGTCGACGCCCATGCACTCTCCTCGGAGTTCGTCGAGATCTCGGTGTCGGATACCGGCCCCGGCATCGCGGACGAGATCGCCGACAGGCTGTTCCAACCGTTCGTCACCACCAAGGCCAGCGGCATGGGTGTCGGGCTCTCGATCTGCCGCACCATCATCGAGGCGCATGGAGGGCGCCTCACGGTCGAGCGCAACGCGGCTGGTGGGGCCACCTTCCGGCTGACGCTGGTGACAGCCCCCGAGGGAGACGCGATCCATGCCCCCTAGCCTCGTGCATGTCGTAGACGACGATCCGGCCATGCGGGATTCGGTCGGCTTCCTGCTCGACACGGCCGGCTTCGAGGTCGCACTCTACGAGGCCGGGACGAACCTTCTCGACACGCTGGTCAAGCCGGCGCGCGGATGCGTCCTGGCCGATATCCGCATGCCCGGCGTCGATGGGCTCGAATTGCTGCGCCGCCTGCGGGAAAGCGGTCATACCCTCCCGGTGATCATGATGACGGGGCACGGGGACGTGCCGCTCGCGGTGGAGGCGATGAAGCTCGGGGCCTGCGACTTCATCGAGAAGCCCTTCGACGACGAGGCGTTGCTGCAGGCGCTGCGCTCCGCCCTTGACCGGGACGGGCTCGCGAAGGCCGTGGATCCAACCCTGCAGGAGTTCATCCGCCGGGTGGGCACCTTGAGCGAGCGCGAACGACAGGTGATGGACCAACTCGTCGTTGGCGGCTCCAGCAAGGACATCGGCCGTGCGCTCGACATCAGTCCCCGGACCGTCGAGATCTACCGGGCCAAGCTCATGGCCAAGACGCGGGCGGAAAGCCTGCAAGAGCTGGTGCGGTGGTCGGTGCTGGCGGGCCTGGCCTGACGCTGCCTTGAGGCAGGTCAAGGAAGGAACGCTTGGGGAAGCCTAAGGTCCTGGCTCACAAGGCACCCGGCATCGTGGTTGGGCGGCGAGCATTCGGTCGATGAACCCTCCCCCCATCTACGTCGTGGACGACGATCCGGCCGTCCTGCACTCGCTGTGCTTTCTCCTGGAGACCGAGGGGCACGCGGTCGAGGCCTTCGGCAGCGGCCCGGAACTCCTGGCGGCGTTCCCCGGCCCGACCCCCGCTTGCATGATCCTCGATTACGTCATGCCGGGAATGGACGGGCTTGAGGTGTTCGCGCGCCTGCAGGAGCTTGCCGTCCACGCACCCGCCGTGCTGATCACCGGGCATCCCGACGCACGCATCCGGACACGGGCGCGCGAGGTCGGCCTGCCGCTGGTGGAAAAGCCCCTCACGTTTGACGCCTTCCTGGCAACGCTGGCGCAGGACGTCGGCCTGTCGCCCCGCGCCTGACCGTGGGACTTGTCCTTGCAACAGCCCGCCATGGGACTTCGCGGGCATGGCGGCTTGCGCGGGCGGCCCAAGACACATCGGGGGCGATTGCATCATCCCCGTCCCGGCTGGACCCCGAGCCTGGCAACGTCACCCGCGCACGGCTTTGATCGATATCAACGCGGTGTCCCATCGCGATGCGATCCTTCGTGACGGTCTCGACGACACGCTGTCGCACCAAGCATGACCGTCGCCTCCATTGGGAAGCATGGTCAATCGGTCCGGATCACGAGCCTTCCAGACGGCGGTTCGAGCCAGACCACGGTTCGGGTTCGAGATCCTCCGGATCGTGTCCCCGGCCGCCGGACCCGTTCGTGCCACCCATGAAAGGTCATCCCGATGATGGTCACGAAGCCTTTCTCCGCGCATCATGTCGGTCCCTGCTCCGCCAACCTTGGGATTGCGGTCAGTTCGCACGTCCGCAGGGTGCTCAGCCAGATCGCGGTCGGAGCGGCCCCTCGGCTGCGGTCAAAAGCGAAAGGTACGATGCCGATGGATCGCGGACCCGTCCCGGTGGCACCCGACATTCACGTCGCGGACCGGGTCAGCGTCACGGACGAGGGCCAGTGACCGGTCAATGCACGGTGGTGATGCCGGCGGACGCTCACGGATTGCAAGCCGCCGGTCCAGACCCCTTGCCGCCCCACGGACGCGAGCAGCGCGGCGACAGGGTCTCGCAGGGATGATGGAACAGGTAGTAGCCGAACGCGGCACTGGCCTCTCGCGCCGGCAGGAGTTGGAAATCGAACGGCAGGCTTCCGTTCTCGCGCACCTCGGCGCCGAAGTTCCAGCCGTGGGCGGCGACGAAGGACGGGATCGACAGGCCCTCGCGAATGGCGCAACACAGCCCCGGCGCACGCCGGTGCTGGAAGATGCGGTAGATCTGGGGGCGGCGTGGTCTGCCCGGCATCGGAGCCCATCCTGCCAATGGCGCCTCAGGTTCACAGGAGGAGTCCGCCGGAGCCATTTGCCGGCCAGCGGACGCCCGTGTCACGCCGCCTTGGCGAAGGCCGTCTCCGTGACGTCGTGCGACAGGGTCGTCGCCTCCTGCCGGTAGTCGGTCAGGCCCTTGGTCACGAACGCCGTCTGGAGCCCGACGGCCTCGTTGAGCGAGCCGCAGCGTGCCAACCCGACGAGGTGGTCCGCCTGGGCCTGAAGGCGTCGGCCCGTGAAGCGCATCGCCTCCGCCGCGAGACGCAATGGCAAGTCGACCGCGAGGGTGCGCCAAGTGGCCAGGCCGGCCCCCATAGCCTCGGCCGCATCCTTGGGGGCATGGGCGTGCAGGTGCGGCGTGTGTCCGGAACGCATCGGGATCTCCTTAGTCTGGCGAAGGCGCATAGGTTGCGCCGACTCCGGGGAAGCACCTTGATCCAAATCAAACATCGATGGACGCATCGTTTATCTTAGATAAAGCTGCGCCTTTATCAGATACCAGTGCTAATATCGGGGCCGTCACGCATTTTGTTTTTGATTTGAGTCAAGGCTACTCGGCCAGCGCGCTGTGACTGTCCTCGAATGGAAGCGACAGGACGTCTGTCGCTCGGCTCCCGGTCGGCCCCGCCCTCCAAGGAGCCTCTCTCCCGAGGAGAAATCGATGCGCACCATCGAGAACCGGGCCGAGGACGCGGTCCTGAACGGCCTCAACGTCTTCCTGGGCATCGCCCTGTTCCTGGCACCCTGGTACCTGGAGCTGAGCAGCGAGACCTCCGCGGCCCGAAACGCCTTCATCTGCGGCGCCGCTATCGCCGTCATCGCCATGCTGGCGCTCAGCAAGTCCTACGACTGGGAGGAATACCTCAACCTCGCCGTCGGTCTCTGGGTTGCCGCGGCACCCTGGGCGCTCGGCTTCGCGGAGATGAAGTACGTCATGGGCGCCCATGTGGTCATCGGCATGTCAGTGGTCGCCCTGTCCGGGTTCGAGCTCTGGCGGCTGTACCGATCCCCCGAGGCGCGCTCCGTCTGAACGGAGCGCGTTCGTAAAACAGAGGCTGCGCCAAGCGATAGCTCTCGGCGCGGCCTCAACCGTCAGCGCTCCCGACTGCTGCGAACCACGGTCATGCTCCCTGATCCCATCGCAATACTCCTCGCCATGGCGTTCACGTCCGGCTGTGCCTCTATCCACACCCTGCGTCATCACGCGGACGCCCTGACGTTCGTCCTTGCCCTGATGGCCTACGCGCTCGCCACCGTGGTCGGGTCCATGCTCGCGACTCGCTTCGGCCTGCTCATGGCACCCGACCATGCCGGCGGATGGATGTACGTGGCGATTGGCGGGGGGTGACGGTCGTCCTTAGGAACTACGTAGTTGCCCTTATGCAGCGGCCCTTAAGAAACGGGCCGGAATTTCCATCCCGCGAAGGCCCGGCCAACTTCCCCCTCATCAGATCCCGACGAGGAGCGAAGCGATGGCCCCCGAGATGACGCGACCCATTCCGTCGTTCACCCCCGTGAACGTGCCGGTCCCCTGCGGACGCGAAACCGTCCTGTTCGCGGGTTGCCCCGAGATCGTCGGAACGCCATTCTCCTACGGCCGGGAGGAGGAGATCTACGGCGAAGGCGAGGACGCCGAGTTCGTCTACCGGGTGGTCGAAGGCGCGGTCCGAACCCACAAGGTCCTCAACGATGGTCGGCGTCAGATCACCGGCTTCCACCTGCCGGGTGACCTGTTCGGCTTCGAGCAGGGCGAGACCCATCGGCACTCGGCCGAGGCCCTCTCGGACACGAAGGTTCTGATCTTCCGGCGCCAGGGGATACAGCGCGCCGCCACCCGCAACGCCGAGGTCGCCTGCCACCTCTGGAACATGGCCACGAGTGGCTTGCGTCACGCCCAGGACCACATGCTGCTGCTCGGCCGCCGCTCCGCCGTAGAAAAAGTGGCAGCCTTCCTGATCGACGTCGACGAGCGGCTCGGCGGCACCGGCACCTTCACGCTGCCGATGACCCGGCGCGACATCGCCGACTACCTTGGCCTGACCATCGAGACCGTGTCGCGGACCCTGTCGCAGCTCGAAGAGGCCGGCGCCCTGCTGCGTGCCGGCGGACGTCAGGTCTCCTTACGCCGCGCACGCCTTCGCCGGGTCGTCGAAGACTGACCGGTCTCGCACCGTAAGGCATGAGCCGCACGCGAAGTTCAGGCCCGGCTTGACGCAGATCAACGAAAAAGAATCCGCCTCGGAGAAACGTCGACCCCTCACGCGGAGCGCCGATCATGCCATCGACATCAACTATCAGCCGGACAATCGTGAAGGTCGTAAAGCCGGGGATGAAGCGCAAGGACTTGATTGCGGCCGTTCGAGAGCGCTGGCCACACGTTTCCAAGAGTAAGATCCTGCGTTCGGCCTTCGAGGAACTGATCAGGGGTGCAGGGAGCAAGACGCGGAAGACCGGCCAGAACCATCGCGGCTCCGTGCAGCCGGCCCCGACGCACTAGCGGCGGAGCGTCGAAGATGTCGAACTGGAGCCAGGCCGAGGTCGTCGACTTCCTGACTCGGTCCCTGGAGGGATCGGGGCAGTCGGTCGGCATCATGCGCACGCACATCTCCGAGGTGTTCCTCGGCGACGGACGCGTCTTCAAGCTGAAGCGGGCGGTGCGCTTCCCGTATCTCGACTTCTCGACGGCCGAGCGGCGGCTCGCGATGTGCCTGGCCGAGTTCGACCTCAATTACAGGACGGCGCCATCCCTCTACATCGGCGTCCATCGGATCACGCGGGAGCCGGACGGAAGCCTTGCCTTCGATGGCCAAGGCCCCCTGATCGATGCCGTCGTGGAGATGCATCGATTCCCGCAGGAGGACCTGTTCGACGAGATGGCACGAACCGGCCGGTTGGGCCCGGAACTCGTCGCCGACCTCGCCCATCGCATCGCCGCCTTCCATGCCAGGGCCGAGGTCAGCCAGAGGCACGGCGGCTCCGCAGCCATGGGCGCGCTCATCGAGATGAACGACAAGGCTCTCCGGGCTACTTTGCTTGCAACCGATGGCGAGGCCCAAAGCCTCGCGGATTGCTTCCGTAGGACCCTGAAGCGGCACGGCGTGCTGATCGACTCCCGACGCGCCGCCGGCAAGGTGCGCCGCTGCCACGGTGACCTCACGCTCCGCAACATCTGTCTCTTCGACGGGGTGCCGACCCCGTTCGACTGCATCGAATTCGACGAGGCCATCGCGACCATCGACGTCCTGTACGACCTTGCCTTCGTACTGATGGATCTCTGGCATCGCGAGCAACGCGACCTCGCCAACCTCCTCTTCAATCGCTACCTCGACGAGGCCGACGAGACGAACGGCCTCGGCCTCTTGCCGTTCCTGATGGCCCTGCGCGCCATCATCCGCGCGCATGTCACGGCCGTGCAGGCGGAAGGGAGAGCCGACGACGAGCGGGCGGAGACGCGGACGGAGGCCAGGGCCTATCTCGATCTCGCCAAGTCCTTGCTCGATCAGGCAGAGGCAGGGCTGGTCGCGGTGGGGGGACTGAGCGGGTCGGGCAAGTCGACCGTGGCGGCCCTCGTCGCGCCTTGGCTTGGCGCCCCCCCTGGTGCCCGCATCCTCAGCAGCGACCGCATTCGCAAACGTCTACACGGGGTGACGCCTACGACGCGGCTTCCAGCCGCGGCCTACGAGGCGTCCGTCTCCGAGCGGGTCTACGCCACCCTCCGGCAGGAGGTGGGCAAGGTCCTGGAGACGGGGCATTGCGCGATAGCGGACGCGGTGTTCGACCGGCCGAGGGAGCGAACGGCGATGGAGGCGGTCGCAAGCGAAATGGGACGACCATTCCAGGGCGTATGGCTGCAGGCGCCGATGGTGACGCTCACGGCCCGGATCGAGAGACGGCGGCTCGACCCGTCCGACGCGACCGTCGATGTCCTCGCGGCCCAGGTCAAACGCGATTGCGGCCGCATCACTTGGCGAAGGGTCGACGCTAGGCTTGCGCCGGAAGCCCTTCGGGCAAAGCTGCTATCGGAGATCACCTTCGGCGACCGTTTTGAAGCGCAGGTCCCCCAAAGCGACGAAGCCGGCATGCCGGAATCCGCCGTGAGCGTCTCCGTAACGTAGCGGTCGGCCCTCCGGATCGACGATGCTTCCGCCTGCGGCCGTCAGGATGGCGCAACCCGCGGCGGTGTCCCATTCGCAGGTGACGCCGAAGCGCGGGTAGAGGTCCGCCTGACCTTCCGCGATCACGCAGAACTTGAGCGAGGAACCCATCGGTCGGCGCTCCGCCACCGTCAGACCCTGGAGGTAGGCCTCCGTCCGCGGGTCGATGTGCGAGCGGCTGATCAACGCGACGAGGTGACCGGGCGATGCGGACCGAACGTTGATACGGCGCATGGCATCGACTTCGGGCAGGTCCGCACCCGGCGCGACGGGGCAGGTGTAGGCCGCGGCTCCGCCATACCAGAGGCGCTGGAGCATCGGAGCGTAGATCGCTCCTGCCACCGGTCGACCTTGTTCGACGATTGCGACGTTGACGGTGAACTCGTTGCGCCCGGCGATGAACTCGCGGGTGCCGTCCAGGGGGTCAACGAGCGCGAAGCGGGGCCCGATCATCGGGGCGTCCCCCGCCGCTATGCGCTCCTCGGAGACGATGGGCATTCCCGGGAATCCGTCCGAAAGCCGGTCGTAGATGACGCCCTCGGCGGCGAGATCCGCATCCGTAACCGGTGAACCGTCTCCCTTCCACGTCGGTGCGCAACCGGCCGCGAAGATGACGGCGACGGGCGAGCCGGCGGTCACCGCGATGCGTGCGAGATCCCGTGCCAGATCATCCCCAGCACGACCCACTTCAGTGACCTCGTTCGAGCCCATGCCCGCTCCCTCGATCCCTGCCGCCCGATGTGGGTCCCTGCGCGACCACCGGACGTCCCTCGGTCAATGTGCCAGGAACAGGGGCAGGGGGCTGCGGTTGAGGAGGGACTGCGTCACGCCGCCGAGGAACCACTCCTGAAGGCGCGAATGCCGGTAAGCGCCCATCACCAGCATGTCGGCGCCGACCTCGGCGGCCCGGGTCCTGAGCGTCTCCGCGACGTCGCCGACGACCGGCACGTCGACTGCCGAGACCCTCACGCCATGGCGCGCGAGGTGGGGAGCGAACTCGGCGCCGGCGGCGGATGTCGACAGGTCCTTCTCCCCGATGACGGACACGATTTCCACCAGCTCCGCGGCGCGCAGGAACGGCAGGGCATCGTTTGCCGCCCGGGCCGCCTGGGCGCTGCCGTCCCAGGCAACGAGGACCCGCCGCGCGGCGTAGGCCTCGCAGCCGGGCGGGACTACGAGAAGCGGTCGCCCGCTCCGGAAAAGGACCCCGTCGATCAGGTCGCGGTCGAGATCGACCTCCCTCGTCTCGGCATCGAGGATGGTCAGATCCGCGAGCCGCGCGCGGGCGGTAAGCCGTGCGACCAGGTCCATGTAGGCAAGGTATGGCGCCTCGGTCGTACAGGTCACGCCCGCGCTGGCGGCGTCCGCGGCGGCGCTTTCGGCGACTGCCTGCGCGAGGGAGCGTAGCCGCCTGTTTTCGGTCGCGACTAGGTCTCTCACGAACCCCCACGCTCCCCCGGCAACCACGGTCAGGCGCTTTGCCGCGGATTGCACGGTGAGATGGGCTCCCGTCGCAGCGGCGAGCGAGAGCCCATAGGCCAGCGCGGTTTCGGCCTCGTCGCCGCAACCCTCCTCAGTGAGGCACACGAGGACGTCGCGGATCTCGGCGTGCGCGATTGAGGACGGAAGGGACATGCGAGGCTCCTGACGCTTTGGCGGACCAAGTTTCGCGCTTGGCGGAAGGTGCGCGTTGATCCATCGCAACGCTGGCCGGTCAGGTCGTACAAGGTTCCGACGGACGGCCATCATGTTCTGGCGGTCGGCCAGCGAGCACTGATGGCCATAGTTCCGAGCTGGACGAGTAAGAGTGGCGCGAAGCTAGCGCAGAGGATGATCGCCCACATCGTCGAGTCGGGCGGAACGAGACCGAGCACGTTCCCGACCGCAGGCATGTAGGCCGGGCCGACAAGCAGTACCGTGCAGAGGAACAAGGCAGCCCAGATCCAGGGGTTGCGCGTCACTTCGTTACGGAACGCTCCCGATCCCGATGCCCGCATGTTGAAGACTTGCCAGAGCTGCGCGAAGGCGAGCGTCAGGAAGGTCACGGTCACGATGGAGGCTGGGTCGAGGGCGAACCAGGATTCGGCGACCGCCAGCCCCCCGAAGGTCCCGATCGCCAGAACGGCGGCGTGGAGGACGATTCGCCCCCATTGCGGACGTCCGAGGATGGCCTCCCGTGGGTCGCGGGGAGGACGTGCGAGGATGTCGTCCCGTCCCTCGCACATCGCCAACGCGAAGGCGGGGAACACGTCGGTCACGACGTTCAGGTAGAGGATCTGCAACGGCAGGATGGGCAGCGGAAGGGCTGAGAGGATGGCCAACCCGACGACCAAGACCTCGCTCAGGTTGCAGGCGAGGAGATAGGCGGCGAACCGACGGATGTTATCGAAGATGACCCGCCCCTCGTGGACCGCCCCGACAATGGTCGAAAACGCGTCATCGAGGAGAACCATCGCGGCGGCCTCCCGCGCCACGTCCGTTCCGCGCCGACCCATCGCGACGCCGATATTCGCCTGCTTGAGAGCGGGGGCATCGTTGACGCCGTCGCCGGTCATGGCGACGATCTCTCCCCTGTCCTGGTAGGCTCGGACCAGCGCCAGCTTCTCGCCGGGACTCACCCGCGCGAAAACCGCGACCTCCTCAAGGCGGTCCGGGACCACCCCACTGACGCCGCCCTCCACGGCACGCTCACCCGGGCGGGCGAGCCCGACCGCGTGAGCGATGCTCAGGGCCGTGACGGCGTGGTCGCCAGTCACCATGATCACCCGGATGCCGGCCTTCCGGCAGGCCGCCAACGCGTTCGGGACGTCCTTTCGAGCCGGATCCTCCAACCCGATCAGCCCGAGAAAAGTGAGCCCCTCAAAGGGATCTGCTCCCGCATCTTCGGTCGTCTTCTCGGCACAGGCGATGACGCGCAAGCCTCGGCTGGCCAGTTCCTCGATGCGGCGTCGCCACATGCACCGGGCGTCGTCGTCAAGCGGGATGGCGCCAGTCCCGCCATCGACCTGCCACGAAGCGGCAAGCACCGCTTCAGGAGCCCCTTTGACGACGGTCAGATGCCCTAGTCCGTATGCATGGACGGTGGCCATCATGCGCGTTGCCGCGTCGAAGGCATGCTTTCTGACCAGCGGCCGCTCCCTCGCGAGCGCGATACGGTCCAGTCCGACGGACAGGCCCGCCCGCAGCAACGCCTGTTCCATCGGGTCGCCGCTGTCCCCGCCAGGGTCTTCTCCGAGCGTGGCGTCGTTGCAGAGGACCGCGACCTGAAGCAAACGTCCGGTCCCGGCGGCGGCGGAGCCTGGATCGGTCAGGTCGACGTCGCCCGATGGCAGCGACAGCCACCGTACCGTCATCCGGTTCTCGGTCAGGGTGCCTGTCTTGTTGGTCATGATCACCGTGGTGGCGCCGAGCGTCTCGACGGCCGAGAGGCGCTCGATCAAGGCGTTCTTCCGGGCCATCCGCCACATGCCGCGGGCGAGGGCCAAGGTCGCCACGATGGGCAGCCCCTCCGGAATGGCGGCGACCGCCAAGGCGATCCCGGCTTCTGTCATGAGACGGAGGTCCTTGCCGGTCGCCACGCCGATGCCGGCGAGGACGAGCGCAAGCGCCAGGATCAACCAGACCATCTGGCCGGACAGACGTGCAAGGCGCCGCTCCAAGGGGGACCTGTCAGGCTCGGCTTGCTCGACGAGGCGCGCGACGGCACCGAGCTCGGTTCCGGCTCCGGTCGCCACGGCGACACCGGTGCCGCTGCCGTTCGCGACCAGGGTTCCCCTGAACAGCATGGACGCTCGCTCTGCCAGACGCGCATCCGGAGCGACCGGATCCGGCGATTTGTCCACAGGCACGGATTCACCCGTGAGGGCGGACTCGTCCGTGCGCAGGTTGGATGCCTCGACCAGCCGGATGTCGGCCGGGACGGCATCGCCGCCTTCGACCAGCACGATGTCGCCCGGGACCAGATCCTCGGCGGGGAGCACCTGCGTGCGTCCGTCACGGCGGACGCGGGCCGAGCGCGTCCCGAGTGCCCGCAATCCTTCGACGGACCGCAGCGCTCTCAGTTCGGTGAAGAAGCCAAGTCCGGTGTTGATGGCCAAGACCGCGATGATGGCGCCCGCCTCCTGCCAGTCGCCGAAGTAGAACGAGAGGGCAGCCGCTGCCGCGAGCAGGTAGACGACGGGGCTCGCAAGCTGGTGGACGAACAGCACAAGCTTGCCGGCCCTTTCCTTCGTGGCGATCACGTTCGGACCGGAGTGTGCGCGCCGTTGCAGGGCCTCCGTTTCCGTCAGGCCCGCGCGCAGGCAGGTCCCGAAAGTCTCCGGAACGTCCTCGACGGGTGTGGCATGGACGTATGCCATCCCTGCTGTGGCCGAACCGAGCGTGGCGCGCTGGTCGCAAGCCGCGGCCCCGATGCCCTGCTGAGTGGATCTGTGTCCGGGGAAAAGGCGTCCGGGACCGTGCGGCGCCACGGCGGGATCGCAGGCCGGCCTAGGGCTGCGGTGGATTTCATCGCGTGACATCTGAGGGCCCGCCCTGGTCTGCCTCATCCCAGTCTCCCGACTGTCGGCCAGCCGGGCGCTGATCCGTCTCTAGGTCTGAGCGGATCGTCATCAGGCGCTTCGAGGACCGAAGGGCTGTCCGAGGCCTGCGTTCGGGATTGCGACTACCCAGGGATGGGTGGCGGAGACTGCCAGAGCCACCACCGGACCCTCCGTTTGGCCAAGGGTGCCCAGGGGGCGTCAATGACAGTGATAATGCCGTCGGTGCTGGTAGCAGTGACGATGCCGGTGCACGCGATAGCCGCCTGAGCCGTGGACGCGCCTGTAACGAGGCCGAATCCCGAGGGCACCGTTCACACCGCCCGCGCCGGCGCCGACCGCCCCGCCGACGATCCCGCCAATGGGGCCCGCGACCGCATTGCCGCGGGCAGCGCCCTGTTCCGCCCCGCGGAAGATGCCTTGTGCCTGCGCGGTACCGCCAAGGACGACCCAGGCCGTCGCAAGGCCGAGGATGAGGGATGCAGGTTTCATGTGACCCTGACCCAGCAAACTGGTCCGCGCTGAGCGCAAGTTTTTCGGGCATCCTGAACCCTGAAGGAGGGTGGATGCCATGCCTCGCAAACGCTTCACGAATGAACAGATCGCCTTTGCCCTGCGGCAGGCGGAGAACGGCGCCTCGGTGGACGAAGTTTGCCGGAAGATGGGCGTATCTGAGCCGACCTTCTACCGCTGGAAGAAGCAGTTCGTCGGCATGGGCGTGCCGGAGATCCGACGGCTCAAGCAGCTGGAGGACGAGAATGGTAAGCTCAAGCGGCTGGTCGCTGACCTGACGCTGGACCGCTCGATGCTGCAGGACGTGCTCAAACGAAAGTGGTGAGGCCCGCCGTTCGCCGTGAAGTCGCCGGTCACTTGCAGGTGGCCTACGACATCAGTGAGCGTCGGGCCTGCCAGGCCACCGGCTTCGGCCGTTCGTCCCAGCGTTACAGGAAGCGAGCCGACCCGCAGGTCGCTCTGCGGATGCGGTTGAAGGAGCTGGCCGCCGCACGGGTCCGCTACGGCTACCGGCGGCTGCACATCTTGCTGCGACGGGAGGGCTGGGAGGTGAACCACAAGCGCACCTACCGGATCTACCGAGACGAGGGGCTATCGATCCGGCCCAAGCTGCCTAAGCGCAAGCGGGCCTGGCGGTATCGTCAGGGTAGGCCAGGGATCGGTGGGCCCAACGATGTCTGGGCGATGGACTTCGTCTCCGACCGCATCTTCGACGGACGTCCATTCCGGATCTTGACCATCGTCGATTGCCACACGCGAGAGGCGCTCTCACTCACACCGAGAGCCAACTTCCGCGCCTTCCAGGTGACCGAGGCGCTCGACGCCTTGGTCAAGCTGAGGGGACGGCCCAAGAGCTTGCGGGTCGACAATGGGCCGGAGTTCGCCGGGCGCATGCTTGACCAGTGGGCCTACCTGAACGGGGTCGAGATCGACTTCTCCCGACCGGGCAAGCCCACTGACAACGCCTACGTCGAGTCGTTCAACGGCCGCCTACAGGCGGAATGCCTGAACGCCTCTTGGTTCCTGTCTCTGGCCGATGCCCGTGAGCGCATCGAGGAATGGAGATGCCACTACAACGAAGATCGACCCCACACGGCCCTGGGCGGCTTGACGCCCCGAGCCTTCGCCAACCAAGCTGTCACAGCCCGAGAACTTGCATAGGCCGTGGACCACAAACGGGGTCAACTCCACATGTCGCGTTCCTCGACGTAGGATATGGACCGAAGACGCGGGTGCACCTCGAATGAGGGAGAGACCCGTGAGTGGATTGGTTCAAGCGTGGTGCAGCCGGTCGAGGTGCGACACGTTCGGGCAGAATTGCCGGTAGGTTCCGGCCGCCGATCCTGTCGCCAGTTCGCGTTTGCAGCGGCTGCGTTCCGTACAGTCCAGGCAGGCCGCCTCAAGTGCATGCATGGCTTCGGGTTGTCGCTGCCGGATGGCTTCCGGGTCGAGGCTCAGGGCTCGCATCAGGTCCGCGATGTTGCGGAGCTTTGTCATGCCGTCAGGACCGAAAGGTTCCGGGCAGGGAGCCCCGTCCTCCAGCATGGTCTCCATCATCTCCTCGTCGACGTTCCGGAGCTCCTGCGCAGCCTTCAGCAGGCAGCACCACTCTTCCATCGAAGCGACGATGCCGCCTGGATCGAACGGGTTGGTCTTCTCAACGGGTGAGGACATCGGGTTCTCCGTTGGACGCTGGATTCCTCCGCACGGGTCATCAGCCTCGCACGGGCCAGGCGAGCGGGCATGTCGTTAAAGTGCAGCGCCTGTCGGGGGAGGCCATGATCTGGATCAAGGCCCGTCCGCGAAACGATGGACGGCTCCAGGCCGGGTCCGGCGGTGGTGCGCAACGAGGCGTGCCATGGCGCAAGAGGCCACCCTGGACGCCTCGCCATCGGAGCGGCTTGTTACGACGATGGGCACGGTCGCGCCCAGAACCAGGCCGGCGGCCTCGGCGCCGGCGAGGTGCACCAACTGCTTGGCCAACATGTTCCCGGACACGAGGTCCGGCACGACGAGCACGTCGGCATCGCCCGCGACCCGTGAGACGATGTGCTTGGCTGCGGCCGCTGGTCCCGACACAGCATTGTCGAGGGCGAGGGGGCCATCGACGATGCCGCCGGTGATCTGACCCCGCTCGGCCATCTTGCAGAGCGCGGCGGCATCGACGGTCGAGACGATCCGCGCATCGACGGTCTCGACGGCGGAAAGGATCGCGACCTTCGGCTGGGGTATGCCGAGGGCGTGACACAGCTCGATGGCGTTCTGGACGATGTCGCGCTTGTCATCGAGCGACGGGGCGATGTTGACCGCCGCGTCCGTGATGAAGACCGGCTTGGGGTGATGCGGCACGTCGAGCGCGTAAACGTGGCTCATGCGTCGCCCGGTCCGCAGTCCCCCCTCCCTTCGGACGGCGGCTTGCATGATCTCGTCGGTGTGGAGCGCCCCCTTCATCAGGGCTTGGACCTTTCCGGCACGCGCGAGCGCCACCGCCGTCTCGGCCGCCGCATGGCTGTGCCGCACGTCGACGACCTCAAAGGCGTCAAGCGCGAGCCCCGCCTCGGCGGCGACCGCGCGTATCCTCGCCGCTGGCCCGACTAGGACGGGCTCGATCAGGCCCTCGTCCCATGCATGGATCGCACCCATAAGCGAAGCCGTATCGCAGGGATGGACGATGGCCATCCGGATCGGGGCGAGACCGTGGGCGGCATCGAGTAATCCCCGGAGGGACATCGCGTCACCGACCGTTCTGGGAGCCATCGCCCGCAAATCCGTCCCGTCGACGGCGACGAGTGCGCCGCGGGTACCCACGGCTCCAAGGGAATGTCGCCGAGTCATGCGGTGCTCCGATGCGAACAGGCATAGACCCTGTACGCATGGTAAGCCGGGGACCTTGATCCATCGCAAGGCAATGGCGAACGTGGCCCGGGCATTCTCAGGGATGGTATCCCCGAGGCCAGACCATGCCCGGCGCGAACGAAGCTCAAGGAACGCCACGGGGTCAACCTGCCCAGGTTCGGCACGGGCCTTGGTGGCTGGCCGGTCTCGCAGGCATTGCCGGCGCCATCCTGGCGTGCACGGCATCGCCAAGCGCCAAGCTATGGACCAGGGACCCCGCAAAAAGTCCTTACGAGGCGCTCGCCGTCTTCGGAGCCGCATTCCATGTCATCCGCGCGAAGGCAGCGGATGAGCGCAGCGACGGACAGCTCGTGGACGCGGCGATATCCGGGATGGTCGCATCGTTGGACCCGTACTCGGCGTACGCGACCGCGGCCGAGCTCGACGAGTCCAACGAAGAGGATACCGGGAGTTATGCCGGGATCGGCGTCACGGTCGAAGCGGGCGGGCGCGTCCGGTCCGCCTTGCCTGGGGCCCCGGCGGCACGGGCCGGCCTTACGCCTGGGTCTACCATCGAGAGGATCGACGGTAGCTCCACGCGCAATCTTGAACGCACCGAGATCGTCGAACTCCTGCGCGGTGAGCCTGGAGCAGCCGTGCGCCTGCGGGTCCGCCTTTCAGAGGAACGGGCTGCCACCGACGTCGCCCTGACACGGGAGTGGCTGCCCCTGCACCCGGTGCGAACGCGCGCACTAGGCACCGTGGGCTATGTCGGGCTCGACCACTTCGACGACTTCACCACCGGGAGGCTTCTGAAGGCTCTTGCGGCTCTCAGGGCTCACATCGGTCCAGATGCGATCACGGGTCTCGTCCTCGACCTGAGGGGAAATCCGGGCGGTCTCGTCGTACAGGCCGTGGCGGTCGCCGGAGCGTTCCTGGGGCGGGGAGAGATCGTGCGCCTGGTCGGGCGCCGCCCCGGGGACGTCGAGCGCTTCGCCCTCGACCGCGGCGGTCCGGACCTGGTCGACGGGCTTTCACTGGTCGTGCTCGTCGACGGCGATACCGCTTCCGCCGCCGAGATCGTGGCCGGCGCATTGCAGGACCATGGACGCGCGATGCTGGTCGGCACGCGCACCTACGGAAAGGGTGCTGTCCAGACGACGTATCTCCATCGCAGCGGACGGGGCCTGCGATTGACGACGGCCTGGGTCGTCACGCCGGCGGGCCGGAGGGTGCAAGGACGTGGCATCGAGCCCGACCTCGTGGTCGAGCAGGTTGGCGATGCCAGGACGCGGAATGACGATGCGATACTGGGCGGCCATCCCGAGCAGGACGCGACGTCTTTGCAGAACGGCATCGTGGAGGATGCCCGCATCGATCCGGCCGGCGATGCCCAGATGGCGGCCGCGCTCCGGCACCTCGGAGCCGTTTTCGAGAGCCCAACGGGACGCACCGGGAGCCGCCCGCTCGGCCTTGATCTGCCTCAAGGTGCGCGCGTCCCATCGGGCCAAGAGTGAGCGAGGCGTTTCGACGTGGTCCGACATGGACCTACAGGTGAGGCACCCCATGAGCACGACGTTCGACGAGCGCGAACGGGCCTTCGAAAGCCGCTTCGCGCAAGAGGAGGAACTCCGCTTCAAGGCGCGTGCCCGCCGCAATCGCCTTCTGGCGACCTGGGCGGTCGAGCGGATGCAGCTGACCGGGGACGCTGCCTCCGGCTACGTCACGTCTTTCACCGAAGAAGCCGTCGTCGCCAGCGACGAAGCCCTGCTCGCCCGCCTTGAGGCGGACTTCCGGGCCTGCGGTATCGACGAGCCTCTCCCAAGCCTGCGCAGGGAATTGGAGCGCTGCATCGCTCTCGTTCGCGCCGAAGGGCGCGTCGGTCTTGCGCTGGATCAAGGCTCCTCCGCTTGAGGCACTCCATCCTCGTCCGGCCTTCACGAATGCAAACGGGACAGACGCCATGACCGACAAGGACCTTCGTCGCGACGTGCTCGACGAGCTCGACTTCGACCCCAGCCTTGACGCGGCCGAGATCGGCGTCGCGGTCTCGGATGGCGTCGTTACCCTGACGGGGCATGTCGGCAGTTATGCCGAGAAGGTCGAGGCCGAGCGCGCTGTGAAGCGGGTCAAGGGCGTGCGCGCCATCGCCCAGGAGATCCAGGTGCGCCTTCCCAACGCCAAGGCCATCGAGGACGACCAGATCGCGGCGCGAGCCCTGGCCATCATAGACTGGTCAGTCCATCTCCCCAAGGATGCGATCCAGGTAAAGGTCGCAAGGGGCTGGGTCACGCTCACCGGTGCGGTGCCCTGGCAGTACCAGGCGATGGACGCCGAGGCGGCGGTCCGCAAGCTGTCCGGCGTGGCCGGCGTCTCGAACCTCATCGAGGTTAGGCCGGAGGTGCGACCGACCGCCGTCAAGGAGAAGATCCTGGAGGCGTTCCGGCGGAACGCCCTGTTCGAGGCGGACGCGATCAAGGTCAGCGTCGAAGGCGACCAGGTCACGCTCGAAGGAGCCGTGACGGTCGGCGTCGAACGGGATACCGCCGAGCGGGCGGCCTGGTCCGTGCCAGGCGTTCGGACCGTCGTGGACCACATCGTCGCCCTGCGCTGAGGAGACATGACATGACCCATGGGACACAGGAACCCGCCCACTCAATGGAGCGGCGCGGCACGCCTTCTGGAAAGCATGCCCTGCCAGCCATGCTGCATCGGGTGACCCTGACGTTGGCGAGGTGCCCAGAGTACCCGGACGGCAGCGTGGGCCGCGGCTACGAGATGGTCGCGCCGCTCGGGCCTGATGGCCACCTCGATGCCGGCCTCTGGCGCGAGACCCGCGACACGTGCCGCGTGCGCCGCTTCTGGGCTGGGGAGCGCGACCGTGACGGTCGCCTCGTCCACCGAGCCGGCGGGGATGGCGGTGCGACCTGGCTGATCGACTACGAGGATTGGACGAACGATGACGACGAGCCGGGCTATCACCTCGGTACGCACGCCTTCGTTCCGGGAGAATACGTCTCGATCCGCGACGCCGACGACGGGGTCTACCGCACGTTCATGGTCACCCGTGTCGTCCCCGCAAGTGCGGGATGTCGGACATGACTCCGATGGCCTTGCCTTTCTCCCCGATGGGTCCGCGGTCCGATCTCGACCTGGCAGAGGCTGCGTGGCTGGTCGTATGGCGTACCCTGTGGCTGGACCTGCCGCTCGCCTGGGCCAGCGAGGTGGACCGGTTTCTGTTCCGATGGATCGAGCCGGCGGACACTGAGATGGACACTGCCGGTCTTGACGCGAAAGGGGGACAGCACACGGTGACGAAGGCTGTCGCCCTGAACCTCGGATGCGACCCATCGGAACCAACGTGAGCGACAACGCGGGACCAGTCCGGTCTGCGTTCCGCTCGGCTCTCACTGAAGATCAGGCGGAACGACCTCGTCGGTCACGTCCTGACCCGTGTCGACTTCGCGCACGCTGACTCTGACGCCCCGTCGGATCAGCCGATGCAAGTCCTCTGGCGCCAGGTAGGCTCGGGTCTCGGGGTCGTAGAGCCTGCATCCGCCATACCGTCTGAGGTGCCGAATGGGCGAGGACTTCTTGTTGGGCATCATCTCGAATGCGCGGCGCCTGCCGTCTCCAACCATACGTTAGATCTTATCTGTAATAATTAAATTGTAGGCTTTGAACGCGCAATAGCCGTGTCCCTGGTCGCCTCGCGGTCGCGGCACTCGTGGATCAAGCCTCCGGTTAGGCAGGCAATCTCACGCTCCTCGTCCGAGGGGACGATGAGGACCTGCACGGTGGAGGATCGGTCGCCGATAACTGCCTCATCGCGGGTGTTCGCGTCTGCGTCGACGGTGATGCCAGCGAACGCCAGTCCACGGCAGACGGCGGCGCGGATCCGGGCGGCGTGCTCGCCGATCCCCCCTGTGAACACAAGGGTGTCGAGGCCGCCGAGCGCCGCGATCAGCGAGCCCGCCTCGCGCACGATCCGGTAGGCGAACAGGTCGAGCGCCTCCCGCGCCTGCGGATTACCGCTGGCCTCCAGCACCCGCACGTCGTCGCTGATCCCCGAGACGCCGAGGAGGCCCGACCGCTCGTTGAGGATCGTTGCCACCGCATCGGGCGACAGGCCGCGCTCGCGGATTAGATGCAGGATGAGACCCGGATCGACGGACCCGCTGCGGGTCCCCATCATCAGGCCGTCGAGGGTGGTGAAGCCCATCGTCGTGGCGACGCTCGACCCATCCCGGATTGCGCACAGACTCGCCCCGTGCCCGAGATGGGCGGCGAGCACCCGGCCCCGAGGACAGACCCGGGCAACGTGTGCATAGGAGAGGCCGTGGAAGCCGAAGCGGACGAAGCCCTCGTCGATGAGGGGCC
This sequence comes from Methylobacterium sp. WCS2018Hpa-22, assembly GCF_031843785.1. Taxonomy (NCBI): domain Bacteria; kingdom Pseudomonadati; phylum Pseudomonadota; class Alphaproteobacteria; order Hyphomicrobiales; family Methylobacteriaceae; genus Methylobacterium; species Methylobacterium sp. WCS2018Hpa-22. The sequence continues at coordinate 132,575 of NZ_JAVTJA010000013.1, forward strand.
GCGGAAGGGGGTAGAGCTGGGCGAGCCGGTCCTGGGTGCGGTGGAAGGCGGTGTCGAAACAGGCGACCTGAGGCAGGTCGGGCCAGGTTTCCGTCACCGTTCGTATGCATGCCAAGGCCTGGGGCTGATGGGCCGGCGCAAGGGGGATCAAGGTCTCCAGTTCGGCAACGACCTCGGCATCGAGGCCCAGCGGCGCGGCGTAGCGCATGCCGCCATGGACAATGCGGTGGCCTGCCGCGGTCGGCGCGGCGGGCAGCCGTCCGAGCAGCCATCGGGCGACCTTTGCATGGTCCCCAACGGGTGGCGGCGTGTCATCCTGGGCAATGCCATCGACCGCGAGCATCGGCTCGTTTCCGATGTCGGCGACGTGCGCTCGCCAGTCCGGCCCGTCCGCACCTGGCTGGAACAGGGCGCAACGCAAGCTGGAGGACCCTGCATTGAGGACCAGGATCATCGCTGATGGTCCGCCTCGGGAAGCCGAACACCGGTCTCGAACGCGTCCTGGTCAATCTCGCGTGCACCTGTCGAGCCGCACTGCATGACATCCGCCTCGATGCGGCGGTCGGGGTGCGCGTGCGCATGGCTCTCGGGCCAGACCCAGTCCCGGACGGCCGGCAGATCGTCGCCGGTCCGGCAGACGTGTTCGCGATGGGTCGCCAACGCCTCCCGGAGGGCCTCCTGGGCGTGCTCCCCCCGGGCCTCCAGCCGCGGTGCGGCCCGCAGGGCGGCCTGCGCGAGATGGAAGCGGTCGAGCCTGTTCAGGACGCACATGTCGAAGGGCGTGGTCGTCGTACCTTCCTCGATGAAGCCATGGACGTGGAAGTTCGCGTGGTTCGTCCGCTTGTAGGTCAGTCGATGGATGAGCCAGGGATAGCCGTGGTAGGCAAACACCACCGGCCGGTCGCGGGTGAACAAGCCGTCGAAGGTCGGATCGTCGAGTCCGTGCGGATGCATCTCGCGCGAAGCCAGGGTCATCAGGTCGACGACGTTGACGACCCGGACACGCAGGTCGGGGACATGCCGGTGCAGCCAGTCCACGGCCGCCAGGGTCTCCAGGGTCGGCACGTCCCCGGCGCAGGCCATCACCACGTCGGGTTCGGCCTCCCCCTCGTTCGTGGCCCAGTCCCAGATGGAGGCACCGGCCGCGCAGTGCTTGGCCGCATCCTCCAGGCTAAGCCATTGCAGGGCCGGCTGCTTGCCGGCCACCACCACGTTGATGCGGTCGTAGGTGCGCAGGCAGTGGTCCATGACGCACAGGAGGCTGTTCGCGTCCGGCGGCAGGTAGATGCGCGCCGTGTCCCCGCGCTTGTTCGCCACGAAGTCGATGAAGCCGGGGTCCTGGTGGCTGAAGCCGTTGTGGTCCTGGCGCCAGACATGGGACGACAGCAGGATGTTGAGGGAGGGGACCGGCCGGCGCCAGGGCAGGTCGCGTGACGACTTCAGCCACTTGGCGTGCTGGTTCACCATCGAATCGACCACGTGCGCGAAGGCCTCGTAGGTCGCGAACAAACCGTGCCGGCCGGTGAGGACATAGCCTTCGAGCCAGCCCTCGCAGAGATGCTCGCTCAGGATTTCCATGACGCGGCCGTCGCGTCCGAGGTGGTCGTCCCCCGGCAGGATCGGCTCCTGCCAAGCCCGGCTCGTCACGTCGAACACCGCGTCGAGGCGGTTCGAGGCGGTCTCGTCGGGACCCATGATGCGAAAGTTGCGGGCCTCAGCGTTGAGGGTCAGGACCTCTCGCAGGTAGATACCAAGCGCACGGGTCGCCTCGGCCCGGGATCGGCCAGGCTCGGGCACCGCGACGGCGAGGCGGCGCAGGTCCGGAAGGCGCAGGGGAGCGGTCGCATGGGCATTGGCGTGCGGGTTTGCCGAGATGCGCCGGCGGCCCTTCGGCGGCAGCGCCGCGAGGCCGGCCGCAAGCGAGCCGTCCTGTGCGAACAGTTCCTCGGGACGATAGGACCTCATCCAGGCTTCCAGGATGGCGCGATGTTCCGCGTTGTCCCGAGTGGCTGCCACGGGGACTTGGTGCGCGCGCCAGGTGCCCTCGACGGGCTTCCCATCGACGGTCCCGGGTCCGGTCCAACCCTTCGGGCTTCGCAGCACGATCATAGGCCATCGCGGCCGCTCGACCTTACCGCGGCGGGCGGCCTTCCTGATCTCCGCGATGGCGTCGAAGGCCGCGTCGAGGGCCGTCGCCATGGCCTGATGCATCGCGGCGGGCTCGTGGCCCTCGACGAAGGCCGGCTCGTAGCCGTAGCCGACGAGAAGGCTGCGTAGCTCCTCTCGCGGCATGCGAGCGAGGATGGTCGGGTTGGCGATCTTGTAGCCGTTGAGGTGCAGGATCGGCAGGACGGTCCCGTCATGGCGCGGGTCGAGGAACTTGTTCGAATGCCAGGAGGCGGCCAGCGGCCCGGTCTCGGCCTCGCCGTCGCCGACAATGCAGGCGACCGTCAGGCCTGGGTTGTCGAGGGCCGCCCCGAAGGCGTGCGCCAGCGAATAGCCGAGTTCGCCGCCCTCTTGGATGGAGCCTGGCAGCTCCGGGGAGGCGTGGCTCGGAATCCCCCCGGGGAAGGAGAACTGGCGGAACAGGCGGGCCATCCCGTCGAGGTCCCGCGCCACGTCCGGATAGATCTCGCTGTAGGTGCCCTCCAGGTAGGCGTTGGCGACCAGGCCCGGGGCACCGTGACCCGGCCCCCACACCGCGAGCATGTCGAGGTCCCGCTGGCGAATGACGCGATTGAGATGCGCGTAGATGAAGTTGAGGCCAGGCGTGGTGCCCCAATGGCCGAGAAGCCGCGGCTTGACGTGCTCGGGCCTGAGGGGCTCGCGCAACAGCGGGTTGTCCATCAGGTAGATCTGCCCGACCGACAGGTAGTTCGCGGCGCGCCAGTAGGCGTTGATGTCCCGCAATTGGTCCGGGCCGAGAGGGCCTGGCACGAAGGGTTCACCGGGTGGGAACCGGTTGCCTTCGATGGCGGCGTCCACGCCTCCTGTGAGCGACTCATCCATGTCAGGGTCCCGGGCTGCGGTGATTTCCCGGACATGATGCGTTCCGCCGAACGTCCCGCCTTGCGCTGGATCAACGCCGCTCCAACCAGTCCGAGGCAGCCTGCGACGTCGTTCCAGGCGCAAAGGGATACCGACCTTGATGCCGGCTACCGCCCTTCTCCCCCTCATCGTCTGGCTGAGCGTCGCGCTTCAGGCACAGGCGCAGTCCCGTGCGCCCGCACTGGTCTTTCACGGCAACTACTGCGGCCTGGGCAACAACGCCCCTCTCCCTCCCATCGACGCCCTCGATGCAGCGTGCGCTCGGCACGACGCCTGCACCCCCGTCGCCGGCCTCCCACCGGCGCTCTGCAATCTGCGCCTGCAGCGAGAGGCGGATCGCGTCTCGCGTGATCCGAGGATGCCGGACGACTTACGTGCGTTGGCTGGCCTGATCGCCGCCGGTGCCACCCTGCTTCCCTTCGATCCGAGGTCTTCAGCCGTCGTGGAAACCTTGTCGCCGCCTCCGAAGCCGCGCGGCCGTCGAATTACCGGCTGACTTCCGACGGAAGCTTTTCCACCCCGGCAATCATCGGATGCGCCGTTTGATCGCCTCGCGACATCACCTTCCGGAACGTCCGCAACACGCTTGGCTGCCGGGGAGGGCGCCATGATCGCGATGGTCTTGCGGGAGGCCGGAGGATTCCTTGCCTCCGAGTGTCGCCCGGCCCCGGAACCGGGTCCTGGCGAGGTCCGCATCCGGGTCGAGGCCTGCGCTGTCTGCCGCACCGACCTCCACCTCATCGACGGAGAACTGCCTCAGGCGACGTATCCTGTCGTGCCCGGCCACGAGGTCGTCGGCATCGTCGAGGCGCTCGGCCCGGATGTCACCGAGCCGAGAGTAGGCAACCGGGTCGGCGTGCCATGGCTCGGCCATACATGCGGCCATTGCTCCTACTGCGAGACCGGACGCGAGAACCTGTGCGACGCCCCCGGCTTCACGGGGTGCACGCGCGACGGTGGCTTCGCGACCCATATCCTGGCCGAGGCGGCCTTCACCATACCACTGGGTTCCCATCTCGACCCGGTCGCGACGGCACCACTGCTTTGCGCCGGATTGATTGGGTGGCGAACCTTACGGATGGCCGGCGAGGCCGGACGCGTTGGGCTGTACGGCTTCGGAGCGGCGGCCCACATCGTCGCCCAGGTCTGCCGCTGGCAGGGGCGGCGCGTTTTTGCCTTGACCCGCCCGGGCGACCGCGAGACCCAGACCTTCGCCCGCTCGGTCGGGGCGGCATGGGCCGGTGGGACGGATGAGCCGCTACCGGAGCTACTGGACGCAGCCCTCATCTTCGCGCCGGACGGGGGCCTCGTACCGACGGCCCTGAAGGCCGTGCGCAAGGGTGGCCGGGTCGTCTGTGGCGGCATCCACATGAGCGACATCCCGGCCTTTCCATACGACCTACTTTGGGGCGAGCGCGCCGTGCTGTCGGTGGCGAACCTGACCCGCGAGGACGCCCGCAGCTTCTTCGCGCTCGTCCCGCAGGCGGGCATCGTCACTCACACGCGTACGTACCCGCTGGAGCGAGCCAACGAGGCGGTCGCGGATCATCGGTCCGGAGCCTTTCGAGGCGCGGCCGTGCTTGTGCCTGAGCCTCTCACCTGACGCCCGATGACGTGAAGCCCGCAGGCTCCGAAGGTGAAGGCCTTGATCCATCTCAAGGCCGTCCTGGATCCGACCGTCATCATGGCTCCCGTAATCCAGAACGGGAGCCGGCAATGACCCTGGTCATGAGATCCACTTACATCCGGTCGGTCCAGCATGCCCGAATGCCGGTCACGCTTCGGGCGCACAATACGGATGCGCCCTCGGTCGTTTCGGACGGCTACCGTTACCGGAGCATCGGCAGCCTGCAGGCCTTGGGCCTCGCGATCCTGGCCTCCATGGTCACGCCGGCACTGCTGTGGCTGGTGCTTTGAGGTCCCGCGTAGGACCGAACGGAGAGGGCCATGGATGACAGGACCTTGCGCCAGCACGTGCTGGAGGAATTGGACTTCGATCCGAAGGTGGACGCAGCCCATATCGGCGTGGCCGTTCGCGACCGCATCGTGACGTTGTCCGGCCACGTCGCCACCTATGCCGAGAAGATCGCCGCCGAGAGGATCGCGCAGCGGGTCCGTGGGGTCAGGGCCGTCGTCGAGGAGATCGAGGTCCGCTACCCCGCCAACGAGAAGACCGGCGACGAAGAACTTGCCGCCCGCGTCGTGAAGGTCCTGGCCTGGAACGTCCAGGTCCCGGACGAGGCCATCAAGGTCAAGGTCGAGGATGGCTGCGTCACCCTCGATGGCTGCGTGTCCTGGTACTACCAGCGGGCGGCGGCGCAATCCGCGGTGGCAAAGCTCGCGGGCGTCCGCGAGGTGCTGAACCTTCTCGCGGTCAAGCCGCCGGTGCGGTCGGCCGACGTGAAGGCGAAAGTGGTCGCGGCCTTGAAGCGGACGGCGCGGGACCCCGACGGCATCACGGTGCGCGTGGAGGGCGACACGGTGATCCTCGACGGATGCGTCGACTTGTGGCGTGAGCGGGAGCTCGCCGAGCGTGCAGCTTGGTCGACCCCGGGCGTCCATGCCGTGGAGGACCGCCTGACGCTGGCCTGGTAGGCGACCACCCCAAAGATCGACCGATGGCGGGGGACACCCTGCGCCGCCGAGGATTCCTGACGGTCATGGGGGAGACGCGGAGTGGTTGCCAAGGATCATGGATGCTGGGTCCCGAGGCGCAAGCCCGGACGCCTCGTGCCGCGCTGGATCGGTGCGAAGCTGTCGAGGCGGAGGAAGGAAGCCAACGAATGGCGACACCGGGGCACGCAGACGGCGGGGCCGATGGACATCGAGGCTCTCCGCCGGGTCGTTCAATCGGTTGTCGTGAGCGGGTTCGGCCCTGGTCCGATGTCCCTTCAGGCGCGCCTTCGCCAATAGCCTTCTTCGTCGAGGAGGCATGTCGGCAGGGCCGGCGCACGCGGCAACCGGGTCTCCCTTGAGATGGATCAAGGTCTGAGCGGCAAGCACCGGTCAGGGTGGCTCCATCAGGCCGGTACGCCCGGCCCAGCGGAGGCGGGCATGAAGATCTCGAACGTGATGGTATCCCTCGATCTCGGGGCCGCGGCTGCGGACCGGGTCCAGCTCGCCGCAGGCATTGCCGAGCGGTTCGAGGCAAATCTGACCGGCGTCGCCGCGCGTCAGGTTCCAGGCCTCCTCGCCGTCAACGACGTCCGCGAGGCCGAGCGCATCTACGAGATCGAGGACCGCCGCGCGAACGAGCAGCTCGCCGAGGCGAAGGCCTTGTTCGAGCGCGAGGCCGACCGAGGGCCCCGGACGTCCTGGCGTGCCGCATTGGCCGAACCGACGGCCTACCTGATCGAACAGGCTCGCGCCGCCGATTTGGTGGTCGTCGGGCGCCACGGACCGGCCGACGGTGACCCCGGCCTGATGGCGGTCTCGGCCGGTGCGCTCCTGATGGAGGTCGGCCGCCCCGTTCTGGTCGTGCCACCAGGCATCGAGCGCCTTTCTGCGAAGCGGGTCGTCGTGGCCTGGAAGGATACGCGTGAGGCGCGTCGTGCGGTCCACGACGCCTTGCCGTTCCTGACCAGAGCGGAAGCGGTCCATGTCGTGGTGGTGGGACCGGGCGCGCACGGGGAGGGCTCCGAGGACGTGGCCGCCTACCTGTCGAGCCACTGCGTCAGCGTGACAACCCATCTGCTGCCAAACCCGGAGGTCGCCGCCGCCGAGGAGATCCTGCGGTTCGCGCAACGCGAGCAAGCCGACCTCGTCGTCATGGGTGCCTACGGGCATACCCGGCTACGCGAATGGATCTTCGGCGGGGCAACTCGCGACATCCTGCAGACCATGTCCCTCTGCTGCCTGATGAGCCACTGATGCGCTACCTCTTCCGCCCAGGCCGGCGCGTGACGGTAATGGTCGCGCTCCTCTGGCTCTCCCCGGTGGGTCCCGCCTCCGCCTGGGACCGCAAGGTGAAGCAAGGCGAGACCATCGCCCGGTCGAACTGCGCACGCTGCCACGCCATCGGGCGCCTCGGATCGAGCCCGCTGCACGTGGCCCCGCCTTTCCGAGAGCTCCATGCCCGCTACCCTGTCGAAGACCTGGCCGAATCCCTGGCCGAGGGCATCACGACCGGCCACCCGACCATGCCCGAGTTCAGGCTCGAACCGGACGAGGCGGACGCCCTGATCGCCTACCTCAAGTCGCTTGAGCGCTGAGCCGACCCGGAGATTCCCGATGTTCCTGCGCTGCCCCCTCGTCCCGACCGCCCCCGGCATCGATCCGACGCGCCGCATGGATGCGGCGCTGCGTCTGAGCCGGCGCCTGCACGCCCACATTGGCGTGAGCTTCATGGCGCCTGGGCCGGAGCATGTGCTGGCCAACACGGCGAGCTTGGTACCCGTCGATTGCGCGACCATCACGGCTATCGAGCAGGGCGTGCGCGAGGCCGCGGACGCCGGAAAGGCCGCGATGCAGGCCTGGTGCGCGCAGCGGAAGGTGGCGTTCATGCCTTCGGGTGAGCGGCTCGACGCCACCTTCGTGACCTGGGACGAGCTCTCGGGAGAGGTCGAACCGCTTCTGACGCGCGTCGGGCGCGTCAACGACATGGTCATCGTGGACCGGCCCGATCCCGCGCGACCCTTTACGGGGCGCGCGCTCGACACCGCCCTCTTCTCCATCGGGCGACCGACACTGATGGTCACCGAACCGGTAACGTATGATCCCTTGTACCACGTGGTGATCGCCTGGAACGGCAGCCTGGAGGCGACGCGCCTGATCGGACAATCCATCACCCTTCTGCGGGAGGCCGAGCGGGTCACCGTGCTTCATGCGAGAACGGAGCGGTTCGAGGAGGCAGGAGCAACGGACCTGTGCGGTTATCTTCGCCGGCACGGGATCGTGGCGGATGCGATCGCCTTGCCGGTGAAGGAGGGCATTTCAGTCGGCGCCGCCATCCTTGCGGAGGCTGAGGCCCGGGATGCTTCCATGCTCGCGATGGGTGCCTACACCCATAGCCGCGTGCGCGAGTTCCTGCTCGGGGGCGTCACCCGCTACGTCATCGAGAACGCCAGACTGCCGGTCCTAATGGCTCACTGACGCGTGTGCTGCCACTCCGTCCTGACCGTCATCTTGCGACCCAACCACGCCATAGCGAGGTATTTGGCCTTCGCCTGAAAGCAGACGTTTGCCGCGCAGTTTGCTTAACTCCGGCGTGGTCCATCGTCGGCACAAGCCGGTCCGCTTTACGAACGTGATGTTTTGGTTTCTTCCAGCCACGGCGGTCGAAGCCATGACCGACGGTGCCCTCGACCGGATTCCGTTCCTCGACGATGCCACCCGCCCGAAGGCACCGGTCATTCCCGGAGTGACCCTGGCTCAGCGTGCGAAGGGACGGCGTCTCAGCCTCTATCACCGCCACCACCTGGAGGAACTTGCCGCCGTTCGATACGCGCTGGACCGACTCCTGGCAGGGACCGGCGCCGTCGAGGCCGTCTCTCACCGCATGGCTTCCCTGTCGATGATCGAGAACTACCGTACCTTCTGAAACCTGTGCGGGAGTCAGTGCCAGCTACTTCAGTTGCACCACGACATTGAGGAGGGCAGCCTCTACCCACGGCTGAGGCAGAACGTGGGCCTACGCCCCGTCCTCGACCGCCTCGGTGCGGAGCACCGGACCGTGCATGCCCTGCTCGAACGCATCCGGGAAACCTCGAATGTCATCGCATCGGACCCGACCCGGGAGCGCATCCTCGCGCTCGACGAGATCTACGAAGTCTTCGAGCGGATCGTCGTCTCTCACTTCGGATACGAGGAACGCGAACTCGAAGAGGCCATCGGGTTCTATGACGCTCTTTGAGTGTGCTCGAAGCGTGCCTGCAGGTCTTCTAGGAGCCATCGGCCCGCGCGACCAAGCGGCCTGTCTCGCATCTGTGCAGCATACACCGTCAGGGGACCGTTCAAGCGTGCCGGATCGTCATCGATGCTCAATTCGACGAGCCGTCCTTCACTGAGGAGCGGCCCCACGAGATGCTCGGGCATCCGGCACCAGCCCAATCCGGCCAGGAGGAAGTCGAGGCGACGCCCGAGGTCGACGAAGCGCCAGACCCTCGTGCCGATGACGCCGTGGGAAGGTCCTTCCGGTGCCGACGGGTCGGAGAGGACCATTTGAACATGTTCCTCAAGATCCCCACGCGTTGCAGCGCGTCCGAGATGCGCGAGGGGATGGTCCGGTGCCACGACCGGCAGGAGCCGCGCGCCTAACAGGGGTAAGGCCCTCACGTCGTCGGGGACCGACGGGAGCAGGATGCAGAAGGCCAGCGCTGCATCGCCACGGCGCAACCGTCTCTCGGCTCCGCCGAGGCCCTCCGTCGAGAAGCTGACCGCCAGATTCGGGAAGGCGTCCCGGAGTGCGCGCAGGCTCTCGATGAGCGGGGCGGTTGGCACCAGTGGGTCAATTGCCACGGCGAGTTCCGGTTCGACCCCCTCGCGCGTGACAGCGGCCATCGCCTCGAAGCGTCCCGCGCCCATGAGGACGAGGCGCGCCTGCCCGACGAGGACGTTGCCGATCTCCGTCAGGCGCGGACGATGCGCAGAGCGGTCGAACAGCGTCACTCCCTGAGCGGCTTCGAGAACCGCCACGGTCTGGCTGATCGCGGATTGCGCGCGCCGCAGCCGCCGACCCGCGGCGGAGAAGCTGCCGGTCTCGGCTATGGTCACGAGGACGCGAAGCTGGTCGAGCGTGAGGCTGCCGATCATCCATCACCTGAGCCGATGGAAAACATCACTGTTTGATCGCTTCCGTCTAGGAGGTCTAGCCCCCAATCTGAGGTCCGAGCACCGAGCCGACCATACAGTCCATCCGACCAGGGTCCGCACCGGCCGCCCATAACCAACCCGACAACGCCGAACCAAAGGACGTCTCATGCCTCGCCTCCTCGTCGTCGAGACCAGCCCCCGTGGCGACCACTCGATCTCGCGCGCGCTCACAGGCCGGTTTGTGGACCGATGGAGCGCGGCGCACCCAGGGGGCGAGGTCGTCGAACGCGATCTGATGCGGACCGACCTACCGTTCGTGAATGCACCCTGGCTCCAGGCCTACTTCACCCCTCCCGAGCGACACTCCGAGGAAATGCGGGAGGTGCTCCGACTATCGGATGAACTCGCAGCCGAGTTGCTGGCGGCCGACCACATCGTGATCGCCACACCGGTCTACAACTACAACGTCCCGGCGGCGCTGAAGGCCTGGGTCGACCACGTCGTTCGCAAGGGACTTACTCTCGGGCATGACGGCAAAGGGCTTGTCGTCGGCAAGAAGGCGACCGTGCTCCTCGCCTCGGGAGGCGTCTACACGCAAGGCTCGCCGATCCAGGACCGGGACATCGCGACTCAATACCTGCGCATGATCCTTGGGGTCATCGGCATCACGGACGTCAGCGTCATCGCGGCGGGTGGGGCGAAGGCCGTCGACCTGGGCGATGTCGGGCGGGATGTGTTCCTCGACAGGCTTCAGGCCGAGATCGAGGCCAAGGCCGCCTGATCCAGACGGTTCCCCGCGCACTCCGGCCCGACTGATTGTTGTATCTTTGTCTATCCAGGCGCCCAACGTATCCGACGAAGGCGGTGTCCTTCGGCCGCACGAGCCTTGGAAGCCGTATCGGCCGTCCTCAACTTAAATTCATGGGCAGCGCATTCGACGTCATCATCGTTGGTGGAGGGGCCGCCGGCGTCGGTGCTGCCCGACGGCTGGCGGCACACGGCAAGACTGCGTTGCTGCTGGAGGCGTCGTCGCGTCTCGGGGGGCGCGCATACACACAGGACCTCATAGGCTATCCGCTCGACCTCGGCTGCGAGTGGCTGCACTCGGGCGACCGCAATGCGTGGGTCGGAATCGCGGAGGCAGCGGGCTTTCGAGTGGACCGAGGCGAGCCACCATGGGCGAAGGCGCATCCCGGCATCGCCCGGGACGAGGACGGCCAAGAGGCGGCGCAGCAGGCATACGGCGAATGGGAGGAGCGACTGCGCATAGTCGCCGCGAACGGCGACCGGGCGAGCGATGCCCTCGACGCCGGTGGCCCCTGGGACGCCTACGTGCGGGCTATCGCTGGCTTCATGAGCGGCGTCGAGCCTGAGGCGATCTCCGCCACCGACTACCTGGCCTACGACGATGCCTCGACGGGCCGGAACTGGCATCTGCCGCTCGGCTACGGCACGCTGGTCGCGGCCAGCCTTCCTTCCTCGACGACGCTACGCTTGGCCACCCCCGCCGAGCGGATCGACCTGACGGCGGACGGCGTCGCCGTCACCACGCGCGCCGGCACCGTCCGCGCCGGGGCCGCCATCATAACGGTCTCGACCGCGGTGCTAGCCAGCGACACGATCCGCCTGCCTTCGGGGGTCGACCCCTGGCGCGAGGCTGCCGCCGCCCTGCCGCTGGGGCGCAACGAGAAGGTCTTCCTGGAGATCGGGCGCGACGCCGCGTTCGAGCCGGACACGCACGCCTATGGCAACCTGCACGACCCGAGATCTGCCTCCTACTCCATCCGGCCCAACGGCTGGCCTATCATTGAGGCGTTCCTCGGGGGCGATGGTGCCCGCATCTTGGAGGAGGAGGGCCCGGCCGCCGGCTTCGCCCACGTGTCGGCCGAGTTGGTCGCCTTGTTCGGCAGCGACGTGGCCTCGGTGCTCCGACCGCTGGCGGCGACGTCCTGGAGCCGGATAGCCTCTATCGGCGGCGCCTATAGTTGCGCCTTGCCCGGGCAGTCCCACGCGCGGACGCGCTTAGCTCAGCCGTTCGAGGACCGGCTCTTCTTCGCAGGCGAGGCGACGCACCCCTTCGACTTCACCACCGCCCACGGGGCCCACGACAGCGGGGTAAGGGCCGCCGACGAGGCTATGGCGACGCTCCGGGACAGGTACGGTCGCGGGTGGCAAGCCGCACTGGCTTCAGCAGGCGCGCGCGCGGCCCGGTAGCGACCTTAACCGGTTGTGCGGCGCCCTGGTCACATGCAGACGTTCCGCTTGCGACCCAACCTTGCCATATAGGCTGGTTGGCGAGGTGCTCGGAATCGGACATACATCACGACCTGCCTTGGAATCAGCTTCCAAGCAGCGACTCTTACAAAAGCTTTCATCCTTCAACGAGGTCCGCTGTTGGCCGCCAGTGCCTCGGCGGCCTGTTTGAAGCTGGCGACCATTTTCACCATCGGCTCCCTTACCTCCGGTGGTGCGGTCTTCAATGAGCCTGCCTTGAAGGGCGGATCGGGGTCGTACTCGCTCATGAGTTGGCAGCATTCGGCATAGGTCCGGCCACGCATTTCCGCGACCATGGTGAGGCCGAAGTCCAAACCGGCGGTCACGCCCGCGCCGGTGATCCGGTTGCGGTCTCGAACGACGCGGGCCTCTGTCGGGATCGCTCCGAACCCGGCCAGCGCGTCCCGGCAGGACCAGTGGGAGGTAGCCCTGTAGCCCTTGAGCAGTCCGGCCGCTCCGAGGACCAGCGAGCCGGAGCACACGCTGGTGACATACGTCGCCCGGCTGCCCCGGTCCGCCATGAAGGCGATGGTCGCAGGGTCGGTGGCGGCGTTGATCGTGCCATCCGTGCCACCGGGCGCGAATAACACGGTGAGGTCGCGCGGGCAGGTCTCGAAAGTGGCGTCCGGCGTGATGGTAACCCCGGCATCGCTGGTCACCGGATCGAGAGACTTGGCGACGAGATGGATCTTGGCTCCCATCATCGCGGCGAACATGCTCTGGGGACCGATGAGGTCCATGACCGTCATGCCGGGGTACATCAGCATCGCGATCCGCTCGTCGCCCATCCAGCGCACCTTGGGATCGTAACCGGCCATCTCGTCTTCGTGGCCGGTCTGGGGTGGAGGGACGGCCCCGTCCGGGCCATCCTCCGCATAGGCGGGGGAACGCAGGAACGGGATGCCGGCGAACGCGGCGGCGGCGAGGCGGGTGAAGTCGCGACGGTCGAACATGAAGCCCTCTCAGAACCGGACCGAAGCGGTCGCGTAGATGGATCGACGGTTGGACGGGCGCACCCGGCCATCAAGGAACAGGTACGGCTCGAAGTAGAGCGCATCGGCCAGGTTCTTGCCGACGAGGGAGTAGGTCCAGCCGTCGACCGTGTAGGACGCCTTGGCATCGAGCGTCATGAAAGCCGGGGTGGAATAGGCATTGTCGAGCGTGATCGCCTGCCGTGAGGCGGCGTAGAGACCCGCGCCGAGCGAGACCCCACGAAGCGTGCCATCCAGGAACTTGTAGTTGGCCCATAGCCGCCCGGAATCGGACGGCACCGCCATCAATCGCGAACCGATGGCATAGGTGTTGTCCTTGGTGACCGTCGCATCGATGTGGGCGTAGCTGCCGAGGATCTGCCAGTTCGGCGTAGGCTGCCAGACCAGGTCGAGCTCGACCCCGCGCGAGCGCTGCTCACCGACCTGCACCTGCCGGAACGGGTTATTCGGGTCGGCCGTCGCCACGTTCTGGCGGGCGAGCTCGAAGGCCGCGAGCGTTCCCGACAGCCCGGAGGCGAACGCGACCTTCAGGCCGCCCTCGATCTGCTGGGAGGTCTCGGGCTTGAAGGCCTCCGTCGAGAGGAACGGCACCACGCGCATGCCCTCGCTGTAGTCCGCGAACAGCGAGACGACGTTGCCGGCCCCATCCTTGTATACGTCGACGATGGCACCGGCCTTCGGCAGCGGCCGGACCTCCCGAAGGCTGGACCGGGTCCCCGTCAGCCTGTCCAGCCCGTCGAGTTCGACGTAGGCGCCGCGCACGCCGGCGAGCAGGTGGATGCGCTCCCACAGGGTCGTCTGGAGCTGCAGCGACAGCCCGGCATTGACGTAGGCGTTATCGGGCGTCAGTGCGCGGGAGGTCGGCTCGACATAGGCCGGGAAGACCGGGGCGTTGAAGTCCACTGGACCGAACAGCTCGAAGTTGCTGACGAACTCCCGGTCCTTGACCCGGTCGAAGTCGGCCGACAGCAGCAGGACGTTGCGAGTCGGTCCCAGGTCGAAGTTCGCCTTCAGGTTCGGGTTGATCGAGACCTCGGAAATGTTCCCGCGCACGAGGGCGTTGGACATGAGGAAACTCGACGGCGGCGCGTCGGGCGCGTTGCCGAGAACGAACTGATCCGGCTGGTTGACCAGTGAGCGGCTGAACCGGAAATTCGTGAAGGTCGACCACACGTCGCTGAACGCGTGTTCGAAGCGAGCCGTGATGCCGTAGAACTCGGAGGACGTATCCGGAACCGAGGTCGAGCTCGGGAACAGGGAACGGCGGATGGAGAAGGCGGATGTGTCGACTGTCCCGACCGCAGGCAGGCCCGTGTAGTCGGGTTGGGTACGGCGCGAGTAAAAGCCTTGCAGGGTCAGCGACGTGCCTGCGTTGTTGGTGAAGGTCACGGTCGGGTTGATGGCGAGGCTGCGGGTCTCAACGAAGTCGACCGAGGGTACGTCGCGCTGGAACTGGCCCGTCATGCGGAACAGCACGGTCCCGTCCGCCGTCAGCGGTCTATTGATGTCGAAGTACGGGCTGACGAAGCCACGGCTGCCGCCGGTGATGCCGATCTCGGTGAAGGTCGCGAACACCGGAAGCTTGGAGACGACATTGACGATGCCGCCGATGGGCGCCGAGCCCCCGGCGTAGAGGATGCCGGTCGGTCCTTTCAGGACCTCGATGCGCTCGACGTTGTTCAGGAGGTCGCGGGCGCCGGGCTGGAAGAAGGTCGATAGGCCGTCGATGTAGGTCTCGGCCGGGAAGCCGCGCACGAGCGTATAGAACTGATTGAACGCCAGGGCGTTCGGGCCCGTGACGCCCGATACGTTCTGGAGCGTCTCCGAGACGGTGAGGTTCTGCTGGTCCTGGATCAACTCGCGGGTGATGACCTGGACCGATTGCGGCGTCTCCTGGATAGGGGTGCCGGTCTTCGTGGCCGAGACCGAGGTCACGGCGCGATAGCCCTGGACGGGACCGGCCGTGGTTTGGCGTATGCCGGGCCCGGTCGACGACCCGCCTGCCTCCACGGTGAGTTCCGGCAGGGTGATGCCGTTGCCGGCGGGTTGGGCGAAGGCGGAGGTGGTGGCGAGCACCGTCAGGAATAGGGCAGCAAAAAGCTCGCCCCGGGGGATACGAAACATGGCATGGGCCTGCGGTCTGAAGGATCGGGAAAGCGGCGATCAATCAGGCGGCAGGAGGGGCACGGGCGCTTGCGCTGATCCCGGGCGGCGCACGGGGATAAGCCGTGACTTCGAACCGCCAGACGATGGCGTCGGCCTTCCGGACGGGCCAGGTGATTTGGGCCGAGGTAGCGGGTGGGATGGCAGGCGCGCCCAGCACGTGCGCCACCAGGCAGCAATCGAGGTGCTTATGCGGCACGGGCGACTTGGACGGCTCCCCGTCGCTCCCCATCGCTTGCGCGCAGATGATGTGGGTCGGACCACCCGAGGCGGCGAAGCTCGCGCCGCCGAGGAATGCCTGGAGCGCAAGCGCATAGAGCGCGGCCATGACGATGACCGCGCGACAGGCCGCCCACCCTGGCAGTCGCATGCGCATGGAGTTTCGTACGGTCAAGCTCGCGAACCCGTCAACGAAGTTGATGCCGCATGGCGTGGACCACAGGTCATTATGGCGAAATACCTGTCCGGCTTGAGCGCCATAAGAAGATGACGACAGATCCGCATCTCGTTCCGGGTCACCCGACCCGGGATCCTTGGCAAGCCTTGGTTGGCCGGGATGCGCTAATCATTCTAGAAACCGTAGCGATTACCGTAAGCGTTGGGTCTCGGTGACTCCGATTGAAGCCGTCGGAGGCTCTTGGCTCAGGACCCGACGAATTTCCGCCACCCCGCGGTCGAACTTATTGTCCAGGTCGAGGGGCACAACGAACCGACCCTTCGCGTCCATGAGGTAGACGGATGCAGTATGGTCGAAGGTGTAATCCCCGGAACCCGTCGGCACCTTTTGGACGAAGGCCCTGTAGGAACGCTCGACCTGCTCGATCTCGGCGACCGACCCCGTCAATCCGGTGATCCTGTCGCTGAAGGAGGTCAGGTACTCGCGCATCGACGCAACGGTATCGCGTTCCGGATCGATGGTGACGAAGTAGCCGTCGATGGACCGGCCCTCGGCCTGCAACATATCGATCAGGCTGGTCATCTCGGCGAGCGTGGTGGGGCAGGTGCTCGGGCACCGCGTGAAGCCGAAGGTCAGGAGGAAGGGCTTGCCCAGGAGAGTGGATGAATCGAGCGTCCCGCCCGCGGACGATTGCAGGCGGAACGGCCCCCCGATGCGGGATGGCGCCGCGCTCCTTGTCCCGGGGTCCGACAGGATCGACCAGACGATGCCGAGGAAACCAACAAGCCCAAGGGCCGCGACCATCCCCAGGACGATGGCCTTCCGTCTGCCGGAGAGTACGTGGTGGTCATCGTTGGCCATGCAGCGAGTTGTCCCTGTCTGGGTTCGTGACAGCCATATTGGATGGAAAATCACGAACCGGGTCGCATTGATGAACCGGCCTTTCCGGGCACGAGGTTGCCCGGAGTCTAGGAGACTGAGCCTGGTGCGGGCGGGACCCCGGGCTCAGTGGTGGTCGTGGCCGCCCTCGGGCCCCTTGGCCGCAATCGCCTCGACCTTGAACTCGACCTCGACCCTGCCAGCCTTCTCGAACTCCAGACTGCCCTTCAACATCTCGCCCTTCTTGAGCTGGCCCTTCAGGTCGAGGAACATCAGGTGGTAGCCGCCGGGCTTCAGGCTGACGGTCTCATTCGGCTTGATGACGAGTCCGCCATCGACGGGGGCCATCTTCATCACGCTGCCTTCCATCGACATCCTGTGAACCTCGACGCGCCCGGCCCCCACGAGGGTTCCACCAACAAGCTTGTCCGCTTCCGAACCGGTGTTCTCTACGGTGAGATAGCCACCGCCGACGCTTGCCCCATTCGGCGTGGCACGAGTCCAAGGATGGCCGATCTTCAGGGCACCGGCTTTGTAGTCATGTGCGAGTGCAGTGCTCGCGGCAGAGATGGCGGCGGCCGATACGCAGAGGATCGTGATGATCTTGGACATGATGGGTTCTCCGAATCGTAGGGGGGGGTGGACGAGAAAAATTCCGATCATGGTCGGGTCTCCTGATCATGTCGGCGTCGAAACGCGACGACGCAGGGTCGCCCGGAGCCGACGCCAACCGATGACGATGCCGGACAGGGCGATGGCCAGGCCGCCGGCCGAGAGGGCGAGCAGCACCAGATCCCAGGCCGGCCTGTACCGGACGAGGAACACGAAATCGAAGCTGTGCAACGCGTTGAACAGCCACCGATAGATCCGGTTCGAGCGGTCGATCCGGTTCAGGATCTCGCCGGTCGCGGGATGGATGTGAAACCATGTCGCCGCCGGGTCAGAGAACTGAATGCGTAACACCGGAAGTTTCCGCTCCTGGTGATGGCTGTACCAGTAGACATCATCGTCGGTGAGACGCTCGATCTGCGGAGGTGGGCTGGTGGGGATCAGGCGCGCCGCAGCGCGGGCTATCCGCTCCGGACTTGGGGCCGACATGGGATCGCAGCACGTCTTCTCGGTATTCCAAGGGCAAGCGAGGATGACGTGTCCCTGGCCGTCGATGCGCGTGAAGCGGGCTTCCGTCGCCCCGGAACAGACGTCGGCGAGGGCCCGCAGATCGAAGTTCGTCGGCGTCTCGGGAATGCCCTGATATCGCTCCAGTTCGGCCCGTTCCGGCTCACGCGGCGAGAACCACCGGTTCGGGTTCATTGAGATCCAGCCACTGAAAATGAACGTGAAGAGCGTGACGCCGGCGACGAGGCCTCCGAGATGATGCCAAGCCATCCACCCCCGATAGGGCGTCCTTGCCCCCTTGGCGTAGCGCCGGCGCAGGCGGACCCGCATCACGCCGACGACGAAGCCCATAAGGGCACCGACGACCGATATGCCGGAGAGCCAGAGCACGACGTCGCGCCACAGCTCGACCTGTGACCGGAGCGGCGTGAAGTAGATCCAGTGCGGCACCGCGCCGAACCAGTTCCAGAACCGTTCGTGCCGGCTCGTATCTAGGGCGATCTCGCCTGTCGCGGCCGAGACGTAGAGCTGCGTGTCGGCCGCGTCGCCGAGGGCAATGCGGTGGAAAGGCCTCAACGGGTCGAAGCGTTGCGGCACGGTCCACTGGTCGCGCGTGACGAGGCCGAGGTCCGAGACCGTGACGGCGACCGGGTGGTGCCGCGCGACCGCCAGCGCCTGCCCGGCCGACACGGTGCCGAGCACCTCC
The DNA here is from genome assembly GCF_031843785.1 of Methylobacterium sp. WCS2018Hpa-22. Taxonomy (NCBI): domain Bacteria; kingdom Pseudomonadati; phylum Pseudomonadota; class Alphaproteobacteria; order Hyphomicrobiales; family Methylobacteriaceae; genus Methylobacterium; species Methylobacterium sp. WCS2018Hpa-22. The sequence continues at coordinate 150,900 of NZ_JAVTJA010000013.1, forward strand.
CCGGTAACGGCCGAGACCGTGCGACGGGGGCCGCTCCACGGGGTGACGCGATAGACCGGCGCGGCGTCGAACATCGTAAGATCGAGACGCCGCACAGCACTGCGATCGAGACCGGCCAGCGCCACGGCGGCATCGGGCTCCAGGGAGACACGATCCCACACAATGGGTACCTGCGCCGCGCGCCGCTCCGCATCCGTAAGACGCGGGAAGCCGACATACATCATCACGATGCCGGAGAGGAACCAGACCGCGAACAGCAGGCAGGTCACGATGCCGAGCCAGCGGTGGCCAAGATACAGCCAGCGCCGCAGGCGTTTTCCAAAGGCGACCATCCTCAGAACGCCACGTTGTAGACGAGTTCGACCGAACGGGGCCGGCCGAGCAGCACGGAGGTCGCGTTGCCGCCGCGCGCGGCAGCGTAGACCTCATCGGTCAGGTTGTAGAGCCGAAGCGAGAGGCGGGAGTTCGGTTCTGGCCTGTAGTCCAGGCTGGTGTTCAGCAGCGTGTAGTCTGGACGACGGACCGCGTTGGCGAAGTCGCTGACCATCGCGCCCACCTGTTGCACGCCGACCCGCGCCTCCCAGCGTGGGGCAAACGCCCAGGAGACCCAAAGGTTGGCGATCCGTTCGGGTACGTCGATGGGCTGGTTGCCCGCATAGGACACGACCTGCCCGGCCACCGTCTGGCGGAAGTCGTCGTACTGGGCATGCAGCAGCGCGACATTGGCATCGACGCGCCAGTTCTCCAACGGAGCGAAGGAGAGAGCGGCCTCGACGCCCTGCGAGGACTGGCTGCCGACCTGCACGCCGACACCGGGTTGGCCCGGGACGGCACTGACCAGGTTGTCCTTGACGATGCGGTAGCCAGCGAGCGTCCATTCGGCCGTGCCCTCCCAGAACAGGCCCTTGGCCCCGATCTCCACCTGCCGACCCGTCGACAACCTGAAGTCTTTCTGGGCGACCGTGAGCGAGACGAAGTTGCCCACGGGATCGACCGCGGTCGCGTACTGGGCATAGAGCGAAATGTCGGGAACAGGGTTGTAGACGAGACCCGCCCTCCAGCTCAGGGCCTCGAAATCCTTGCGGAAGGCGGTCCCGTTACGCAGGTCGTCGCGACGGATGCTCGGAACGTCGTAACGCAGGCCAGTGATCAGCGAGACCTGCTCGGTGAGCACCAGCCGATTCTCAGCGAAAAGCGCGTACTGGTCGGTGACGGTCTCATATCCCGGCGTGGTTCCGGCGGCGTTGATGAAACGTCCCGGTACAAAGGCGAAGGGGTCAACGGTATCCGTTCCGCCGTAGGGTTGGTTATTGGTGTGCCGATAGCGGATGCGATTGACCTCGGCGCCCACCACCGACTGGCTGGCTAGGCCGAACACCTCCCCGCGCAGGATTGCGTCGAGACGGTTGCCGAGTTGCTCCTGGTCATGGCGGATGTCGGCGAACAGCGAGCGCTGAACACGCCCAGTCGACGGTAGGAACGCGGAGCCCTCGGCGTTCCGATAGAGTCGGTCGCTCGTCATCCGGTAGGCGATGTTGCGGAAAGTAAGGTCGGGGCTCGGGCTCCACTCGGCCTTCAGGACGGTCCAATTGTCCCGCCAGCGGATGTCGCTGTCGGCCACGTTGAAGTTCGTGTCCCGAAGGGCGCGCGGCACGCGTCCGTTGACGAGGGGGGACCCCCAGTACCGCTCCGGTGAGTTGTCGCCGTAGTCGTTCGAGAGTGTCACCGAAAGGTCGGCGCTCGGCCTGTAGAGCAGCGAGCCCGAGATCGCGAAGTTGGAGAAGTCGCCGTTCGGCCGGAGCCAACCTTCCCCTGCGTTGCGGCTTATGTCCAGGCGGTAGGCGAGTACGTCGTTGATGGGGCCGCCTGAGCCGACGGCGATGCGCCTGGTGTAGTCCGAGCCGAAGCCGACCTGCGCCTCGTTGACCTGCGTGAAGGTGGGGCGCTTCGGGACGACGTTGATCACGCCGCCCACCGCGCCTTCGCCGTAGAGCACGGAGGCCGGCCCGCGCAGGACTTCGATACGCTCGACGTTCCAGGTGTCGAACGGGAAGGTCTGGGTGCTCGTGTAGAGACGGACCCCATCGTACAGCCGCATCACCGAGTTGGTGCCGACGAAGCCTCGCGACGAGAAGGCCGAGTTGCCGGACCCAGGCGAGGCGGTACTGGCGATGCCGACGCCGTTCTGGGTCACCGCCTCGTTGACCGTGAACTGCCCCCGGGTCCGCACCGTCTCGCCAGAGATGATGTCGACGCTGGCAGGCGTTTGCAGGGGAGTGAGACCGAGTCGGCTTGCCGAGCGGCTCGGCGTCGCAAGGTTGAGCCCCCTGGCGGCGGGCGCACCAGTCGCCGTGACCTCCAGCATATCGAGATTGACCGCGTCTTGCGCAGCCGAGAGTGCGGCCCGACCGGATTGGGCCTCCGCGACGTCGAGGGCGAGGAAAGGGGAAGTCGCGACGACCATGCTGGTCGCGACGGAACGGAAGGACATGATAGCTCCTGCGCCCGGTGCGATCCTTGATGGATCTTCACCATGAGCGGCTCTGATCGACGGGCGGGAGGCGCGCGGCCGCTTACGCGCGACCGCGACGCCGGGCTCGATGCAGGGGGGGGGGGGGAGGATCTGTCTCGGATGTGAAACAGCCGCCGGCCGACCGGTCGCCGAAAGGGCGAACGGGTCAGGCGGCGGCCGGAGGCGCGCGGGGATTAGCGGACTCGTTGGACCGGGTCGGAGGTCCGTGGAACCGTACTGTCAGCCACCGGCGCTCGCGCGCGAGCGAGGGAACGCCGACGGGGACCACGTCGTCGAGTCGGAATGCCAGGGCGTGATGTGCCATCCGACAGGCGACGGAGCAGCAGGCTTCGTGCTCGGTCGGGTCGTCGTGGTTATCCCCGGGAAGCATCTGTCCCGTGCAGATCACACCGAGGGACTGAAGGCTCATTCGCGTGACGGCGACGCCTCCCAGGACGCCTTGCAACGCGACCGCGTACATCAAGAGCACGCCAAAGGCGGCCCTCCATGTCCGTGTCCGTTGCATCCGGCGTTCCATAGCAAGGTTCCTTTCCCACCTTCGGAATGGCTGTCAATGGCCAAGGTGGTCCATGCGGGGATGGCTACACTCGGAGCACGGGTCCAGCGGCGGGCCCCACGGCGCTTGGGGCCTGCCTGCTGGAAGATCGTCCTGCCGTGGTTCTGTCTCTTCTAGCCCGCGTCGCGCGTGAAGGCGTCGAATGCCCGCGCGCTGTAGACGAGCGCCGCACCGGCATTCAAGGCCACGGCAACACCCAAGGCCTCGACCATCTCCTCCTTGCTCGCGCCGGCCTTGCGCGCAGCGTCGGTATGGAAGGCGATGCAGCCATCGCACCGGGTCGTCACAGCTACGGCCAAGGCGATCAACTCTCGCGTCTTTGCGTCCAGTTGGGGCTCCTTCGGCTTGGCCGAGGCCAGCTTATCGTGTGCGCTCAGGAGCTCGGGGCTGATCTGACCCATCTGGCCAAGGGTAGACATCAACTCTCCACGGTAGCCGTTCCAGTTTTCCATCTCGATTTTCCTCCTGACGCGGCCCTTTTTAAAGGCCGTCTTCCGTAGGCCAAAAACCCTACCTACCAACTAGTAGGTAGCTGGGCGTTTTATCTTTGGCAACTCCGTAGGGGATGACGTTCAGATCTGCCGGGTCGTGGATTTCGTCGGCGTGGCGCCCGACCGATGAAGACGCCGGACCGTTTGCGGCGGCTGGCCATAGACGTTGATGAAGGCCCGCCGCATTCGCTCGGCATCGACAAACCCGACCTTGCCCGCGATCCATTCGATGGGCTCCGAACCTTCCCGCAAACGTACGTGGGCTGCCTCGACGCGCAACCGTTCCACCGCCTTCGCAGGGGTCTCGCCCGTTTCGAGCTTGAAGGCCCTGGCAAATTGACGGCCGCTGAGCTTCGCGACATCCGCCAGGCGCGCAATCGGTAAAGGCTCGGCGAGATGGTCGCGGGCGTAGGTCAACGCGATCCGGATACGGTCGGACTCCGGCTCCATGTCCGACAGGGCGGCGAACTGAGACTGACCTCCCGGCCGCCTGTGGTAGACCACCAACTGTCTCGCGACCGCCCGTGGCAACTCGGGACCATGATCGGCCTCAATGAGAGCGAGTGCGAGGTCGATCCCCGCCGTTATGCCGGCGGATGTCCAGACATGGCCGTCGGCGACGAAGATGCAGTCGGCATCCAGTCTGACACGGGGATAGCGGCGCTGGAACTCACCAACGAATTGCCAGTGGGTTGTCGCGCGCCGTGCATCGAGAAGCCCCGCCTCCGCCAGCAGGAACGCTCCCGTGCAGACGCTGGCCAGGCGAGGCGTACGGGAAGCGGCCAGACGGACCGCCTCGACCTCCGCCCGGTCGGCCATCGGGACGATATCTCCCCCCACGATGACGAGCGTGTCGCAGGCGACGGCGTCAACCGGCGTGGTCTCGATGGAAACGCCCGCGCTACCCCTGACCGGACCACCGCGGCAGGACAGCACCTGCATCACGTAGAGGTCATGCCCAGCCGAGAATCGTGCGACGTCGAAAGCACCGAGAGGGCCGGCGAGATCCAGGATCTGATGACCGGGGCAGACATAGAAACCGACGTTGTGGGGCATGGATTGCTCCGAACTGGGCGTGTCTGCGGTCAGTCCGGCGAAGCGGACGCGTCGATGGGTGTCTTTCGATACAACGCGATGATGGACGAGAGCAGGGTCCGGCACTGCTCCACCACGCCCCGGTCGGCCCTGTCGACCGTTGCCTTTCCGTAAGGGGGATGAGGATCGTACTCGATTGCGAACTCGATGAACTCGGCCATCTCCCGCCCGAATGCGGCCTCCATGACCCGGAGTGAAACCTCGAAGCTTCCGATGCCGGGTCCGGCGGTGAAGAGGTTGCCGTCCTCCGCGACACCACCGCCCGACGGCAACACCTCGCTTGCACCGAGATCGCGCAGAAGCGCCTCGGCGGCGAAGTTGCTCGCGACCGTCTTGCCTTGGATCAGGCCGGCCGCCCCCAGCAGGGCGACGCCGTTGCAAACACCGATCACGTATCTCGACCGACCGGCCATACCTCGTATGAAGTCGATTACCTCCGGATCGTTCTGAACCTCCGGCGGATGCATCCCGACGGCAAGAACGTCCAGGTTTTCCGGGCAGTCCGAGAAGGTCGTGGACGGCATGGTCCACCAGCCCGGAAAGCCCTCGACCAGTTCCCGGCTCTTCCAGATGAAATGCAGTTCTGCCCCGGGCGCGAGACTGAAGACCGTTTGGATGCCGACCATATCCATCGGGACGAAGCCTGGCCCGGTCAGGATGCCGACCCTGAACACCGGCTTGCCGGCCTGGGCCATGTTCGCCCGGAAGGGAGCGTAGGAAGGGATATCATTCGTCTTCGATGTCGTTGTCATCGCACGGCCTTGGCGTCGGTCGCGCAAAGCTAGCGTTACCACCAGATGGCTCAAAGGACGTAGATCCCTTGAAAAGAGACGTGCGGCGGATCCTCGGGGTCTCGCAATCGTCGAATGTCGGATCTTTGGGTTCTCGGCCCGGAACCGGACAGGCGAAAGCCTTTCAATTCCCTCTCTCGGCAGGCTTTAGGCCCCCGTCATGTAGGGGAACGAACACCGGTCGGGTTGACGCGAGCAAGCTTATGTAACATCGTTTGCTACATGAGACGCGATAGCCGCCTGTCCGGCATTCTCCACGTATTGCTCCACATGGCCGAGGAGCCGGGCCCGGTGACCTCCGAGGTGCTGGCCGCCGCCATGCAGACCAATCCGGTCGTCGTGCGCCGCATCATGGCCGGACTGCGCGAGGCGGGCTTCGTCCGGTCCGAGCGTGGCCACGGTGGTGGCTGGACGATCGCGCGTGACCTGCACGAGATCACCCTTCGCGACATCTACGTCGCGCTCGGTTCGCCCGCACTCCTCGCCATCGGCAACCGCACGGAATCCCCTGGCTGCCTCGTCGAGCAGGCCGTGAACGCCGCCCTTGATACGGGCTTCCGCGAGGCCGAAGCGCTGCTGCTGGAGCAGTTCGGCCGCGTCACCCTCGCGGCCCTCAGTGCCGATTTCCACGCCCGTCTCGCCGCACGGGGCGGCACCCTCACCCTGGAGCAGGCCCATGGCATTTGACGTGATCATCGTGGGGGGCAGCTTCGCCGGCTTATCGGCGGCCACCTACATCGCCCGCGGCCGACGCTCGGTCTGCGTGATCGATGCGGGCAACCCGCGGAACCGCTTCGCGGCGGCCTCCCACGGCTTCTTCGGTCAGGACGGGAGCGACCCCCGGGCGATGATCGCGCAGGCGCGCGCACAGCTCGCGGGGTACCCTCAGGTGACGTTCGTGGCGGGAGAGGTGGTGGACGCCTGCGCGGGCCAGGACTTCACCATCGTCCTCGCGGGCGGAGAGACCCTGCACGCCGCCCGCCTCGTCCTGGCTCATGGTATCTCGGACGTTCTGCCGGACCTGCCCGGCCTCGCCGAGCACTGGGGCAAGAGCGTCCTCCACTGCCCCTATTGTCATGGCTATGAATTCGCGGAGCGGAAGCTGGGGGTGCTCGCGGTATCGCCGATGTCCGCCCACCAGGCTTTGCTGATCGCCGAATGGGGGCCGACGACGCTCTACCTCAACGGCGGTGATAGGCCCGATGAGGCAACGCATACCCGGCTCGTCCAACGGGGCATCGAGATCGAGCCGGCTCCGCTGGTCGCTCTCACGGGCGACGGCGATACGTTGTCGGGTGTGCGGCTCGTGGACGGCCGAACGGTCGCGGTCGATGCCCTCTATCTCGCACCGCGTTCACGCTTGAACAGCCCGCTCGCGGAACGTCTGGGTTGCGCGCTGGACGAGGGACCGTTCGGTCCGGTCATCCGCACGGATTCCAGCAAACTGACGACGGTGGCGGGTGTCTATGCTGCGGGCGACATCGCCCGCGCCCCCCATAGCGTGAGTTGGGCCGTGGCGGACGGCGTGACGGCGGGCGTTTCCGTGCACCAGTCCCTTGTGTTCGCAAGCCTGGCAGCCTGACAAGGCACGAGGTTTGTGATGGCTCACCGTTATTGAGATGACGCCTCGACACTACATGGGATCGCACGAGAATTCGCCCGGCATCAGCGTTAGGCGTGATATCCTGTATCAAGGGGGGCCGCCGACCAATCCCACTAGTCGAAATCTTACACTTGGTACCAGCACGGCCGAGTTGGATGGGGAGCGGACCCTGACCCTTCGTCCTGATGCAGACGTTCCACTTACGACCCAAATAGGTCATAGCAAGGCCTCTTCCGGGTTCCCAGAAGCAGTCGTTCAGTTGGACTACAGCTCTTTCCGGCTCGGCTATGCCAGGCGACCCGAGTAGCCATTGACCTCGCGTTTGAAATTTCCGGACTGAAGCAGCAAGCAACCTTCCGATGACGGGCAGGTAGCCCCTGCAGGGACCCGCTTCGGCATCGATCGCGACGTAATCGCGGAGTTGCGGCGCGGGGGCTCGAAGCGTGTTGAGGGCCACCGTGTGGGCTTAGGATGGCAAAGTTGGGTCACCGCCGGGGCTGTACAGGTCCGTGTTGCCGGTTCGAGCTCAAGGACCGCAGGCTGCGACCGTGGGTCGGTTCCCGGGCGGCTGCGGAGGCCATAGCCGAAGCAAGCCAGGGGTGGGACCCCGGCCCGTACGCGATCGTTCGAGCACGGTTACCGTCGGGATCACGGCCGACATCCCGGGCCTCACGCATGCACGGTGAAGCAGGCGCCCGGATCGTTCGCCACCTCAAGCGTCGCGTCGATCTGGTCGAGCATGGCTCGCACCAGCTTCATTCCAAGCCCCGTGCCCTTCGGCTTCCGATCGGCCCAGCCTTCTGGCAGGCCCTCGCCGTCATCGCAGACGCGCACCCTGACCCGGCCACCGCCCTGGTCGCTGACGCTGACCGAGATATGGCTGCCGCCCGCATCTCGGGAGGCGTACTTGAAGGCGTTGGTGACGAGCTCGGTGGCAATGAGCAAGAGCGCCACCGCCTTGCGGTAGGGAACCATTACCCGGGCGTCGGCGGTGATGCCGACGGTATGGCCGTCGCCCGCCATGCCGGACAGGTCGCGGCAGAGGTTCTCAATAGTCTGGCCGAGATCCACGTCCTCGATATTCTCTGCCTGGTACAAGCTGTCGTGGACACGCGCGACGCTCATCACCCGTGCCGAAGTTTCGGCGAAAGCCTGCTTTGCTTCCGGGTCCCTGGTCTGGCGCTGCTGCATCAGCAGGAAGGCCGATACGATCTGGAGAGAGTTCTTCACCCGGTGGTCGATCTCCCGGCTCAGCACGTCCTTCTGCTCCAGGGCCCGCTCTTTGTCCGCCAGCAGTCCCGTCAGCTCGACGATGGTACGGCGTTGGCGTAGCACGACGCCCTCTACGACTTGTGCGAGGGAAGTGGCAAAGGAGAGTTGCCACTCCGCCCAGGGCTTCGACAGGCCTTGGCGCTCCTCGATCCAGCGCTCGAACGATCGCCGCGGCAACACGGCGGCCGACCCGCTGCCGGGCGCCACGGGCTTGCGGGGGTCGCCGCCCCAGGAGACGGTACTCGGGACCTCGGGTCGGAACCACAGCAGCAGGTTGCGCCTCGACTCGTCGACAAAGACCGCCACGAGGCCGCTGCCGCGGTCTGCATAGGCCAAAGCTGGCGGATAGGCCGCGGGCAGGGCGTGGGTGCTGAACCCGGCCTCGGCCGTCGGTCTAGCGCCCAGGAGCCAATCCCGGAGGGTACGGATAGCCTCGGGCTCTGGTGCCCGGCCGACCACGGTGACGGCATCGTCTGCTACGACGGCGGCTCCCTCCGCCTCGAACAGGTCGAGCATGGTGGTCTCACCGGCCGTCAGCGCAGCCACGTAGTCGTCGGACCGGGTCAGCTGGCGCACGAGACGTCCCTCGGCGGCGAGATGGGCCTGCTGCGCCTCCCAGAGGCGCCGCCCCTCGATCTCCTGGACCCGCATGGCGAGGGTCTCGGCAAGCAGCGCGGCCGTGGCCCGGGCCTCCGGTGGCACGTAGTGCGGACGACGATGGTGTCCGATCAGCAGGCCCCATAGCGCCCCGTCAACGACGATGGAGGCCGACATCGAGCCGTTGACGCCGAGATTGCGCTGGTATTCCAGATGGATGGGCGACAGCGAGCGATGCTGCGCAAATGTGAGGTCGACCGGGCTATCGGCCCCCGCAGCATCGCCGAGGATCGGCACGGGCTCGGCATCACGGTCGGTAACGAACCGGCTCCGGGCGCGCAGGTAAAGGGCGCGAGCCTGGGCGGGAATGTCCGAGGCAGGAAAATGGAGGCCGAGCAGCGAGCGGGACCAGTCGCCAACTTTGTCCTCGGCGATGGCCGCGCCATTCCAATCGGCGTCGAAGCGGTAGACCAGGACGCTCTCGAACCCGGTGGCGGCACGGACTTCGCGCGCCGTCGCCTCGGCCACCTCGGCGACGCTCCGTGCGGCACGCAACCGGGACACAGCGGGGCCCGCCCCCGATCGCTGCGTGGACCGGAAATCGTCGGGTCGCTCCGGGACGACCTCCAGTTCGACAATGACGCGACCGTCATGAGCATGGGCTACGCCGAGGAACGGGACGGTGTCATCCTCGCCGAGACACATGTGCTCCAAGACGGTTTGGCCACCGGTCATGCGCCCTTCCACGAGGGCTTCGCTGATGCAGGCTACGAAGCCGTCGGGCAGGACTTCGTGCAGCGACCGACCGAGCAACGACGATCCTGCATCGGGAAACGCCTCGGCGACATTGGCGCTGTGAGCGAGGATGGTGAGGTCCGTAGGATTGGCGACGAGGAGGACGACGCCGGGCTGGACCGATCCCGGGATATGGATCGGCTCGCGTTCGCAGACCGAGACGTCTACCGGCTCAGCGCGTTCACGACGCTCGACAGCGGCGGCGCCCAGGCGTGGATCACGGGGAGCAGGCCTTTCGGTCGGGATCAGCTCGATTGACGCTCCCTCCGCACCGTCGACCGACGCCATGCGCAGGTCGAGTTGGACCGGGCCGGCGGCACGGTCGAGGGCGAAGCGCGCGGCGACGTCGAGACGCCCACGGCGCACGCCCGAGAGAAAGCGGCCGCGTCCACGGGGAACGTTGGTTCCCGGCATCAGGTCGCGGAAGAAGTCCCGGCCTACCAGGGTTGCGTTCGCCTGAACGAAGAGGATTGCGGCGGCGGGGTTGGCGGCACGCACGATGCCCCGGTCGTCAAGCCAAACGACGCCGTGCGGTATGTCGTCGATTCGATTCACCGTGGGCGAGTCATAGCCTGGACCGTCAACGGGCAGTCCCTCGCCGTCACCTCTCGTCATATCATTCCCATCAAGAGGGTTCGCATTACCTGGTCATACTATGGCACGGGACGGCTGGCCCGTGTATGAATGAGCCCGAATGGACAGGCGGAACGACGCCCCGACCATCTCGGACGGCGAGCGTCCCAGTTCGACACCGTCGCGACCATTCTGCCTGCTTCCTGCGCCTGGTCCTGACCGGCGCTTAGGCGTCTGTCGCAGCCAGGTCCGCGCCCGTAAGGTGGTGTAACGGTCACCCGTACAGCTCTTACCACCTTCGCCGGATGGCCTCGCCAAGGGCCCGGGCGACATCCTCGGCAGAGTAGGGCTTGCGGAGAAGGTCGAAACCGTGGCTATCGTCACCAGCGAGGACGCCGCTGTAGCCGGTCGTCAAGATGACCGGCATGTCCGGATGCTTCGCACGAAGGCGACGAGCGAGTTCAACTCCGCCCATCCCCGGCATCACCACATCGGAGAACACCGCGTCGAACCGACGGGGATCCCTATCCATTTCGGCCAGGGCGGCCTCGGCATTTTGCGCCCAGAAGGTCCAATGGCCAAGGTCCTGGAGGAGCTGAGTGCAGAAGCGTCCGACGTCGAGGTTGTCCTCGACCACGAGCACGTTCAGGCCGTGATCGATGGTGACTGCCCTGGCGTCCCCCGCTCTGCTTTCCTCCACCGCCACCGATGCTTCGACCTGGGGCAGGTATAGGGTGAAGGTGGTGCCGCGACCGACCTCGCTCGCCACGTCGACGTCGCCGCCGGACTGCTTGGCGAAGCCGATGACCTGGCTGAGGCCGAGCCCAGTGCCCTTGCCGACTTCCTTGGTGGTGAAAAAGGGCTCGAAGATCCGCTCCAGCAGGTCGAGGGCGATTCCCGCGCCCTCGTCGACAACCGCCAGTGCGGCGAACACCCCGGGGGCCGGCGCGTGGCCGCGGATGCCCGGCAGCCCGGAGCCGCATGCGAGGCGAAGGGTCAGCGTACCCTCGCCGTCCATGGCGTCGCGTGCGTTGACCACCAGGTTCACTAGCGCGGTCTCGAACTGGCTCAGATCGGCCCGGACGTGGCAGGGCAGCTCCGGCACCTCGGTGACGATGCGAATGCGCGCCCCTGTCACCGCGTTTAGCATCTCGGCGACGCCCCGCAGACGCTCTCCAACGTCAAACACCACGGGCTTCAGCGCCTGCCGTCTCGCGAAGGAGAGAAGCTGACTCGTCAGCTTGGCGGCCCGGTCAACCGTGTCACCAACCGCCGCCAGGTAACGAGCGCGCCGCTCCTCGGCCAAATTAGGTCGCCGCAGGAACTCGACCGACGACTTGATGACGGTGAGCAGGTTGTTGAAGTCGTGTGCTACGCCCCCGGTGAGCTGGCCAACCGCCTCCATCTTCTGCGCGTGCCGCAAGGCCTCCTCCGCCCGGCCGAGGCGCTCCTGAGCGCGCAGCCGCTCGGTAATGTCCTGCACATATTGGAACGCGCCGATCCGGCGGCCTTCGTTGTCGCGCAGCGTGGTGAACTTCAGCTCGTAGAAGGTCCGCTTACGATCAGGGTCGCCGAACTCCTCGACGATCGTGAACTCCTCGCCGGCTAGGGCCCGTCCCCAAGTCGCCCGGACGGCGGCGGCGTGATCTGGCCTACGGGCGAGAAGGCCGACGATGTCGTCGCCGATCCGGGGTCGCATTCCGAACGCGGCTTCGAACTCTTCGATCCAGGACCGATTAGCAGCCAGTAGGCGGTAATCCATGTCCAGGGCGCCCACCATGGCGTCCGTGGTCTCGAAGACGTCTGCCCAGAGCTTGCGCTGCATCAGCGCCTCTTCGACACGCTGCTCCAGGGTTACGTTCATCTGGCGCAGGCATGCCTCCGCAAGCTTGCGGTCGTGCACGTCCTCGACGACGCCGTACCACCGGATGACGGCACCGGCTTCGTCGCGGCGTGGCCAGGCGCGGGCTCGCATCCAGCGATGGCCGCCGGTGGCTCCCACCCGCAGGCGATAGTCCACGTCCACGGGCTCGCCCGATGCTAGCGAGGAAGAGAACGCTACGAGGGTCCCGGGCACATCCTCCGGATGCACCGCCGCGATCCAGCCGGAGCCGTCCGGCTCGCCCGCCGCCTGACCGGTGAGGTCGAGCCAGCGCTTCGAGTAGGACAGGATGTTGCCGTCCGGATCGCAGGTCCAAGGTACCTGCGGATTGAGCTCGACCGTCTGTCGGAAATGCTCCTCGCTCTCGCGCAGTGCCCGGTCGGACAGCACGCGCGCAGTGGTCTCGTTAGTGAAGATGAAGAGGCCTGCGATGCCACCGTCGCGGTCGAGCACGCGAGAGTACGAGAACGAAAACCAAGTATCGGCCTCGCCCCGGTCGGTGTCGAGCCTCCACGGCTGGTCGTCGAAGCGTCGGCTTCGGCCGGCGAAAGCCGCGTCGATGATTGGCTTGGCTTGCTCCCAGCCATCCGCCCAAACCACATCGAAGCGCTCGCCCATCGCCCATTCCAGGCGTGGCCCGAGAAGCGGGAAGTAGGTATCGTTGAAGAAGAAGGTGAGCTCCGGCCCCCAGGCTAGTATCATCGATTCCGGCGAGTTGAGCACGAGGCTGAGCGCCGTGCGGAGCTCCGGGGACCAGTTCGCGGGATGGCCAAGCGGATGGTCGGACCAGTCGCGCTCCCGAATCATGCGCGCGGCCTCGCCACCGCCCGCCAGGAAGGCCAAACTGTCGCTCACCACATCACGCTCCGTCGGCGAAGTGGGTCCTTACGAAGGCGGTCCACAGCACGGTGCGGATCGAAATCATGGGTGGGCTGCGGGTGGACATGCAAGCGTATGGCCCTGGGATCCCGAATGTCGACGCGGCTCCCGAACGGCTGCGGCTACGAGCTTGTTCCACATCCTGGGGGCGGTCATATCGCCGTCGTTCCTCCGCCATAGGGAGGAACGTCTACGAGGGTCCCGATCAGGCGAAGCAGAGCCTGCTGTTCGGGCTTGCCGTTGTCGTCGCAGAGGAAGGCACCGAACTCGATATAGCGGAGTCGCCCCCCAGATGAACCTTTGGGCTGGGGGATGACGAAGGCGCCACCGTTCGCGGGTACCCGGCCAAGGTGCCAGGTATCCCCGTTCGGGCTTTTGTTATCGGGGCAGAACACGGGGCGCTCGCGTTGGACGATTTAGAACGGGAGGAGCCGTCGAAAGCGGGCAATGTTTACGAGCGCTACGAGGGACGAAGCTACGTACGTAAGGGCGGCGGCGCGCAGTACGGTGTGGGCGCCGGGCATGTCGCCTTCGTCGAGGTAGCGACCCGTCTCCAGGATGGGCAGGGCCCGGCGGAAGCTCGCATCAAGCTCGACCGGCAGCGTCAGGAAGTGGAACAGGACGCGAACGCTAAGGAGCGCGATGCCGATCCCCATCTGCACGGCGAGCAGGGCAGGCGAATGGACGAAGGCGAGCACCACGGGCGCGGTCATCATCACCAGGGCCGCGGCGAACTCAAAGCCCTGCACGACCGGGGAGAACCTCACCCGCGCCGCGAAAAGCCGGTCCCCCGCCGCGTGCTGGAGTGCGTGGGCGACCTCGTGCGCCGCGACCGCGACCGCCGTGATCGAGCGGCCGTCGTGGTTCCCCAGCGACAGTCTCACGACGTTCGCGACCGGATCGTAGTGGTCGGCTGGCGCGATCTCGACGAGGACGTGCTCTAGCCGCGCCATGTCGAGCAGATGGCGGGCGAGCTCGCCACCGGTCCCGGGCAAGTCTGGCCGCTCGGTGGCGTGTTGCTGCATCACTCGGCGCACCCACCACTGGGGGCCGAACACTAGACCGAACAAGAGGGCGGCGCCAAGCGCTAGGAGGACAGGCACGAGTGATATGTAGGCACGTGGCCGTATCCGTAAAAGCGCGGCGCCTTACCCGGGGTGCCCACCGTCTGATAATAGCCTGACAAGCGTCAAAACCGGATTGGGTGGGGAGTAGGCCTAATGTCGTCGCCTTGAAGCGGACATTCCGCCTCCGACCCAACATAGCCGTAGATACCATAGGAGGCATTGCTCGGAAGCAGCCGTACAATCGGCTGCAGTTAAGCCGGACTCGCGAAGAAGAAGGCCAATCCGAACAAGACGTAGACCCCGAGAAGGAGGAGTCTTTCGAACCACGTCGTTTCGCCGTCCCGGGCAATAGTGTTGACGATGAAGGCGGTGCTCGCGATGCCGAACACCCGGCAAGCGTGGGTCGACGCTGCGGGCGGCGGGTGTCAGCCTTCCCGCAGCGTCCGTCGCGCCACCATGCCGAGGGTGGAGCCCTGGACGATGATGGTGAAGAGCACGACCGCATAGGTCGCCGCCAGGATCGCGGGTTTGGCGTCGCTCTCGGGAATCGACAGCGCCAGCGCAACCGAGATGCCCCCGCGCACCCCGGCCCAGGTTAGGAACGGCACGTTGCGCGGCGACAGGTGGCCGCCCCAGCGGAAGACGAGGAGCGGCGTCGAGACCGCCACCAAGCGGGCCAGGAGGACGATGGGAACCGCGCAGGCGGCGAGGAGCAATCCGTTCGTCTCGAAGCGCAGCACCAGCACTTCCAGCCCGATGAGCAGGAACAGAACCGAGTTCAGCACCTCGTCGATGAGCGTCCAGAGGGCGGAGACGTAGCCTTGGGTCCGCTCGCTCATCGCGTCGCGCGGGGCACGGTCGCCGACCAGCAGTCCCGCTGCGACCACCGCGAGGGGACCGCTGGCATGGATCTTCTGCGCGAGCGCGTAGGTTCCGGCCACGAGCGCCAGGGTGATCAGCACCTCGACGGGGAAGTCGTCGATGGTCCGCATGGCCCGGTAGGCGACGTAGCCGGTGACGACCCCGAGGAGGAGGCCGCCGCCCGCCTCCTGGAGCAGGAGCCAGGAAATGCTGATGGCGCTGGTTGCCTCGCCGCCCGTGCCGGCCGCGAAGGCGACGAGGACAGTGAACAGCACGATGCCGACGCCGTCGTTGAACAGGGCCTCGCCCTGCATCTCGACCTCCAGCGTCTCGGGGACTTTGACGTTCTTCAGCGTCGCCAGGACCGCGACTGGGTCGGTCGGGCTGATCAGCGCGCCGAAGACGAGCGCCCACGCGAGCGATATGGGCCGGCCGATGAGGTCGGCCGCCAGCCAGAACGCGCCGCCGACGAGGGCCGTGGAGATCAGGGTGCCGAGGAGCGCCAGCGTCGCCACGGCCCAGGCCCGATCCCGGAGCATGCGCAGATCGAGGCTCATGGCGCCGGCGAACAGCAGGAAGGCCAGCATGCCGTTCATCACCACGTCGGTGAAGTCGACCTGGCGCAAGACCTTCGTGAGGTTCTCGTAGAGGTGCTGGGACGGGAAGGCGAGGTCGAGGCCGACGAGGGCCAACGAGGCGGCAAGGCCCATGACGAGGAGGCCGATGGTGTGCGGCATCCGCAGGAACCGCCGGTTCAGCCAGCCGAACAGGGCCGAGAGGGTCAGCAGCATCGCGGCGAGGTCGAAGATGGAGATCACGGGCGCTCCCCGCCCGCGCAGAGAGAGCCTGCCGGGACTTGTCGATGGGTGATGGAAGTCAACGCGAGCCCAGCCGTTCTGTCGCGCCCGCCGAAGCAAGCACCGCGTTGGCCGTGGCGACATCGTCCGCATCCCGCTCGGGGGGAGCCTTCGTACCTTCCCGGGCCTGACGGCAGAGACGGACGAGGTAGGGGAAGTGGTCCGATCCGAACGCGTCGAGGCGCTCGACCGACACCGCGGCGAACCCGCCTTCGTGGAACACGTGGTCGAGGGGCCAGCGCATCCACCATGCGTTTGCGTTCCAGGTCGCGACGTAGCCGTAGCCCTGCCGTGGGTCGATCAAACCGGACAGTCGCGCCATGCGCTCGACCGCGATCTCCCAGGGCGTGGCATTGAGGTCGCCGGCGAGGATGCCGGGCTCGACTCGCGTCCGCAGAACGTCCGCCGCCGCGTAGAGCTGGGCATCCCGCCCGCGTGCGGATTGCCAGGCTTGCGGAGGTTTGGGATGAATGCCGACGAAGTCGACGGTCTCGCCGGTGCGCAGGGTGACGCCGGTGACGATGGCCGGGGTGTCCTGACCCGCGAGGTACCGGATGCTCCCGTTTACCAGCGGCAGCCGGGAGTACAGGTGGATGCCGTAGTACGATCCCGTGATCCGCTGGAGGGCATGGGGCATCGCCGCGAGAACGGGCTTCAGGGCCTCGTCCCACCAGGCGTCGGTCTCCATCGCGAGGAACAGGTCCGGCTCGACCCGTGCGATGGACTCGACCAGGGGGGCGGCCTTTCGGTTCCCGAGCTGGACGTTGGCGACCATCACGGAAAGTCGGCGCTCGGCGGGACAGGCCTCGACGCTGGAGCCCCGGGTCGGCAAGTACGGGCGAAGCACCCACGCATCGACGGTGAGGGCGACCGCCACGAGGGCCAGCGTCGACGTTGTCGATCTCGGGGATTCCCGGAGAAAGAACAGGAGGCCGAGGCCGACCGTGAGCAATCCCAGGGCGAAAAGCAGCCGCGGGAAGTCGAGCAGGCGCACCCACCACCACTCGGTGGGCACCAGCGGGATCAGGCTCGCGGCCGAGAGGACCACTGCGAGGACGAGGAGCGCGTAGCGGACGAGAGATCTCACGGGCGGCCCGGATCGGGTCGGTCAATCTCGTGCCGCGGCACCCCATCCAAGCCGTCGTCGCGCCCGGAGAGCGACTTGAGCACGCTGATCGAGCCATCGGTCTCCAGCACGACCGCCGCGGCCTGGGAGAGGTCATCCAGCCCTTCCGAGCGCAGGGCGGAGAGGACGTCGTCGCGGGTCAGGCGCTGCCGGCGCATCGCGCCCTCGACCAGATGCCCCTTGTGCGCGAGGAGGGTCGGCTCGGCCTTGACCAGCGACCGGACCCGGGCGGAGCGCACGCTCGACCACGTGATCGCGTATTGCAGTCCGATGAGGGTCGCGAGGGCAAGGACGCCCTCCAGGAGTGCGACCGACTTCGTCAGGACGATGGACGACAACGTCGAGCCGAGTGCGACCGTGACCACGAGGTCGAAGGCGTTCAGTTTCGTCAGGGTGCGCTTGCCCGAGATCCTGAGGAACAGGATCAGGGCGACGTACGCCAGGGGGGCGACGACCACGACCCTGAGCAGGCCGGACCAGCTTTCGAAGAACATCGCGGAAGTCCTTGTCGCGATACCCGCCGATGGGTGGCGGGTGTCCGGGCCATCGGTCCATCGAGCTGGGGCTTGTTATCCCGACCGGCTGGCGCGCGCCTCAGCGCATGTCCTTCGGGAGGTGCTGGATTGGGTAGGTTCGACTGCCCTGACCCTTGCCCTGGACCGAGCCTTCGGACTGCATGACGTCCGTCGAGGACTGGATCGCGCTCGGCGGCGCGACCCCGCCGGTGCCCTGGTGGCGCGCGGCGTCCAATTCCTTCGTGGTCGACGTTCCCGATGGGAGCGTACCGGGCGTGGGTTGGTCGATGGAGCTGCCTACAGACTGCGCAAATGCTGGCCCCGCGAGGGCGAGGCCGACGATGACGGCAAGGGCGCCTGCGAGGTGCAAGGCGGAGCGGCCCCTTGCAGGGTCGGTTAGGTCCAAGCGGTGCATCGGCGTGGTTCCGGTCGGACGCCTGGGCGTCGGGATTGTCGAACCGAAGCGTTGCCCGCCGACTTTGGTTCCGGCCCGAGACGCTCACGCCGACATGGCGGATCGCTTCCATGGCCACCCCACCTCCGCTGGCGGAGATAGGGGGGCCTTCTTCCGGGTTACTTCGGCATCAGCACGCTGTCGATGACGTGCACGACGCCGTTGGACTGGTTGACGTCGGCCTGCTCGACGATGGCGCCGCCGCCCTTCTGGTCGATCAGCGACAGCCGGTTGCCGTCCATCTTCACCGTCAGGACCTGGCCCTCGACCGTCTTCAGGTTGGCGTCGGCGCCGCCCATCTTCGCCTTGGCCATCAACTCCTTCGCGTCGAGCTTGCCCAGGACGACGTGATAGGTGAGCACGCCCGTCAGGGTCTTCTTCATCTCGGGCTTAAGGAGGGAGTCCACAGTCCCGGCCGGCAGCTTCTTGAAGGCGTCATTGGTCGGGGCGAAGACCGTGAACGGACCCTTGCCGCTCAGGGTGTCGGCAAGGCCCGCGGCCTTCACGGCGGCGACGAGGGTCGTGAGGTTGCTGGCCTTGGATGCGTTCTCGACGATGGTCTTGTCGGCCATCATCGGCGCGCCGCCGACCATGGGGGAGGTCTCGGCGAGGAGGGCGGCGTTCACGGTCGAGCGCATCATGAAAAATCCTATAGGTGAGATGAAGCTTCGGGAACCGAGGCTCATGCCACCGATACGCGTCGACTTATCCGTCAGTTTTAAAAGACGGATCACGATAAATTCATGAATCCTAAGGCGCGGCTTCAGGTCATCTCCGTGATATATGGTGTTAATTTTAAAAAATGCGCGGTGATGACGCCCTTGATATCAGGATCATTCTTCCTAAGGGACCATCTGAAGGCTTGGCGGCCTAGACTATCTTATGCTTTACGCCAATCGATTGACATGAACGTTTCCTGAACAGGCGCGTTGAACCTGCGAGCCGATTGACCGCGCGTCGGTCAATCGCCGTCCAGGCCTCGCGGGCATTCCCGTCCGTTCAGGCCTCCTTCCAGGAGATCCCCTTGTCACATCGCGCCCTCGCCGCTGCCCTCGCGCTTACCTGCCTGTCGCTGCCCGCCATGGCCCAAACCACTCCGGCCCCAACTGCGCCCACTCCCGGCACCGCGATGCCAGCGTCCTCCGACATGGGGATGAAGATGGCCGACACGGCGACGGTGAAGCTGAAGTTCATGACCGTGAAGTCGGCCGACGTGATGTCGTCCAAGCTCGTTGGCACCACCGTCTACAACAACAAGAAGGAGACGGTGGGCGAGGTCGAGGATCTCGTGATCGAGAACGGCAAGACCCTCACCGGCGTCGTCGTCAGCGTCGGCGGCTTCCTGGGTCTCGGCGAAAGCTACGTCGTGCTTGACCCGTCCTCGCTCGCTATCAGCAACAGGGACGGCAAGTGGATGGTCCACGCCGACACCGACAAGGACACTCTGAAGAACGCGCCGAAGTTCGAGTATTCCAAGAAGAAGATGTGATCCCCGCAGACAAAGGAGACATGATCATGAAGCACACCATTCTCGCCTCAGCGCTCCTGGCTGGCCTCGGCCTCTGCGCCTTCAGCCTGCCCTCAGCCGCCCTGCCTATGAACGCCACCGGCGTCACGGCCTCGGATGGCGGCGATCTCGTGCAGGTCCGCATGACCCGACGCGAGATGCGCCGCCATCGCATGATGCGCCAGCACCGTATGCGGCAGGGCTCGGCCAGCCGCGGCAACGCCAGCATGCCTTCGCGCGGGGCTAGCGGGCAGCAATACGGCGGGACGTCCGGCGGCCCGCGTCGCTGACATCGTCGTACTCGGTCCGCGAAGTCGGTTGATCCTCGCGCAAGGCCTTTTGAGACGCCGCCGGATGGCACGCCCGCCACCGGCGGCTTTCCCATGACCCAAGGGTTCTCATGATTTTCTCGGAAGCGCTCGGGCGCCTTGAAGGGCTGGGGCGCTCCGCCGCCGCCCTCCTGCCGGGGCTGGCCGTCGCCCTCGTGCTGTTCGGCCTTGGCCTGCTCGTCGCCCGAGGGGTCCGTGCTGCCGTTCGCCGCGCCGCCACATTGCGGGAGGCCTCGCCGGGGTCCGCCTCGGTGCTCGGACGCATCGCGGGCGGTATGACCATTCTGGTCTCGTTCCTGGTGGCGGCCTCGGTCGCCTTCCCCTCCGTCTCCGCCGCCGACCTGTTCAACCTCCTCGGCATCGGTGGCGTCGCCATTGGCTTCGCCTTCCGCGACGTGCTGCAGAACCTGCTGGCCGGCATCCTCATCCTGCTGACCCGCCCCTTCGTCATCGGCGACCAGATCCGGGCCGGATCGCACGAGGGCACGGTCGAGGACGTCTGGGTGCGGGCGACGGTGCTGCGCACCTACGACAACCAACGCGTGCTGATCCCGAACGCCACGCTGTTTGTCGACAAGATCACCGTCATCACCGCGCACGACAAGCGCCGGCTCGCCTTCCCGCTCACCATTGGCAACGGGGACGACATGAAGGAGGCGCGCCTCGTCATCGTCGAGGCCCTGCGCAAGACCGAAGGGGTCCTGGCCGACCCAGCCCCGGAGGCGCTGGTCACGGGCCTCGGGGCCGCCGGTGTCGACATGACGGCGCGTTTCTGGATCGACCCGCCTCGGCGGCGCGACGCGGTCGACGCCCTCGACCACGCCATCTCGAACGTCAAGGACGCGCTCACCGCAGCCGGCATCGACCTGCCTTACCCCACGAGCCAGGTTCTCCTGCACGACCAGACCGAGGCGACGGACGGCGACCGCACGAGCCAGCGCGAGGGCTGGCCCGCCGGTAAAAACCCGCCGCGCGCGCGTTGGCATGTGCTGCGCGAAGATCGTGACGACGTCCAACGCAAGGACCCCGAAGACCGGGGTTCGGAAGGAAAGGGCGAGCCGGCATGAGGGCACGTTTTCGAGCCTGGATCGAATCCCTTGGCGATCAGTTCTGGCTTCGGCCCGCGCTGATCGTGCTCGGTTGCATCGGCCTCGCCCAGCTTGGGATCTGGCTGGAGACGGCCCATGTGGCCGGGTACGACGCCTCCTCGCCGGACCAGAACTGGGGCTATTCCGGCGGCGCCGAGGGCGCCCGGGCGCTCCTGAGCGCGGTGGCCTCCTCGACCATCGGGGTCGCCGGCACGACCTTCTCCATCACCATCGCGGCCCTGACGCTGGCCTCCGGGCAGATGGGCCCGAGGCTGCTGCGCAACTTCACCCGCGACGCCCGTAACCAGATCGTCCTCGGCATCTTCCTCGGCACCTTCGCCTACGCGCTTATGGTCCTGCGCACTGTGCGCACGGTGCAGGAGAGCCCCTTCGTCCCGCACCTCGCGATCACGGGGGCCATGCTCCTGGCGCTCCTCTCCCTCGCGACCCTGGTCTGGTTCGTCCACCACATCGCGGCCAGCATCAATGTCGAGACGGTGGTTGATGCAGTCCATCGCGACCTCTGCGCCGCAGTGGCGGCGCGGACCTGCGACGCGGCCGGCATGACGCTCCCGGCCCGACTACCCACTGGCTGCGGGGTCTCCATAGACGCCAACGGCTACCTTCAGGCCGTGGACGAGGGCGGGCTGGCCGACTGGGCGCAGGGGCATGGTGCGACCGTCGTCCTGCGGGTTCGCCCCGGCGATTACGTGCCGAGCGGGTTTCCCGTCGCGTTCCTCTCCGCCGGGATCGAGGATGCGGAGGCGGCACTTAGGCGTTCGCTGACCTTCGGCCGTCGCCCGGCCGCCCTGCAGGACCTCGAATACTCGATCCGGCAACTGGTCGAGGTCGCGGTCCGGGCGCTTTCGCCCGGTATCAACGATCCCTTCACGGCCGGCAGCGTCGTGGACCATCTCGGCGATGCCCTGTGCCGGGTCGCATCATGCCATCTGCCCACCGGTGCCGTCGTCCGAGACGGCCGGGTGGTGCTCGTCCTTCCCGTGACCGATTACGACGGCCTGTGCGATGCCATGTTCCACATGATCCGCCAGAACGCCGCCGGATCGGTGCATGTCCTCGTCCGGCTGCTCGACGTGCTCACCCGTGTCGCCGAGGTGGAGCGCCTCACGAACCGGACCGCCGAACTCGCCCGTCACGCCAACCTCGTGGCCGCCGCCGCCCGGCGCGACGTCGCGGATCCCAACGACCTCGCCGACCTCGAAGCCCGTCACCGCCGATTCCACGCCGTCGCGGCTCCGTTCTCGCAAGCGCCCGTTTAGGAACATGCCTGGCGTCGGGCGGATGGTGGCGGGCTACCTGAGCGCCAAGCCGGTCTGCGCCCAGAAGACGTAATAGGCAGCGATCATCAGCACTGCGTAGGCGGGGGCCAGGAGCGACCCCAGCTTGAGCAGATCCGTCGAGGTCCAGGCCGGTCGCTCCTCGCTCTGGAAGATCAGCAGCGCCTTCGAGGAGACCGGCAGGGTGAGGCAGTAATCCATGCCCGCATTCGCCAGGAAGGCGACCGCGACCGGGCTGAGGCCGAGCTTGTCCGCCAGGAGTAGCAGGGGCGGCAGCAGCGCCACCACCCGTGCGGTGTGGGACACCATGTAGAGGTGCGCCGTCAGGCTGAGCGCCGTCAATCCGAGCAGGATCGGGAGGGTCGGGCTGTCGGCCCCAAGGCCGCTCGCTGAAAGCGCGGAGCCGATCAGCCATTTCGCGGCTCCCGTCGAGATCAGGGCGCGGCCGAGCACGAGGGAGGCCGCGATGAACAGGACGAGCGACCAGTTCACGGCCTTCACACCGTCCTCCCAGTCGAGGACGCCGATGACAGGCATCGTCAGGATCACCGCGCCGACGACCGCCACGGTGGCGATGCCGAAGGGATGATAGCCCTCCGTCAGCCACAGACCCAGCATGGCGATTACCACCGCCCCGGCCCGCCACTCCTTGGCGGACAAGGGGCCTGACGACGCCTCGATCTCCGCGACCTGCCGGGCCCAGGTCTCGGCGTCGAGGAAGAGGTGGCCGATCAGGAAGGTCGTGATCAGGCAGGCGGCAGCGCCGAAGGGCAGTCCCCAGAGCATCCATTGCCCGAAGCCGATGGTTCGGTCGGAGAGCCGCTCCAGCAGGTCGACGGTGACGAGGTGCGAGCCGGCGCCGGTGAGGCTGCAGATTGTCGAGAGTACGATGAGGGCCGGGATCAGCAGTCCGATGGCCTTGGCGAGCCGCGGGTCGTCGTCGGCCTCTGTCAAGCTGCGATGCAGCGGCAGGAGCACCGTGGCCCGCCCGGAGGTGGAGGGAATCAGGAAGGCGAGTGGGACGATGCCGAGGGTCAGGCGCCACATCAGCCCGCCGACGCTGGTCCCGCGCCCGGCGATCAGGGCGGTGAGCCGGCCTGCGAGTCCACTCTTTTCCACCGCCGCGCCGAGCACGAAGGTGCCGATGACGAGCCAGACCACCTTGGAGCCGAGGCCCTCGATCAGCGCGCGCTGCTCGACGGCCCGGACCGCGACCAGGAATACGGCCGCGGCGACGGCAACATAAGCGGCGCTGAGCCCAGTTAGGATCCACAGGATGGCGGCCCCGCCGAAGGCCAGCATGGCCGCCCGCGCGGGCCAGTCCAAGGCCTCCGGAAGGGATACGATGAAGGCCAGGGCCGCAAGGAGTCCGGTGGCCGAGAGCGTCCGCGCGCTCATCAGAGGCATGGCGGGCAGACGCGCGTCGGGACACGCGGCGGTGGGACCACCGTTAGATCATAGCGACGTGCAACCTCGGACGCGGCATGCCCAGTTTCATGGCACCCCCTGGGGCTCGAGGATGCCAACAGATCATGAAGAGTCATTGGCGGTTCGGGTCCTTGGCCGCCAGGGTCTTCGATGACGAGGGGCAAACATGGGAAGGGCCCGCCTCGGCAGTGCTTGACGAGCCCAATGGGGTGGTTTCGATGAGGTGGCGTGCCTTAGCAGTTGTCGTCCTTGCCAAGACCCTGGTTCGCACCGGCGTTGTTCATGGCGCCGACCGTGCCCGGCGAAGCCGGCTGCTGACCGCCGGCGAGGTTCTTGCTCGACGTGCCCACGCCGTTGCCCTGATCGTTCTTCGCCTCGGAGCCCGGCTTCTCGCCAACCATCTGGTTGGTGCCGACGTTGTTCATGGCGCCGACCGTGCCCGGCGAAGCCGGCTGGGGGCCTCCGGCCAGGTTCTTGCTCGACTTGTCGACGTCCGAGCTCTTCGGGTTCACGTGGTCCGGCGTTGGGTCCTTGGAACGCGTGGCGCCCGTGTTGCAGGGGGCTGCGAGGGCTGGCACGGCCAGGGCGAGGGTGGCCACGGCGGCGAGAGCAATAGTTCTCATAAGCGTTTCCTCAAGGTTTTTATCTTGTCGTCAACAAGACGTAGGGCCGCCCCAGGTTCCTGGGCGAAACCTCCGCCACCGAGGACGTGAACGCGGTGCCCACCGCATCAAATTGCTTCTCTAACGTAGTCGACGACGGCATGACGACGCCGATGCGTGCCCCCTACCGGAGGGTGAGCGCGTCCAGCCAACCGTGGGAGGCGGCGTAGCGGATGATCTCGGCACGCGACCGCAATCCGAGCTTCTCGGCGGCCCGGGCCTTATAGGTCTCGACCGACTTCACGCTGACCTCGAAGCGTCGCGCGATCTCCTTGTTGCTGAGCCCCTGCGCGATCAGGCGCAGCGTCTCCGTCTCTCGCGGGCTAAGCGACTCGCCGGTCTCGGCCGGCTTGGGCCCCGCCGCCGCCGCGGAGTTGTCCCCCAGGGCATGACCAGCGACGGACGGGTCCAGGTAGACCCCGCCCGTCGCGACCGCATGGACCGCCCGCAGGAGGTCCTCGGCCGCCGAGCGCTTCAGGAGGTAACCCCGGGCGCCGGCCTTCAGCAGCGGCTGGACGTAAGCGGCATCCTCGTGGACCGTGAGCACAAGGACCCGGGTCCCGGGGCACTCACCCGTGAGGCGCTCCGTCAGTTCGAGGCCGTTGAGGCCGGGCATCGAGACGTCGATGACGGCGACGTCAGGCGCCACGGAGCGGATCAACGGCAGCGCCTCCCCGCCGTTCGTGGCCTCGCCGACCACCTCCACCCAGGGATCGGCGTTCAGCAGCGCCCGGATGCCGGCGAGGACGACGGGATGGTCGTCGGCGAGGACGACCCGGATCAGGTCCGTGGGTAGGTCATTCATGCGTCAGGCAACCTGCGGAACCGGAATGGTGATGAACAACGTCGTGCCGACGCCCGGTGACGATTCCAGCGTCAGCGTCCCGCCGAGGAGGGACAGGCGCTCGCGGATGCCGGACAGGCCAAGGCGTGGGTTAGCCGGCGACCCGTCCGCAGGGGGGCAGGAAACAGCCTCGGGATCGAAGCCCACCCCGTCGTCCTCGACGATCACCCGCATCTCCTCCGGGCGGTGGTCGACCGATACGCTGACGGTGGCGGCCCGCGCGTGCTTCAGGACGTTGGTGAGGGCCTCCTGCACGATCCGGTAGACGGCGCTCTCGGTGGCCGGGGGAACCCGGCCGGGCTCGCCGAGGAACTCCAGGTCCGCGCGGACGCCATGGCGCTGCCCCCACTCGCGCAACAGGGTGGCGAGGGCCTCGCGTAAGCCGAGGTCATCGAGGGCCGTCGGTCTGAGGTCGACGGCGGCGCGGTGGATGTCGCGTCCGATCTCGCCGGCCAGCGCCTGCAGCCACTGGACCTGGCGCTCGGCCTCCGGTGACATACCCCGCGCTTCGAGGAGCCGTTCCAGCCCCTTCAGGCCGAGCGAGAGGCCGGTCACGGTCTGGCCGACCTGGTCGTGCAGCTCGCGCGCGATCCGGCGCTGCTCGTTCTCCTGCGCCTCGCCGAGGCGTCGAAGGAGTTCGAGGCGCTCGGCCTCGGCCCGCTTGCGCGGCTCGATGTCGGAGACCACGCCGTAAACCAGGCCGGCGGCGCCGTCGTGCAGTCGGGGCGCCCGGCCGGTAAGGCGCACCCAGCGCGGCTCGGGGTTCGAACCGACGACGCGGAATTCGACGTCGAGGGTCGCCCCGTCCGCCAGGCTCCAGCGCAGGTCGTCAGCGAGGCGGGCGCGGTCGTCCGGGTGGATCGCCTCGGTCACAGCGCCGGCCGCGGCCTCAGTCTCGCCCTCCTGCACGACGGTGGTCGTCCAGCCCAGAAGATGGGCCGCGCGCGGCGAGCCGGTCACCGTTTGCCGGATCGTGTCCCATCGCAGCGTGCCGAGCTCCGCCGCCTCGGCCGCCACGGCGCCCTGCTCCTCGCTCGACCTGAGCGCCAGGGCGAACCGGGCCCGCTCGCCCGCCCGCCGTTGGGCCATGTCGCGGCCCACCAGGCCGACCAGCGCCAGGGCGAAGCCGATGCTGAGGACGCTGCCGCCGGCCAGGACGAGGTATGAGCGCAGGACGGGGGCATTCAGCGTCGCGGCCGGCATCCCGAAATGCACCGACCAACCCCCGGTCTCCTTCAGCGTGCGGTAGACGACCTCGACGTTCGAGCCTTCCAGGGTCGAACCCGTGTAGAAGCCGTTCGGCGCGCGCCGGATCGCGGCCTGCAGGGCGGCGTCGGCCGGTTGGCCGAGCTCCTCGGCCTCGGCACGGGTTCGGGCGATGGTGTTGCCTTCAGCATCGACGACGGTCCCGACCCAGCCCTCCGGAGCGCCGGCGTCACGCAGGATCGAGCTGACCGCGTCGTTGGCGAGCCCGACCGAGAGGACGTAACGCAGTTGCCCGTCGCGGACGACCGGGACCCGCAAGGCAACGAGGCGTTTGCCCGAGACCGCGCCGACGGGACCGATGCCCCCGACCACGGGACGACGGGTGCGCACGACAGCTTCGAAGCTCCGGCGGTCGGCGGTGGGTCCGAGCTCGTCGTCGAGGGAGCGTAGCAGGTTGACGATCTGGCGCCCGTCCGGTTCGGCGAGCTCGACGGTCTCCCAGAGGGGGCGCGCTTCCTTGAGCCGCTCGGCCTCGGCGTAGAAGGCGGCGAGATCCGGCTTGTCGAGGGTGGCGGACGCGGCCTCAGCTTCGAGGATGGCGACCTGCCCGGCGATGTCGGATGCAACGCGTTCGGCGACCCGCGTCGCACTGGCCACGGCCGCGCCGCGGGTCAGGTCGCGCTGCTGCTGGGCCATGAGGGTAGCGACCCAGCCGCTGAGCAACATCACGGGGATGGCCGCCGCGACCGCGAGCGCGACGAAGGTCCGACGGTTGCCGCGGTCCAGCCGGGGCTGGCCGGTAAGGCCGGGGGAGGCTCCACCCGGGGTATTCATGCGACAGGCATTCGAACCGTTCCCTTGCCTCGGATGCTTCCGGGCGTACGGTCCCGCGGTCCTTAGCGCATTGCCTCCCGGTCTCCGAGTTCGGTGCCGGGATCCCTACGCGGAAGCTGACGCCAGACCCGGTGTCCCGCCGACGTCCCGTGCCATCGCCGCGGCCTTCGAGGCGATGGCCGGGTGTGACACCCTCGTGCCCGGCTCCCAGGCCGATCCGTCAAAACCCTCGAACCAAGCCCGACGCTCGCGGGAATCGGCGGGATAGGGACAGGCATCTCTCGGCCGACCGGTGGTGCGGGCCCTGGCTCCCTGCCGGATGACTTCCATGATCATCGGTACTCACCCTTTCGCTGTTCCGAGGCGTCCTCGGCACACCCGAGTAGCGCCCGGATCGCAGCGACCGACAAGCTTTTCCGCCCGCTCCTGCCGGTCTTACCGACGCGTGTCAGGGCAATCCCGACAAGCGGCGCGACCGAAGACACTTGACCGTGCTGTGTGCGCCGCGCCGCGTCCCCGATTAGTCGGGAGTTGGGTGAGGGAGCCGGCGTGATGGCCCCCCGGCCGTGCGTCTCAGTAGCCGCAGCCGAGGTAAGGACGGCCGTACCCGTAACGGACCGGGGCGTAGCCATACCCTGAGCCGTAACCGTACGGACGGCCGTAGCCGGCGCCGTAATAGGCCGGCCGGACGGCCGCTGCGGCAAGGCCGAGGCCGAGACCCGCCGCGAGGTCGAACCCGCGATAGCCGCGCCGGTAGCCATAGCGTCCGTAGTGTCGCCCGTAGCCGTAACGGGCATGGCGGAAGCCGATCCCGCGATAGCCCCCAAACCCGCGGTGGTGCGACCGGAAGCCGATGCCGCGGTAGCCGTGGTGTCCCCGGAAGCCGCCGAAGCCGTGATGCCCGCCGAAGCCGCCGTGATGCCCGTGGAAGCCGTGTACGCGCCCGAGGGGACGCGCTTCGCTCGACGGGGCGAACAGGACGAGGCTCGATACAGCCGCAAGGGCGAATGCGATGCGTTTCATGGGTCTGCTCCGAGAGGGCCATGCGTGACGGAGGAGAGGCTGGTCCGACGTTTCGATCCGGGGTCAGGTCTCCGGCTCGGAGGACCATCTGTGTCGCCGAAGGCGGCCGTTCAGTCAGAGAAGCCCGCAGTCTTGTCGGGATAAACCTGACGGCCCCTGGGACGCCCTGCCGACGCGGCTTGCAAACGTTTCGGCGCCATACGAAGTCAAAACCGTGGTTCCAGGCGTCCGGGTCGTAGTACGGCGACGGTCGGGTCCGGAGCTTCCTCGGTCAAGCCGACAAGGAGCACCATGAAGGAAGCGATGGGTCGAACGGCACGACTGGTCCGCACGCTCCGGCGGCGGCCTGCAGCCTCGCCACCGGTCGATGGCGTCGGCGGAACGGCGGCGTCGAATGAAGCGTCAGTCGAGGACTGGGCCCGATACGGCGGAGGGCTTTTGGCGGCCGACCTTGCCCCGGGCCAAGTCCGCGCCCGGTCGTCGGGCCATGTGCTGCCGACCTGAGCCGGGCCCGAACCCCGAAAGGCCCTTGCACCAGGCTCCCTGGGCCTGCCGCAGTTGGCGAGGCTGGCCGCGGAAGCTCCCGGGACCGGCCAACGACAACGGCGTCGATTCCTTGGCGAGCCGCTTCCATGCGGTCGGCCTCGCCACATTCGGATACTTCGTCGTGCTCTGCCTATCCTTCGCCTACGCATCCTGACCGAGGATCGGTCGATCTCAATTCCCTCATGCCTTCGAGGCCTGCCTTGCCACGTGTCACGACCCGTAGACGACCCTGGAAGCAACTCGCGTTCGCCAGTCACCTCGGCGGGGAGCCGCGCACGTCCGACATCGTCATGGGCGTGCTTGGCATCGCGCTCCTCGCCGGCTTCTGCCTGATCATGGCCGTCAACGTCGTCGACGGCCTCACCGGGGTCACGGGCTGAGGTATCCCCGTTAAGACGAAGCGTTGGTTAGGGGCAGGCGTGGCGCGCGCCGTCGTTGCCGAGGTAGGTGCCGCTCGATGCGTCGTAGGACCGGAATCGGCGCGCGCAGGCCGCCACGGCCTCGGCGCCCGGCGCGCCCTGCGAACCTTGCGCCTGTGAGTTGGCGATGGCCCCGCCGATGATGGCTCCGGCGGCGAGGCCCGCCACGCCGGCCCCCACCGCGGCGCCGACCCCTGGCCCCCGACGGTACCCGTAGCCCCGGCCGTAACCACGGCGGTACCCGTATCCACGACGGAAGCCGTGGTGCCGATGCCCGAAGCGCCGGTACTGGACGTAGCTGGTCGGCAGGGCGCCGGCAGTGAGCGCCTCGACCGGCCAGCCCAAGGGACCGGCCGATGCCGGCTGGCCGAGCAGGCATGCGGCAACCGCGGCGGCGAGGGTGAGGGAAAGCTTCATGGCGACGGCTCCTGAACTTTGGGCGATGCCGGTTGGGGCTCGGGGGCCGCAGACATCGCGGTTCGGTCAGCGGACGGTCTCGGGACGCTGTCCGCATCGCTCGTGAGAAGAATGAACACTCGCCGCCCAAGGCCGTTCCGGTCGATGGGGCCGGACACATCGCTTGACCTTCCCACGGTTGGAAGTCCGATCCTGCCGATTGTGGGCCGAACGCGCTTCAAGGGAAGCCCATGCCCGGCTCTCGCGTTGTCAGGGTATTGGCGTTCCTAAAACTCAATTTTCCCAAGGAGGGATTCCGCGATGCTGGACACTGTCCGCAGAGCCGTCGTCCATCGCATGGTGATGGAGAAGCACGTCTGCCCCTACGGCCTGAAGACAAAGGACCTGCTCGAACGGGAGGGCTTCCAGGTCGAGGACCACTGGCTCACGACGCGTGAGGAGACCGACCGCTTCAAGGCCGAGCACGGCGTCAAGACGACGCCTCAGACCTTCATCGAAGGCGAGCGCATCGGCGGCTACGACGACCTTCGCCGCCATCTCGGCAAGTCCGTAGCCGATCCAAAGGCCACGAGTTACATGCCCGTGGTCGCGGTGTTCGCCATGACCGCCCTGATGGCGCTGGCGGCCAGCCACGCGGCTTTCAGCACGCCGCTGACGATACGGGCCGCCGAGTGGTTCATCGCCTTCAGCATGTGCGTGCTCGCCATCCTCAAGCTGCAGGACGTCGAGAGCTTCTCGTCGATGTTCCTCGGCTACGACCTTCTGGCCAGGCGCTGGGTGCGCTACGCCTACGCCTACCCGTTCTGCGAGGCGCTGGCCGGTATCCTGATGATCGCCGGAGCCCTGAACTGGCTTTCGATCCCCGTCGCCCTGTTCATCGGCACGGTCGGCGCCGTGTCGGTGTTCAAGGCGGTCTACGTCGACAAGCGCGAGATCAAGTGCGCCTGTGTCGGCGGCTCGGCCAACGTGCCGCTGGGCTTCGTCTCGCTGACCGAAAACTTGATGATGATCGGCATGGCCGTCTGGATGCTGGTTCGGTCCTGACCGTCATCGGGGTCAGGTGGCAACCCGGAAGAGCTTGCCGGTCAGATCCCCCTGACGCCCTGGCACCCTCACGGCGGCGTCTTTCGTGACTTTGTCCGGGAAGCGGACAGCTCGCCGGAGGCGCCGGGAATTGTGCTCGGGAAGTCTCCGCCCCTCTCAGTACGTTCCTTCGTCAGGGATATTGAGGGTCGTGCCGCAGGCCTTGCAGTGGACCGCGTCCGGCTCGTGCCGCTGCAGCCCGCACGTCGGGCAGGGAAAGCGTACCTTGTGGGGCCGGAAAAGCACCTGGGCGAGTCGCAGGAAGAGCGTCACCCCGCAGATCATCACAACCACCGAGATCAGGCGCCCGCCCGTACCGTTGAGCGTGACGTCGCCGTAGCCTGTCGTCGTCAGCGAGGTGACCGTAAAATAGAGCGCGTCGACGTAGTTGCCGATGGCCGGGTTCCGCCCGTGCTGCGTCGCGTAGACGATGCCCGTCATCACGAAGACGAACACCGCGAGGTTCACCGCAGCGACGATGACCTCCTCGTTGCGGCGAAAGAACGAGAAATCCGAGCGCAGGCGGTCGAGGACCTGATAGGTGCGCAGGAAGCGCAGCGTGCGAAAGATGCGCAGGAAGCCAGCGCCCTCGCCGACGATGGGTGCCAGGAACGAGGCGATTGCCGCGACGTCGGCCCAGGTCGTCGGTCGCAGGAACTCGCGGGTCGGCTTCGGGCAGATGGCGAGGCGTGAGAGAAAGTCGGCGGTGACCGCGATCCCGATCAGCACGTCGACGCCCTCGACGAGCGGCTCGCGCGGCATGAACGAGGATACGACGATGAACAGCAAGGTTGCGAGGTCGAAGGCGAGCAGGGCGTAGCGGAACCGGTACGCCCGGTCGTCGTCGCCCTCGTAGAGTTCCCTCAGCGTTCCCTTCAGTCCGGCCATGGTTCTCAGCATTCCCCCGACGCCCGACGTTCCGCGGGCCCGAACGTTCCCAGCTCGGTCCGTATGCGGACGCCTGTCCGTCGGCAGATGATTTGGGACAGTCTGCGGTTTTCAGGAGCGGAGGCTCTGGTCCATCCGGGGTGAGAGGTTAGGCAAGCTGCCCCTCGTGGCGCAATCGGCCGATGCTCCATGACCTCCACGATAGGCTACCTAATGGCATCTTCTGATCGAAAGCAGCCGGACCGCATTCCACCCGATCTAGTCGTAGGTCTTTGTCTGCGAGGTCGCCTGGAAGCGGACCTTCCCGGGGTCTGCAACGGGTTGAGGCTGTGTGAAAAGAGGACGCCAAGCTGGGGCTGTCCGGCCGCTTGGGAGAGC
>NZ_JAVTJA010000014.1:0-131986 GCF_031843785.1 Methylobacterium sp. WCS2018Hpa-22
GTACTGTGTCTCAAGACACGGGAGAGTCGGTCGCCGCCAGACCTGCACAGAACAGTATGCATCCCCTCACAACGATCACTACCTTGCCGGCATTACACATGCCCGCAGACACCCTGGCGCGGGGTGGAGCAGCCCGGTAGCTCGTCAGGCTCATAACCTGAAGGTCACAGGTTCAAATCCTGTCCCCGCAACCAATCCTACACATCACACCACACAGCCCGCAGCGCCATAAACGCCGCGGGCTTTGTCATGTCCAGGTCCCAACCTCCAACGCCCCAGCACCAATCACCGAGACCGCATCACAACCCAAAGCGAAAACCCGGACGCTTACGACCTCATGCCGACCTGAAGAAACTCGACCGCCGGTCCGGCATCCTCAGGAAAGATGCTTCCGGCCATAGGGATCCCTTCTTTCGCGTCCGAGGGGAGGGGGCCTTCATCTTGTTTCAGCGATAAAGAGCGCGCGGCTCTTCTCGATACGATGGTCTCCTACACTGGGCGTTTCACTGTCACGGGAAACCAGTGGACCGCCAAGCTCGACGCCGCTTGGAACCCGTCGTGGGTCGGAACCGAACAGACGCGATCTTTCGAGATCGTCGACACGCGCCTTCGTGTCCTGACCCCTTGGCGTGTCATGCCGAACTGGACCGAGGAAGGTGAGACCCGCAGCATCGTCACCTTCGAGCGCGCGTCTGACAGTTAAGAGCCCTGTGGCTCAGGCCGCCTGGGCGGCCGCTGCTCCTTCGGGAATCTCTCTGGAGACGTGAGCCACCGCTTCGCGCAGGGTCGAAAGATCGGCATCCGCCCGGGTGCCGAAGGTCGACAGGTGTCTGCGGTAGGCGCGGGCCCCCGGGCGCCCAGTGAACAATCCGAGCATATGGCGGGTCAGCGAGTGCAGGCGGATACCTTGCGCCAAAGCCCCGGCAACGATCGGCAAGAACGCCTCCACCGCCTCGAAGGCATCCGCGACCGGGGTCTCCTCGCCGAAGACCAGGCGATCCACATCCAACAGAAGTGCGGGTTCGTGATAAGCCGCGCGGCCCATCATCACGCCGTCGACCGCATTCAGTTGGTTCAGCGTCTCCTCGATCGTGGCGATGCCGCCGTTGATGGCGATCGGCAGGGAAGGACGGTTCCGTTTCAGCCGTGCCACACGCTCGTAATCGAGGGGGGGGACATCACGGTTCTCCTTTGGCGACAAACCTTGCAGCCACGCCTTGCGGGCGTGAACGATGAGCCCATCGACACCCGCACGTTCCACGGCATCGACCAGGGAATCGAGCGCGACCTCGGTATCCTGATCGTCCACCCCAATCCGGCATTTCACCGTGACCGGCACCGAAACCGCGGCCTTCATTGTGGCCACGCATTCCCCCACGAGAGTCGGATCCCGCATCAGGCAAGCGCCGAAGCGTCCATCCTGGACCCGATCCGACGGGCAGCCGACATTCAGGTTGATCTCATCGTAGCCGAAGCTTTCCGCGATACGGGCCGCCGCAGCGAGATCCGCAGGCACCGAACCGCCAAGCTGGACCGCTACAGGATGTTCCGCATCCGAGAATCCGAGCAGACGCTCCCTATCTCCGTGCAAAACGGCGTTGCTCGTTACCATTTCGGTATAGAGACGTGCACGGCGCGACAGGACGCGGTGGAACGACCGGCAGTATCGGTCGGTCCAATCCATCATCGGCGCAACGGAAAACCGTCCGTCGCTGAAATCATAGGGTTTTTTCGGTTTTTCAATGGTTTGAGCGAGATCCATAGGTGCTTGTATCCGTCGTTTATCCGTTATATCCGTCGGTTCTGTTAGGCCGTTTGGTACGAAGTACCAAATCGCCGAGCCCCGTACCAAAAGGATCGAAAAATGGGTTCAATAACAACGCGTAAGCGCAAGGATGGCACTTCCGGTTTCACCGCTCGCGTCCGCGTCATGCAGGACGGCCGCTCATACCACGAATCGCAAACCTTCGACCGCCGAACTGCCGCCGTCGCTTGGATCAAACGCCGCGAGACCGAACTCTCTTCGCCCGGCGGGCTTGCCAAACTGAAGGGCGCCGACCCGACCCTCTCGGAGGTTATCGATCGGTACGTGGAGACGACGATCAAACAGATCGGCAAGACGAAGGCTCAGGTTCTCCGAACAATCAAGAAGCACGCGATTGCGGCGCTCCGATGCTCGGAGGTCCGAAGCGACCACATCGTCGACTTTGCCCACGGCCTCGCTCAGAACGTCCAGGCGCAAACCGTCGGCAACTATCTCTCCCATCTGAGCGCGATCTTCGCCGTCGCCCGTCCCGCGTGGGGATACCCGCTCGACGAAGGCGCCATGCGCGATGCGATGGCTGTCAGCAAACGGCTCGGGCTGAAGGCGCGCAGTCGCAAGCGCACTCGCCGGCCGAGGCTCGAAGAGCTTGATCGCATCCTGACGCATTTCGAGGGCGTTCGGCACCGCCGGCCGTCGTCCCTCCCGATGGTGAAGATCATCGTCTTTGCGCTCTTCTCGACGCGTCGACAGGAAGAGATCATCCGAATCAAATGGGACGACCTCGACGAGGAAGCGTCCCGCGTCATGGTGCGGAACATGAAGAACCCCGGCCAGAAGGTCGGCAATGACGTGTGGTGCGAGTTGCCGCCGGAAGCCCTCGCCGTGATTCGCTCGATGCCACGTTCGAAGGGCGAGATCTTCCCTTACTCGACGGACGCCATCTCAATCTCTTTCACACGGGCTTGCGCGCTGCTCGGGATCGAGGATCTTCACTTCCACGATCTGCGCCACGAGGGCGTGTCCCGCCTCTTCGAGATGGGCGCCACCGTGCCGCTCGCGGCGGCGGTCTCCGGTCATCGCTCCTGGCAGAGCCTTCAGCGATACGCGCACGTGCGGCGTGCGAAAGATAAATACGACGGCTGGAAGTGGCTTGCTGTCGCACCGGAACAGTGAAACAACGTTCTCCGTTGTTCCTCTTTCGTTCTCTCTTCGTTCTAATTCGCTGTGGATAGGAACCTTTTCGGATTGAACGGGGAGGGGAAGGACAATAAACCTTCTTAACGAACCGGAGGTAGGCGAACGTGCAACCGTCAGCGCCGTATGAAGTGCAACTTGCAGAACACTTAGAGGCGCCGACCGGCGACGGCGCATTTCTAGGACCGACCGATGCGGCTCTAGCCGCCGAAGCGCTTCGGTTCTTTTCAGCGCTGAAGTACCCGAGCGACGACCGTCACGTGAGGGCTGTCAAAGCGAAACTGATTCGCCGCCTTCGCCGGGTTCGCCAGTAGGTCGAGGGACGTCCCGCACGTCGACGATATAAGCGCCGCAGAAGGCCATCAGGGCGGCCCGCACAAGCGGATGATGCAAGACAGGCCCCGACCACCGACGCGACTCGTGGCGCGGCTCAGGCGATCGAGAGCGGCCGTCGGGATGGGACAGGACCGGGTTTCTATCGTGCGGCTTCAGGGATGCGTCGTCGGATCTCGGCGAGGCGCCACGCGGGCGTGTCATCGGGCAACGCCTTGCTTGTTGCGTCGACGTCCCGAAGGATTGCTTCATACTGATCGTCAGAGAGGCTGAGGCTGAGCGCCACGGCTTCGAGGCGGTGCAACTCGGCCGCCTGCTCGGCGAAGTTCATGTGTCCCTTGATCCTTAATTCGGCGGATGCCCCCTTACACCTTATTCGCTGGTAAGGGCATATGCTGTATGTCTGCCTGTAAGGCGGTCGAAGGAAGCGCTGCCGTATCCTTTTGCAAAGCTGTTGCGAATTGATATTCCAGCTATCTTATATAAAATATTCTGCGAAGATAATTTTCAGCAAATTTATCTAACACGTGGCAGGACGAGGAAAGAATGGCACATCAAGATGATTATTTAGAAGCAAAAGCAGCGATTATAACTTTGATTCAGAATGGCTTTAACGCCGCTAACTATTTAGCGGAGTGGGCTGTGAATGAAGCTTATCGAATGTCAAATAATAAGGATTCATACCCTCTCGCGCTCCGACATAAGGCTTATGTCGGCGATGAGTTCCGGGCCGTAGTCGGATTGATTACTAACGAACAATTTAATGATGCAGCAGTATTAGTGGAATATTTTTTAGGAGATATGAAATCCGGTCTGTTTTTGTTTGTTCGAGGAATCGATGTACGAAAGCACTTAGATTCAAGACACGAATTTGCATTGGTTACAGAGCAGCTGGAAGCTGCCGTCTTCCAATTGAAAAGATTGGGTCGGGGCTCGTTTGATGAAGTCTATAGAGAGCCGGCAATACCTCAAGAGATGCCGGCTCCAATACGGGTAAAAATTACCGAGGGTCGTATTACGCTCGACAATGCGAAGCGATTAAACGGAGTTATAGATTTTGATGCCGCCGACAGGGTAAGAGCAGAAGTAGTATTGCAACTAGACGATTTAATACTAGACTTTGATTCAAATTCCAATGTAGATAAAAGATTTCTC
Organism: Methylobacterium sp. WCS2018Hpa-22; assembly: GCF_031843785.1. NCBI lineage: Bacteria > Pseudomonadati > Pseudomonadota > Alphaproteobacteria > Hyphomicrobiales > Methylobacteriaceae > Methylobacterium > Methylobacterium sp. WCS2018Hpa-22. Next base: position 4,448 of record NZ_JAVTJA010000014.1, read on the forward strand.
AAAACAATTAGAAATTTCCAGCGTTCTTTATCGGCTTTGATGATAGACTGCTCTATTGAGTCTATCGGTGTCAATATGCAACTTATCAAGAGAGTACTAAGTTTTACGCGCACGGAGCTAAATGAATTAGATGCTGTTCGTATTGAGCATATTATTGAAACGACATCAATACTGTTGGGACAATTTGAAGAATGGAACAATTACCTAGCCGCATCTGATAAATTAGATAGTAATCTTGTCGACGGTGATGCTCTTGTTCAACAAGCAGACGCTCTTGCTCTCGAACTTAATGCCAGCAGTAATGTGATCGACAATGAAATAGTCAAACGACTGCGTGACATGACGGGGCCGGTGTTAAATGATATTGTGCAGGCACATGCAGTAGTTCCGGCTTTGTTATCCAGCCTAAATAATCTATTCGCGTCAATGTCTGGAATAGTCGTAGAATATACAGCTTTTGCACTTGCAAACGCAACCATATCTACGGGGCTTTCTGCAGGTGTAATTCTTGCCGGCGTCTGTATAAAGATATTGAATAAGTTCGCTCCGCGATTTAAGAATGTTAAATCACTTGGATTTTTAAATTCGGTAGTTGAGTTTGTGACAAGGCATTATTCAGCGATTGCAAATTTTCTGCACTGAACGTTAGCGTTTGGCGGAGGCTCCCTCCGCCATTATCTGGGCCGCTAAGGGTACCAGACCGTATAGGGTGATCATCTTATAGCGGCGGTTACCCTTCAATCGGGCATGCCATTGCGGTGGGGATTTAATAGCCATTCCGCAATCTCATCAACAAACTTCCAGACATCGTCAGAGGCAGCATTTATGTAATCTTCCGAGCCTGGGTCTTCTCCCATTTTTCCAAATACACCTAAAAGCCATGGTGATCCGTGGCCCTTAATGTTTAATTCCTTCAACCACGACTCGACTTCCCCCTCACGCACGACAAAACAACCGTAACTGTCCATAATATCAAAATAATTTCTCGCGGCCGTCTTAACAGAACCCTCTAGAACATTAATTCCGCCCTCAGTCTTGAACGAAGGATTGGCCTGACGCAGGGCGCTCGATATCTGCGAGCGATTTGTATTGTATCCCTGGCGCAACAATTCCGGAATGCCGGCGGCTTCCATATACCGAGCAGCCTCCTTCCCCCCGTCATCGATAAAGTCGACGTCATATACTGCGGCAGTGGGTATTCCAAGACTACGTAGTGGTGTGGCGATAAAAGGAATAGTGTGCTTGTTTTGCGCGTTTAGAAACAAGCAGTTATTTATGCCTCTATTTGTTTGAAGCAGCCGCTCATTGATTTCTTGATAAAAAGCCCTGTCTGTATCGGATTCCGTGACCACAACACTTTCGTAAAACAAGGCGGATAGTACGTTTGCCGAGCGAAGTAGGGGGTGCCGCATCAAACGAACGATCTCCTCGTTCGGTAAAAGTCGTGCTGTTGCTACGCCGTCACGATATGTAAGCCTGACAACATTGATTGGAACACCCGATTGTATACAGCCCATCAAAAACTGAGAACTATGAGTTGATACAAATAATCGCTTGTCTACCTCTGTCACCGACTGCGATATTTCTCGACCAAGATTATATGCAAGTGCAGGATGGAGGAATGCTTCGGGTTCGTCGATAAGGAGAATTTTTGGATCTCCGGCTAAAACTTCGGACATTATACCAGCGAACGCTTTGATCCCGTCACTTGCCTGAGATACATATTCCGCTGCGCCGTAGAACGCTACTGAGGCATTTCCCAGTCCCCGCTCAACTTCCGGCGAGGGAGGGGCAACCTTAGAGAGACGGAGCGTGAGCGAACCTAGTGGTGACATCGGGTCAATTACAGCATAGCGTCCGAAGCTTCGATAGATGATGTTGCTGTATTTACGGCGCAGTTCATCGTTAACAAACAAGTGCTGAAAGCTAGTTCTAGGGTGTTGCAGTTCTCCTCCTGGCTGTTGATCTGTTAACTTAACGCGGTCCTCTCCATTTAGAAACATCACCCGTTTTGCAAGGTAAAATTCGATAAAATGTTTGCGGACTTCTATTTCATTTGGATATATTAAAGAACGCAGTAAACTATGCTTATTCACTTTTTTGGTTTCTGTTGACCCCGAGGCATATACTATGTCTTTAGACCCGGTGTTATAATGGCTGCCCTCTAAAATAATGGATTTTGAGTACCTCTCCGCCTCGCTCTCTCCCAAATTAGAAAATTCTAAACTATTCAATAGATGACGATTTCCCCAACGTTCCCCGCTTCGACATTCTTGGCTTATTTCATTTAGTATTTGACTCTTACCCGAATTATTTGGCCCTATGAATACGGTTATAGGGGTAATGTCGATCGATAGATTTGGTTGGCTTTTACTTGGACCCGACTTTAATGTGGCGCGGACAATCATCGTAATTTTTTCTCCGTCAAGATGGCGTGATCGTAACGAGCATAAGGCGTAAGGGGAATAATGCGGAGCACAATCATCGGCTCCCTGTCAGTTGTTTCCTGTTCGTCCATACCAAACAAATTTCTGCGGCCTGTGCAGTAGGGTTAAGCTGCCAATGCCTGTATTGGCTATCTGTTGAGTTCTACGGATTGCTTCTCCGCCCTATCGGCGGGCTGCAAATGGCGGCTTTTTTGCGGGCACCCACAAAGCGCCCCACATTCGTTTCGGGCTGGCGATTTGGCTCACCCGTTCAACTGACGGCATTCCTTTCGGGCCGCCTCGACGCGCTTATCGATGTATGCGGCGAGGTCCGCAACGTGGACGCCCTTCGCGCACTTCTGAGATTCCTCGATCCGCACGAGCGGAATGGCGATCTCGCCGGCTCCGATCTTACGCACGAGCTTTTCGGCGTTGAGATGCGAGAAGTAATCCTGAGCGACGAGTTCGATCGGGATGATCGCCCGGCCGCCGTACTGCGCCATGAGAAGGAAGACCGTGTTCATGCCGCGGTCCCCGAGCTGGCGAGCAAGCCCTTCGCCATGCTAACGGCCGCGTCGAGGCACGGCGTCACTTCCCGCGACGAGAAGCGAGCCTCGATCAGGGCGCAGATGACATGGTCGATCCGGTCGAGGTCGACGCCGCGGCCGGCGAGAAGCGACGCCATGCGTTCGGTGAGCGTTGCGTTAGTGAACGACATTCGCGATCTCCAAGAGCGAACATTGATCGGGATGGGGGAAGAGCCGGGAGCGGCGCCGGGGCGGGGCCTCGGCAACCGTCGGCGCCTCGTCGGTGGCGACCTCGCCGAAGCGCGCGTGAATGCCGGCGACGACCTCGACGATCAGCTTCACGGTCGCGGGCATATCGAGATCGAGCCGGGCCGCGACCTCGCGGATCTCAGCAACGATCTCGGCCGGCAGAACCTTCGCCCGAGGGATCGGGACGAGGTCGAAGCCGAGGAAGCCGAGAGCGGCCTCGATCGATTCCAGGCTCGGCCGGTTCTTATGCCGCCACGCCTTCAGTGCGGCCCGGCGAACGCCCGAGCCCTCTTCGACCTCGTCATACGTGACGTTTTGCCGACGCATCTCAGTGAAGAGCAGTCGGACGTGCGGGCCGACGCGATCGGGGACCGTGATGGTCGCCGGGCGCTTGCGCTTATCAGGGTTGCGGCGGCTCAAGACCGAGATCCTTCAGCCTGCGGCGCCTCATGGGGCGCCGGGAAGCGACGGGCGAGTTCGGAGAGACCGAGGCGCTTCGCGAGCACGTCGGCGAGGTCGAGGCCGCGAAGTTCGTGGGTCACAAGGATCTTCGGGCCGTAGGCGAGACCGTCGGGGCCGGGGAGGTTGTCGAAGTAGAGGGCGCCGGACTGGCCGGTCGAAGTCTGACGCCACACGAACCAAGCGCGCCGGCTCATCGGCGCTCCGCGGCGAGAAGGCTCGTCGTGACGCGCATCGGCATGACGACGCCGACCGTGCGCGGCTCTTTCTCGGCGAAGACGCGAACAGGACTGCCGGGATCTTCAATCGAGAGCGTCACGATCTCCGAGCCGAACGCGGCGAGCATCGTGCGGAGGTAGCGGGACGAGACGCCGAAGTTCGGCACCTTGCCAGCGAAGTCGGCGACCGCCACCGCGAACCCGTCGCCTTCAGCGGCGCCGGCCGCCATGGCGAGCCCTTCATCGTCAGGACCGCACTCGATCTTGTTCCCCGAGTCGCCGGTCATGAAGGCTTCGAGGATGCCGAGAGCGGCCGTGCATGATGCTCGGTCGAGCGAGATCCGGTTGCTCGACACCTTCGGGATGACCCGCTCGTGGTCGGGATAGGTGCCGTCGATCAGCTTCGAGATCAGCGTCGTCGCCTTGCCCCTGAAGGCGATCTTCGAGCGCGAGACGGTTACACCGACCTCTTCCTCGGAGCGGAAGAGCTTGAGTGCCAGTGCAACAGTTGCACTCGGGACGATGGCGCCGCGCCCGCCGTTGGGGCCGGGGATCTGCTCGACGCCTTCGGGCAAGTCGACGCCCGTCACGATCATAATGTGACCGTTCGTCCCGACCGCCCTCAACTCGGGCTCGGCATGGCCGCCGACGTGGAGAAAGACGCCTTCAAGGTAAAACCTGGCCGCGTCCTTAGCGACGGCCGTCGAGGGACGAGAGAAGAGCCGGTCAAGGTCCGATCCCGAAAGGCTGAAGCTCACGGCTTCGCCGTTCTCGTCGAAGTCGAGAGAGGGAAAGAGGTCGGCCGGGAGCATCGGGAGCCGCGCGCGAGTGCGGCCCGCCTTCACGATCAGATCATTCTTCTCGACGAAGAGCGTCAACTCGGCACCGCTCGGGAGCCGGTCGACGATCGTCTTGAGCGAAGAAGCGTTAACCGTGACCGTGCCGGGAGCCTCGACGTTCGCCGAGATGACGGCGTCGGCCTGAAGATCCAGATCGGTCGTCGAGGCGCGCAAGGTTGAACCGACGGCAGCAAGCCGCACATTTGAGAGAACCGGGATCGTCGTGATCTTCGGCGCCGAGGCGCCACCGCGGTTCATGAGATCGCCGAGATCGGCGCGCGAGATCGTTAGGCGCATCGGTGAGCCCTGTAGGCGCGCGGGCTTGGCCCGGCGCATCGGTTGACGAGGGAAGGGGTTGGGTTAGGCGGCGCGGGGCCGGCGGATCGTCTCGACGAGGACGCCGCACTCGGCGAGCGCGTCGGCGAACATGAGATAGGCGGCCGTCGAGTCGACGGCGCGGATGCGCCGGGGCGCGGCCGGGAAGGGGAGAGCCCAGTCGTTCGGCGAGCGCATGATTTCACGCTGCTCGGTCGCGAGCGCGATCAGGTCGGCACGCTTCACGAGCGCCTCGACCTCGGGAGAGGGAAGGGCGATGCCGGCCTTCTCATAGATTGCGGCGTGGATGCCTTCTTCGATCGCACGGAAGGCGTCAGCAAAGCTCGGGCAACGCATTGCGATTGCACGCTTTACCGGGCTCGCCATGTCGCCAACGGCGAACTCGCGACCGTCGTGAAGAAGGCCGTGAATGCGATGCTCTTCGGGGAGCAAATCCGCGACGACGCACGAGTGCTGCGCCACGGAATAGAACTCTTGAGAATGCCCGTTGTAGCGGCAAAGTCTGGATAAAGACCGCGCGACATCTTCAAGAGTGAAGCTTTCGGCGCTCGGATCAAGAAGATCGACGAGACCGCCGCCGTAGGTTTCGAACTGGATAGCGGTTGCTTGACGAGACACGTCCGTTGCTCCCGGTGGAATGCAACGGACCGTAAACCCATACTTCTAGGAAGTCAACGGATATAACGGATGGCGACGGACGGTCCGCCGCACATCATTAGGCGGTAAGCTCAGCCGAGCCCGATATCCGGTGAATCGCCTCGATATCCCCGCGAAGGATCTCGCGGGAGTCCGAACCGTCGAGCGTAGACGCGACAACCTTATCAAACCGAATGCTATCGAGGCGACGGATCGCAACGCGGCCGTCCTTCATACGCAGAACCGCGAAGCCACCGCTCGAAGCGGGCCGGCTCGGTTGCGCGATCACATATTCACCCGAGAGGTAACGCGGAGACATGGAGTCGTCCGGCACAACGATTCCGTATATTCCGGTCGCGAGATGCTTTGAACTAACTGGAACATCGATCATCGCCGTTTCTTCAGGCTTAAAGAAGCCCTCGGCATCAAGTTCCGCAACATTATAAACCGGCATTAAACCCATGCCTATTTGCATGGTCTCCGATCTTCCGGTGTCTATTAGTCTTAGACCTTGGCGGGGAGAGTCAACGTTGCCCATTAAATAATCTAAATCGCAATCTAAGACGTCGGCTAATTGCTGTAATCTAGCGGGGACCGGGTTCTTTGATTTGCCGCTTAGGAGATCATTGACATACGAGAGACCTAAACCGGCTCGCCGACTGGCGTCATTTGCTGACATCTCTAGTTTTGCAAGGCGCTCTCTTATGCGCTTCTTCAGCAATTCGAGGCCAGCCATCCGGTAGTTCTCCACGTGTACAAGTCTCGCAAGCATTCTCTGTCTCCCTAACGGATGGCCCTTAGCCGATCCGTCAAATCCGCCAACCTTGGATTGGTTCCCCGGATCAGAAACTTTTTTTGGGCGCTCGTGGTCCGTTATATCCGTTATATCCGTTGACACCGCCCTATCTCCACGGTTAAGACATCTTCACCAAAACCGAGGCCGGCGCCCCTTAAAGACCGATTAAATCGGTTGTGTCGTCGGGTCAAGCGGCCGTCGGTATTAGTACAACGAATTTGTCTCTCGCGGCAGAGCGATATGAACTCGGCATCATGTGATCGTGAAGAGATTACACGACTTCGCGCGGAGAACGAGCAGCTTCGTTCAACACTCGTCCAGCGCGATCTTGCCATTCCCTCTGAGTGGAAACTAACGCCGAGTGAAAGAACCATAGTGCTCACCCTACTGAAGAACGACGTCGTGACGAAAGACTCGATGATTGCTCTTCTTTACGGCGGCAGCGGATCGCTTCCGGGCCGAAAGACGATCGACGTATTCCTGTCTCGTATTCGGAAGAAGACCGAACAATTCTCATTCGAGATCAGCACGACTCTCGGCATTGGATACTCGCTGAAAGATCGCGTTGCATGGGTGAAGGCGCTCAAAAACCCCGCCCGAACTGAAGTAGTCCACTGAGGAGTCAAAGGTGGCCGTTTCCCTATCCAGTCTGAAGAAGCTCAAGACGAGCACTTCGCCCATCGCGTTATTCTACGGCGTCCCTGGCGTGGGGAAGACCTCCCTCGCCGCGGAGTTCCCGGCTACCGTTTGGATTCAGTTCGACGGCGAAAGCGCGCCGTCGGACGTCGCTCTCGACGGATGGGAGGGGATCAAGTCCTTCGGTGAGGTCATCGAGGCGATTGGCGCTCTCTACAACGAAGAGCACGAGTTCAAAACCCTCGTGATCGACTCCGTTTCGGAACTCGAAGCGGCCGTGTGGGGCGAGGCGTGCCGCCGGAACAACTGGCGCTCGATCGAAGACCCCGGCTTCGGGAAGGGCTACGTCGAGGCGGAAAACGTGTGGCGCGAGGTCTTGGAAGGTCTCACCGCCCTTCGTCGCGACAAGGCGATGACCGTCATCCTGCTCGGTCATTGCGAGATCGGCCGCTTCGACTCGCCGACGACCGATCCCTATCACCGTTATCGCGTCAACCTTCACAAGCGCGCCGCGGATCTGATCGAGGCGTCGACCGATCTGATCGCCTTCCTGAACTATCGCGTGAGCCTGAAGAAGGTCGAGGCCGGCTTCAATAAGACCGTGACCCACGGTGAAGGCGGCGGTCAGCGCGTCATTTACGTCGAAGAGCGGCCCGGCTTCATCGCGAAGAACCGTTTCAACATGCCGTCCGACCTCCCTTACAAGCGCGGCGAAGGTTACGCGGCGCTGAGCAAGTATCTAGCGCCGGCCGCTTGAGCCGACGTCGGATAAACCGCATCACACCCCCCGATATACCGGAGCGTTAAACAGTGGCCGATCTTGGCTTTTCTCTCAGTGTTGACGACGTTATCGAAACCCCCGACTTCGAGCCGATGCCCGAAGGCGATTATGAGCTTCAGATCGTCGAGGCCGACGTTCGGGCAAACTCGAAGGGCACCGGGTCGCTCTTGGAGTATAAGGCCGAGGTCGTGTCCGGCGAGTTCGAAGGCAAGTCCATCTTCGAGCGGATCAATATCCGCCATGAGAACGCGACCGCTCAGGCAATCGGTCAGAAGGCTCTTCAGGATCTCATCAAGGCGGCCGGCGTGCGAGGCGTCTCCGACACCGACGAGCTTCTGTATAAGCCGTTCTTCGCACGCGTAGCGATCGAGGCATACAAGAGCCGGAACGGCGAGGATCGCACGCGCAACGTCGTGAAGGGCTACCTTTACGAAGGCGCCCCGACCCCGCCCGAGAGCAAGCCCGCCGCGACCCCGGCCGCGACCCCGCGGAGCGCCCCGACCCGCCCGGCCGCTAACTCTGCCAGTGGCGGTTCCAAGCTCCCTTGGAAGAAGCCCTCCTGACGTCAGCGCTCAGGCTTCGCGCCTAGCGCTCTCACCTTCCGCCGGGCGGCATAGGTCAAACCCGGCACCCTCATTCCTTCACCGGCCGCAACGCGCCTCTTCGGCGCGAACGCCCGAGGCTTGCCCGATGGTCGCGATCCCGCCCCCGCTCTCCCTCACCGTTGACGCCATCTATGAGGCGTATGCGGCGGCGCGAAGCAACTCTTATGAAGGGCTCGGCATCTCGGTCTCGACGCTCGGCGAAGAGTGCGACCGATCGCTCTGGTACTCGTTCCGTTGGGCCTCGGCGCCCGAGAAGATCACCGGCCTGAAGGCGATCACATTCGAGACCGGCGAGGTCGAGGAAGGCCGCCTTCTCAACTCGCTCCGAATGATCGGATGCGAGGTCATCGAACATGACGAGAAGGGCCGGCAGGAGCGCGTTTCGGCGGTCTTCGGCTTCGTTCGCGGCAAGATTGACGGCAAGGTGCTCGGTCTTCGCGAGGCGCCGAAGACGTGGCATGTCGTCGAATGCAAGTCGGCGAAAGAAGAATACTATAAGCCGGTAGAGAAGGCGCAGAGCGTCCGCGTCGGCTATTATTCGCATTACGTTCAGCTTAACATTTACTGCCATCTTCTCGGATACGATCGCGGCTATTACATGCTGCGAAACAAAAATACCGGCAAGATTTACGCCGAGCGGATCGTCACCGACCACGAAGACGCTATGCGTCTTCTCTCGCGCGCTGAGCGGATCATCACGCTTCACGAACCGCCCGCCAAACTCCACGAAGATCCGAAGAAGAAGGTCGCCTTCAAGTGCGGGTTCTGCCGCCACAAGCCGATCTGTCACGAGGGCGCGTTCGCGCGAGCGAATTGCCGGACATGCCTCCACGCCACCGCCGAGCGCTTGGAGAACGCGACGTTCTCGTGCGCCCGGTGGGTGAAGCCGCTCACCCCTGACGAGCAGCGGGAGGGATGCGGCGCGCATCTCTACTTGCCCGCCCTCGTGCCCGGCGAGGTCGTCGAAGTCGACGAGGACGCCGCGACAGTGACTTACCGCCTCGCCGACGGGTCGACGTGGGTCGACGGTTCGGGCGTGGCCGCTCCCTTCCCCGCTCCCGAAACCGAGGCCGAGTGATGCCCGTCTCTTTGTTCGATGCCCGCGCCGGTCAGTGCCGCTATCCCGTCTCGGGCGAAGGCTTGTCCCTCATCGTTTGCGGCGACCCGGTCGCTCCCGGCAAGAGCTATTGCCCGGCCTGTTGCCGCGTCGTCTTCGTCCGCGCCTCGACGCCGCGTTCGGCGAAATGCGCCTACACGGTGAAGCGCTCCGCGCCGGCCGAGCGCGAACGCGACCTTGTCGAGGTCTACGCATGAGCGCGCGGACCTTCTTCAACGGTCGCGCGGAGGTTCACCACGGCGACAGCCGTGACGTCCTGAAGACGCTCGCCGATGGCTCGATTGACTCCGTTGTGTGCGATCCGCCGTATGCGCTCGTCTCGATCGTCAAGCGTTTCGGCAAGGCCGGCGCGGCACCGGGGAAGGACGAGCGCGGCGCGTCGGGCGCCTATGCCCGCGCGTCGGCCGGCTTCCTCGGTCAGCAATGGGACACGGGCGAGACCGCCTTCGCCGTCGAGTTTTGGTCTGAGGTCTTCCGCGTCCTGAAGCCCGGCGGGCACGTCGTCGCCTTCAGCGGCACGCGGACGTATCACCGGCTCGCCATTGCGATCGAAGATTCGGGCTTCGAGATCCGCGATCAGCTTGGATGGCTCTACGGGACCGGCTTCCCGAAGTCGCACGACGTCGCGAAGGGGATCGACAAGAGCCGGACCGAAGACCGGGAGCCGACGCGCCGGATCTGTCGCTTCGTTCGCGCGGCCATGGATGCGAAGGGCCTCAAATCCCGGCATCTCGTCCCGCACTTCGGCGGATGCAACGCCCGGCTGATCGACCATTGGGCGGCGCGTGACACGGACTCGCAACCGAACCTCCCGACGCCCGAGCAGTGGGCGACGCTGAAGACCGTGCTCGGCTTCGGCGACGAGATGGACGCCGAGTTCAACCGGCTTGCCGAGCGCAAGGGCACGGCCGGCGATGCGTGGAACGGCGCCGAGGTCATCGGCCATTATGAGGGCGAGACGCCCGGCTTCGGCGACGTCCGGTTCACGGCTCGCGACACGAGCATTCGCGCCGCGACCGAGGCGGCTCGCCAGTGGGAAGGATGGGGCACCGCCCTAAAGCCCGCGTGGGAGCCGATCGTCCTGGCGCGCAAGCCTCTCGTCGGTACGGTGGCAGAGAACGTGCTCGCCTACGGCCTCGGCGCCGTGAATATCGGCGGTTGCCGTTACGGAGACGACGATCGCTTTCCCGCGAACGTCTTGCACGACGGCTCGATCGAGGTCGTCGACGCCTTCGATCAGTACGCTGAGGGCGTGAGCCGGTTCTTCTACTCGGCCAAGGCGTCGAAGGCCGATCGCGCCGGGTCGAAGCATCCGACCGTCAAGCCGGTCGACCTCATGCGGTGGCTCGTGCGGCTCGTGACGCCGAGGGGCGGTCTCGTCTTGGAGCCGTTCGCCGGCTCGGGCTCGACGCTTCAGGCGGCGATCGAGGAAGGCGCGCGCGTCATCGGCGTCGAGCGCGAGGCGCAGTTCTTCGCCGACTGCTGCAACCGGCTCGAATCCATCACGGGCGCCCGACCCCTGTCGAAGCTCGTGAGGACGCGCAAGCCGCGCGTCCTTCTTCCCCGCATCGTCATTCAACCTTCGTTTTTCGAGGCCGCGTGATGTTCTCGTTTTTCCGCCGACGCCCAAAAACCGACATTGACGCCGCCCTCGTCGAGGCTCGCGCCATCCTCGAAAAAGCCCGCGCGACGAAGTTCTCGATCGAGCGCGAAGGTTACGTGCTCGTTCCCGCCGAGGTCGTCGCGCTGGCGGCCTATGTCGTCAACGTCGGCGGGATCGGCCCTCAGACGCTTCCGGCCCTTCTTCTCGATCTCGGGCTCGCCACGAAGGACACCTTCGACCCGGAGGTTCACGTCGGCAACACCGACGAGGATCTGAAGGGAGACTCTTGGATCTCGTTTACGCCGAAGCTCTTGGAAGCGATCCGCATCGGTCGCGCTCATCTGAAGGGCTGGAACGGAGGCATCCATTGAGCCTCGTTCTTCGTCCCTATCAGCGGGAATCTATCGATTCGCTCTATTCGTATTGGGGCGAGAACCCGGCCGGCAACCCGCTGCTCGTCCTGCCGACGGGCGCCGGGAAGTCGCTCGTCATCGCTCAGACGATGAAGGAGTTTCACGAGGCCGAGCGCACGACGCGGATCGTCCAGATCACGCACGTAAAGGAACTGATCGCTCAGAATTACAAGGAACTGATCGGCCTTTGGCCGTGGGCGCCGGCTGGCATCTATTCCGCCTCGCTCGGCCGCCGCGAGGCGCACGCTCAGATCCTCTTCGCTGGCATCCAAAGCGTCTACAGCAAGGCCGCCAATATCGGGCACGTCGACGTCCTGATGGTCGACGAGGCGCACCTTATCCCGCCTGACGCAAAGACGATGTACGGCAAGTTCATCACCGCCTTGCGGGCGATCAACCCGAAGATGCTGATCCTCGGGTTGACGGCGACGCCCTATCGCCTCGACTCGGGCCGGCTCGACGAGGGCGACGACCGGCTCTTCGACGCCGTGACCTATGAGGTCTCGATTCGTGACCTGATCGATTGGGGCTTTCTCGTCCCGCTCATCTCGAAGGCGACGGCGAACACGATCAACGTCAAAGGCGTGTCGCGGTCCGGCGGCGAGTTCAACGCGAAACAGCTTCAGCTAGTGGTCGACGACCTCGAAAAGACGAAGGCCGCCGTCGAAGAGGTCATCGCCTACGGCCGCGACCGGCGCGCGTGGCTTTGCTTCTGCTCGGGCGTGCCTCACGCGCACGACGTCGCCGCGGAGATCCGCCGTCAGGGCTTCACGTGTGAGACCATCCACGGCGAGCTTTCCGCTGGCGAGCGCGACCGGATCATTCGCGACTTCAAGGCCGGGAAGTACCAAGCTCTGACGAACGCCAACGTTCTGACGACCGGCTTCAACGATCCTCGAATCGATCTCGTCGCCATGCTTCGTCCGACCCTTTCGACGTCGCTCTATGTCCAGATGGTCGGCCGCGGAACGCGCTGCATCGGCCCGGATATCGACGCCTCGATCCGCAACGGGAAGGCCGATTGCTTGGTGCTCGACTTTGCCGGGAACGTGCGCCGTCACGGTCCGGTCGACGCGGTTGAGGTTAAGAAGCCCGGCAAGGGCGAGGGCGATGCGCCCGTGAAGGAATGCCCGACATGCCATTCGCTCATCCTTGCCGGCCTCCGCGAGTGCCCGGATTGCGGTCACGTCTTCGAGCGGAGCGTCGACGAGAAGCTGACCGCAACGGCCGCGACGGTGCCGATCATTTCGAAGAGCACCGCCGAATTTGTGCCGGTCTCCGAGCGGACCTTCTATCGGCACGAAAAGCCGGGGAGCCGCGCGAGCATCCGGGTCGAGTACCTTTGCGGGATCGTCGTTCACAAGGAATGGATCTGCCCGGAACACGACGGTTACGCGCGCGACTCGTTCGCTAAGTTCTGGCGGGACCACGGCGGCGCCATGCCGACGCCCATGACGATCGACGAGACGCTTGAGCGTATCGACGAGCTTCGCGAGACCTCCGAGATCAGGATCAAGGCCGACGGCCGGTATTGGAAGATCTGCGGTCGGAAGCTCGCGACACGCGATCAACCTAGCGCCGGGAACCTCGCCGCATGACGATCCCCTTCGACGACGAACCCGTGTGTTGCGGGATCTGCCGCCGTCAGGCCGTCGGCCTCGGCTACACCCCGAAATTTGGGAAGCGCATCGTGTGGACGTGCGACGACCCGACTTGTCTGAGCTTAGGGAAGACCGTCTTTCACATGCCAGCGAAGAACCTCACTCAACAGGAAGCCTTCTCTCTGAGCGAGGCCGGCGAAGAGGCCGGCGCCTATCTCGAGTCGATCGGGAAGTTCAGCCTCGCCGAACTGACGGAAGAGGAATGGATTCGGTTCCTGAAGACCGTGCTCAACGCCTTCGGCGACCGGATGCGCGCCCGTCTTCTCTCGCAAGCGGCTCCGTTCTGAAATGACGCCATTTCGCGAATCCGGCCCGAGCCTTCTCGCTCAGGGGTATTCCGCCCTGCCGATCGTGCCGGGCGACAAGGTGCCCGGCACCTTCGACGGCGCCGAGTGGCGCATGATGCGTGGATGGTCGAAGTTCTGCGGATCGCTCCCGCCGGCTTTCCAGGCGAAGGCGTGGGCGTCGTGGCCGAACGCGGGCGTTGGCGTCGCGTGCGGTCGCGGGCTCGTGCTCGTCGATATCGATCTCGAAGAGGCCGTCGGGCATGTCATGGCCGCCCTTCCGCCCGCCAACGTCGCGAAGAAGGGCGCCAAGGGCCTGACCCTATGCTTTCGCGGCGATACCTCGAAGATCCGATCGAGGGCCTTCAGGATCGACGGGATCGGCGCCGTCGACCTTCTCGCCGACGGGAAGCAATCGGTGCTCCCGCCCTCGATCCATCCGCGCACCGGCAACCCCTATGTTTGGATGACGGCGCGCACGCTGCTCGACACGCCGCTCTCCGAGCTTCCCGAGCTTCCCGACGACGTTGCCGACGTGATCGCCGAGGCGCTTCGTCCGCTCGGCTATAAGGCCGAGGCAACCTTCGAGTTCGATGGCGTCGTTCGCGATTCGGCGTCGCAATCGACCGACTTCTTCCGGCGCCTGAACGATGACGCGCTCGCGAACCTCGACGCGTGGGTTCCGAAGCTCGCACTTCCCCGGCTCATCCGGCAGTCGGGCGGCGGATGGCGCGGCGTGCCGTTCTGGCGGCCGTCGAGCACCGGCACGCCCACGAACAAGCGGAAGCTGAATCTGAGCTTCGACCCGAAGGGCATCCGCGACTTCGGTGACGGCGGCCGGGCCTATACGCCCCTGAACGTCGTGCTCGCGGCGTGCGATCTGAGCGAAGGCCAGATCGATACGGCGGCCAAATGGCTCGGCGAATGGATCGGCTATGACTTCAGCGTGAAGATCGACCTCGTGCCCGGCGCAAATGCCCCTTCGCGGCTCGCCAGCGAGCCGCCAGCGGCCGAGACGGTCGAAGTGCCTCAGTCGGTGGCCGAGATCTCCGAACCGGCCCCTGAGCCCGTTTCACCGCCGCGGCCGACCCTTGTGGGCGGCAACCTGGCGGCGATGATGGCCGATATTCCCGAAGACGACGACGAGGACGACGTCTTCGAGCCGGCCGCCGCGCCGGAAGCCTCGGGACCGGCGACCGCGGACTGGCGGCTTGAACGATATCGGAAGCTCGAAGCGCTCACCCACGTTCCCGGCCTCGTCGGTCAGATGATCGACTGGATCGTGAATTGCTCCGAGAAGCCGTCCCGCGTGCTCGCGCTCGGCGCCGCGCTCACCGCCGTCGGTGCGCTCGCCGGCCGCTGGTACGATTCGCCGACGCACCTTCGGACGAACCTCTACATCGCGAACCTCGCCGCCTCGGGCTTCGGTAAAGATCACGCCCGCAAGTGCATCCTTGCGCTCTTCCACGAGCACGGAATGGATCGGCTCCTAGGCGGCTCGAAGATCATGTCCGGCTCGGCGCTCCGCAAGCAAGTCGAGCAATCCCCCTCGACGTTCTACTTGCTCGACGAGTTCGGTTCCATGTTGCGCGATATTTATGACCGGCGCGCGGGCACTCACACGAAGCAAATCCGCGATTATCTCTTGGAGTTCTATTCAAGCGCGAGCACGTACTTCAACGGCGCCGACTATGCGGGCGAGAAGGGAACGAAGATCTATAACCCGAACGTCGCCGTCTACGGCACGTCGACGCCGATCGACTTTTGGTCGAGCATGTCGTCGGGCGGCGTGGCTGACGGCTTTCTCGCGCGCATGATCGTCATGAGCGTCGACGGCCCGCGGCCGAGAAGTTCGAAGCCGCCGTCGAAGATGCTCCCGGTCCCGCGTCCGATCGTCGATATGTGCCACGAGATCATGACGCCCAAGGGCGGCAACCTCTCGGGCGCGACTCACGACGGCACCACGAAGATCGAGCCGGTGAATATCCCGTTCGTCGGCGAGGCCGAGGCGCTATGGTACGCGCTCTGTAACGAGTGCGACGACGAGGCCGACGTCGCGCCGCCCGAGTTGCATCCGATCTATAACCGTCTCGCCGAGAACGCTCAAAAGCTCGCGACCGTGTTGGCGATCGGCATGAACCCGACGGCGCCCGTGATCGATTGCGACACGTTGGAGTGGGGCTTCGAACTGGCGTGGCTCTGCGCCGAAGGCGCAATGGACGAGGTTCAGGGCCGTCTTGCCGACAATGAGCGGCAACGCGAATACCTCGACGTGAAGCGGCATATTCAGCTTGCCGGGCCGGAAGGCATCACGAAGACGAAGCTGACGAGGCTCGTGAACGGCCGCGTCGATACGCGGCGATTCGACGATATCCTGACGATGCTCGGTAACGCGAACGATATCGAGATCAAGCTTTGGCAGAGCCCGAAGGGCGGGCCGCCCGGCGCTCGGTTTGTCTTCAAGCCCGAAGCGCCGAGGCGTCGGAAGGTCAGTTGAGAAGGCGCGCGCCCAAGGGGAGATCGGACGGTGCGAGGGATGCCGGAAGTTCGGCCTCCCTCGTGCTGGTATTGAGGCGGGCTTCGGTCGGCTTGTTGACGTCGATTCGGATGAAGACGCTCGGATAGTAATGGGCGGCGCCTATGGCGACGACGGCGGCGGTGTAGGCGGCGACAACGTGAAGCTTCAGTGATCGGTGTTTGGCGTAGGCTTTGAGCGCCGAGGCGCAGTGAAGGCAATCGGTCGGCCCGAGACTGATGCCGTCAGCAAGGGCGCCCTCTTCTAGGGCGTCGGCGAGGTCGTCGAGGTAGGAGTCACTCACGATTGTTATCCCGAGGATGACCCCGCGATCGGAGCCAAGCACCGTTTTTCCGGTGGCGGGACGGATATGATCGGGCCGACGGACGTCGTCAAGGATTTCCGTCGCCTGCTAAGCTTATCGACGGATGGAGATCCGTTCAGTCTCTTCGAACTGTAACTGTCTCGGTATGTTTTTCGACATGAAAACTCGTGTCGTGAACCGGATTCCCGAGTGGCGATTTCAAGCGGAGGTCGTCGCGCGACTTCACGAAATGGAATCGGCCGGGCTCCCGCTGACGTGTGCCGGCGACATGGCCGCCGCGAAGAGATCCCAAGCTGAGCGCATGACGGCGAAGGTCACGGGCCTGACGGCCGGCGAGCCTGACGTCCGCGTCTATCTCGCGGGCGGTCGCCTCATCTCGATCGAGTTGAAGGCGGCGAAGGGCTCCCGATCGGCCGAGCAGAAAGCGCGTCACGCCCGACTGAACGCCCTAGGCTTCGAGGTTCTGAACCCGCGCGCGCCGACGCCCGAAGCGCTGGCGGATCTCGTCGAGGCCGAAATCAGGAAGCGCCTCCGTGGCGATTGAGCTTCACGTCACCCTCGACAAGCGCGACCTTCGGCGGCTCGCCGCCCTCAAAGGCGAGGCGAGACTGGCCGGCGCGAAGGCTCTGACCTTCACCGCGAAGGACGCGCAAACCCTTCTGAAGGCTCAGGTTCCTTCGACCTTTCATCTCCGAAACTCGTGGGTGCCGCGAGGGATTCGGATCACGCCAGCCACGCCGTCGAGCATGTCGGCCGAAGTCGGCTCGATCGATAAATACATGGACCGACACGTCGTCGGGGCCGGTCGAGCGAAGCCGCCCGAGAGGGGCCTGAGCATCCGCGGGAAGCACGACGGACGGGGCCGGGTCGCCTCGGGCGGCCTGCTCATCATGCCGTATGGCTCGATCGGGCAATACCCGACTCACAAGGTGGTGCGCCGGAAGCTCTCGCGCGTCGACGGCCAGAAGAAGAAGACCTTCCAAATCCTGTCGAGCAGCGGAAACCAGGTTCTGATCGTGCGACGCCGCTCGAAGAAGCGGAAGCCGCTCGAAGTGCTCGGCATCCTTCGCGGCGCGGCCGTCGATATCAAGCAACAGTGGGATATGTTCGGGAGCGTGCAAGGCGTCGTCTCGGCCCGGTTCGGGGACCACTTCGAACGCGCGATCTCGAAGATTTGACAGACGCCTTGCATTTGGTCCCTTAGACCTGAGCGAATCCGGCGCCGGTCAGCTTGTGACTTCCATTCAGACCTTCTTCGATCCATCCCTGATCGTAGGCATATTTTAATCCAGCGGCTATGTCATCCATTCGGATATTGTTCCTCGCAGCAACCGCAACGAAGTTGTTGTCACGAAGAACTTCTCCCGATCTAGTTCCGAAATGTTTATAGATATCAAGAACAGTCCGTGCATTTTCTGAGGCAGTAGGAACTTTTGCCACGGCGATCCCCTACGGTTTGGTTAACCGTTGGTTGAAACGCGTAGGCATTCCTTACGTTCCGGTCGTGTGCCTCGACGGGAGATCGTCTCCCGCCGTTGGAACCGGGCGGCCCTTATGATATTGACCGGGAGTGGAGCCGGCGGAAGCTACCCGCCGGCTCCGGTTCATTGCGCTACCACCATCCAGGGAAGGCGATTGTGAAGCTCAGCTTCCAGTCGCCTTTTCTGTGTCGGTGGAGATGAACCGAGAAGATGACCATTCTTCCCTACTCCCGGCCGCATCCGGCCGCCTGCGGCCATTAGCGGGTCGCCGTGGTCGGCGGCGACGAGAGTTATATAGACCGATTAAATCGGGTGTGTCAACGGATATGACGGATGGAACATCCGTTGATCGGATAGAAAAGTCCGTCGTTTTGTCGACGCCGTCCGTCGTCTGGTCTGCTCCGACGTCTTATGCGCCTTTAGGCTTAGGTGGAACTCGGGCGTTGATAGCTCTCGCATGTTCGTCGAGTTCTGCCCGTCTCATTGGGCCTAAAATAGCGTCATGTATAAAGTGTTCAAGTATCTCACACAGTATATTAAGATCTTTATGATCGGGCGTCCAGCCTCTATGGGCAGAAGCATTCCCTGCATTTACTAAGGCACCCAATCTATCCTTGTCCGCCGCCTTAATTAGGTCTTTAGTAATGAGTTCATTTAGTATCTGACCAAAATTGCGAGCTTCGATCCCAATCAACGTCGATGTTATTTCAAATGATGTTCGAATACCAATCCCAGCTAGCATATGAAGATCGCTATCGATCGCCGTATAAGTCTCGGTAAGCGCTTCATACAAGCGGTGGTTATCTTCGGTGTCAAGCTTGCGTTTAATTAGCCATTCAGGGCGCTTTCTTTTGGAAATAGGAGGCCAATACTTCTGTTCTTTATCAAACGTCCATTCCACCTCCCCCTGCCAATCTGTAACAGGGCGACTAGTCCAATTATTGTAGCTTGACTTTAAGAGAAATGTGTACTTGCAGCCCTCACATTTCAATATTTGCCAATCTTCGTAATATACTGTGTCCTCGATTTCTTTGGATTTTTTGACCTCGGCTTCGACGATGCAGCTTCGTATTCCACTGCATCGCGCGCAGTGAGCTTCCAATTTCTTCATAGCAGGCTGTTCGGCCACTTTGAGCGCTCCGGTGCAAGTTCCATTCTGATATCAACGCGATATCAGAACCCGCCGGAGCACCCAACGTCTTCCTCGCGGTCTTATAGGCGTGGGCTACTTCGATCTCCCGCCCTCGCCATCACAAGGCGGCCGTAGGACGTGCATCGCGGCCGGGCGGCCGTCCCAAGGTTATAAAGCGACACGCCAGCGCATCCCGATCCGCCGCGGTTCAGCGCCTTGCGGAGATAGCGCATCGCCCCGTCAAGGTTCTGAGCGCAGTCCATCGGGTTGCGGACGCCAAGCTCTCGCGCCGTGGCCGGCATGAGCTGCCCGAGCCCGGCGGCGCCGCTCGGGTTGCGCGCGCCGCACCGATAGCCGGACTCGGTTCTGACAACTCCATGTGCGATCCGGCGCGGAACGCTATGCTTGGCGGCGTAGCGATCGACGAGGGCGCGAACTCCCTCGAAACCGTCGGCGCGGACCGGGGCGGCGAACGCCACCACGATCAGCGCGGCGAGGGCGGTCCGCCTCACGGGAGCGGCCCCGAACGGATCTCGGAGACCTCGGGCTTGCTCCACGCCGAATGCACGTACTGAGCGCGATGCTCGGTCGTGAACGGGCGCAGATGGGCCGCCATCTCCAGTCGCGTCATCGTCGCGGCAGTGGCGGCCTTGAAGCCGAGATCGATTGCACCCTGAAGCGCGTCGCGCTGCGCCTGAGCTTCCATCAGCGCGGATTCGCACGAGCGGATTGCCCGTTCGGCCCGCTGCGCCTCGGCGGCGTAGTTCCCGCTGACCCGGCCGTTCCATTCGGCGACGCCCCGCCACGAGTCCCGGTCTCGCATGACCTCGTGAAGGGTCTCGCGGAGGCCGTCGATCGATTCCTTCTGGAAGTCGACCCGCTCATACAGTTCGGAGATTACGCGTTGGGACACGGCTTCGCCGTTGCCACCGCACGAGGCGGCAGCACAATTGCACTTCGACATGATAATCTCGGGTTTAGGCGGCTATTGCCTGAATATTGCCGGTGGCGCCGGCTCGCGTAGAAACGACATTTGAAGTGTCGTCGCACCTAATTGCGAGGCGGCTTGCGTCGCGCCTACGCATGTTCTCTTTGTGCGTCACCATTTCGAGGTGAGCTTCTTCAACACAAAGCCGGTTCCGGCATTTGTGATCTATCTGTTTACGTGGCGGGATCGGTCCGTTCTCGACGATCCACATTGTCAGGTGAACGGCGACCGTGCCGCCGTCGAGGTTCATCCGGGGATAACCGGCGCCGCGGCCCGTCTCTCCCGAAGTCGGCCCCGTCCAGATCTTGCACGGGGTTTCGAGAGGGCCGGGCCGTTCGACGACCCGCGCAAGGATCTTCTCCCTGATGCGCTCGCGCCGGCCGCTCATGCCACAGCCTTTAGCTTCGGGATCGTCGGCAGATGATCGAAGTCATCCACCGCCAGCGAGTAGCCGATGCCCCATGCGGTTCGGATATCGACCCCGAAAGGCTGAAGCTTCCTCCGAAGCTTTAGGACCATCACGGACACGATGCGGTCGCTCACGTCGACCTCGTTCCCGTAGACGGCGACGAGGATGCGCTCCAAGGGCAAAACCTGACCGCGGGCCTGATGAAGCGCGGCGAAGAACGCGTTCTCCTTGTTCGTCAGACGCCATTCGGCCGGGGCCTGAAACGTCAGCTTCGCGTTCTCGCGAAGCTGGCGGTTCTCTTCTTCGAGTAGATCGAGCCGGTCGCGGAGGCGCCGGATCTCGGCGTGAAGGTCGTCGCGATCACTCATGGCCGGCTTCCGCTTCGAGGCGGTGGCGACGGCGCTCGCATCCGTAGCGCATGACCCGCTCGCCTTCGTGGAGGGGTTGCTTCTCCGCGATGGTCTCTTGAATGCGCGCGGCGCAACCTGTCGGAATGAAGGGCTCCACGATCGGAACGCGATGCTCTCGGCATCCGGGCGACGCGGACAGAATGGACGCACAAGTCAGATAGACGAGGATCATCGGGTTTTCGCCACTGATGGGGCCGGCGCCGCCTATTGGCGAGCGCACGGCCGGGCTTCAGAAGATCAGAGCGAGCCGTTAGGCCATCCCGATCGCTTGCATGTAGAGTTCGAGGATGGCTTCTTCTTCCTGACGCTCGGCGTGATCCTTCTTCCGAAGAGAGATGATCTTGCGGAGGGCCTTCACGTCAAAGCCCGTACCTTTGGCTTCGGCGTAAACGTCTTTGATATCGCCAGCGAGACCGGCTTTCTCTTCTTCGAGCCGTTCGATGCGCTCGATGAAAGCCTTCAACTGATCGGCGGCGACGCTCGAAGCGTCGACGGCCGGGGCGGCGGATGCGGCCATAGATCGGGGATCTTTCGGTTACGGTGCGGGGAGGTCGATCAGACGGCGCCGCCGAAGCGGAAGCCCTTGGTCGGGTGAAGGCGGCACGGGAACTCACCGAGGCCGGGGACGAAGATCGGTGCGCGCTTCGTCGGCATCCGCTCGGGACGGAGCCCGAGGGCGATGCGGTGCCCGCGGATCAGCTTGCGGAGGCTCGACCCGTGGCCGGCGCTGATGCGCTTGCGGGCGAGGTAACAGGCGCCGGCTTGAATGAACTCGTTGGCGGCTTGGCTCTTCGTGGACATGGCTTTTTCGTTCTCTCGTGGGGGAGGGGTGAAAGGGGGAGGGCTCAGGCGGCCTTCGCCTTCGCGACGCGCTTGCGCGGGGCGGCGGGAGCCTTGGCGGTGGTCTCGGGCTTCGGAGCCTTGGCGGCGGCCTTGCGGGGCGCCTTGGGCGTCTCGGCCTTCGGAGCGGCCGGCTTGCGAGCACGTGGCTTCTTCAGAGCGACGGGCTCGGCGTCAGCGGCCGGCGGGATGGGATCGACCTCGTCGGCGACGACCGTCAGAACGGCCGGCTCGACCTTCACGGCCTCGGCTTGCACGTCGGCGGTGGCGACGACATCGACGTTCGGCGTCGAGGCGCGAACGACCGACTTCACGGCGGCGAGGTCACGGGTCGATCCGAAGATTGCTCTCTGCCACGCGGCGGGCCATGCCTTTTCGAGGCCGACCTTCAGGAAGGTGCGGGCCATGTTGCGGCGAGCGGCGCGATAGGTGGAGAGAAGGCGGGCTTTCGTGGTCTTCACGGCATAGGTCTCCCGTTCCCCGCGACGGCGGGGTTGAAGGCTTCAGGGGTTGGGAAGGGGTTGGGTCGGTGGCCGCTTGCTACGCGGCGACGACGATGGGTCGAAGGGAACCGATCTCGGCGAGAGCGCCGCCAAGGTCGAAGCCCGCGAGAGCGGCGGTGCGAGCGAGAGCGATGATCTCGTTCGCAATGGCGCATTCCGCACGGGGGCGGTGGGGAAGGGCGCCGGTCACATGGACGAGGGCGAAGGGCACCGAGTCGGCCGCGAACCGCATGACGATATCGCCAGCGGAACGGGCGGCGTCCGTGTTGCCCGCGTGGAAGTCGGCGAGGGCATCGGCGGCGGTGGAGTGAACGACGATCGGGTCGAAACCTAAGTCGTCCCTCGTCAGTTGCTCGATTGAAGACAGGGCGTCGACGAGCATCACGGTCGTTTCGTGAATAGACATAGCTTCCCCGGTCCCGCGCTCGCGGGTAGTCTTGCGATTGATCTGAAAGGTTGCTTGAGGGCTTAGGCGGCGAGATCCAGGGGCTCGCTCACCGGAGCGGGCTCGGGGACGAGATCGAGAAGGGCGCGCTTCGGGCGGGGCACGCCCATGAACGCGAAGCCTTCCTTCGTGACCCGGAAGACGCGCATCCTGCCGAAGTGCGCGCTCGGGTCTTCGACCATGAAGCCGCGTGCGACGAGCTTCAGGGCGAAGGGGTAGGTCGGACGCTTGAGGTTGCAGGCGCCGAAATTCTTATAGGCGGTGCGCTTCCATTCGAGGCCGGTGGCGAGGCGAAGGAAGGCGATCTCTTCGGGGGAAACGTTCTCGTGGCTCATCACGCGGCTCGCTTGAGAAGGTAGCTCAGAACGGCGCGGGCCTGAGCCCGGCGCATCTCGACGACGTCGCGGCTCACGAGCCGGATATAGCCGCCGGGAGAGCGTTGCCCGTCGTCTTCGTCGTGGTCGGGGAAGGCCCCTTCTCGATCGTCGTCCGTGTCGTGGATGACGCGAGCGAGGTCATCGATCAGTTCTTCGGCGGCACGGGGGAGGCGCATCACGCTACCTCTCGCGCGGGCTGGATCGCCGCGAGCATGTCGGCGTTCCGGCGCTCGGTCAGAGCTTCGGTTGCGGCCTTCAGGTTGCCGAGCGCCGTGTTGAGGCCGAGCGTCAGCGGCTCAAGCTGAACCGCCATCTCGGCCGTGATGCGCTTACGCTCGGCGGTGAGGGCTTCTTTCCGGCTCGCAACGGCGGACTGAAGGTTGAGAACATCGAACTCGGGAACCGACGCCCACGCTTGCCGTGCGACGGCGAGGGCCTGAGCGGCTTGCTCGAAGGTCGGGAAGCGAGCGACCTCGCGGGGCTTCGCGAACTTGCCCGTTCCGAATTGGGAGCGTCCCTCGACAGAGGGCTTGAAGCCCGGCCGCATGTCATAGAGGCTGACGCGAACGACGTCGCGCTTGCCTTCCTCGTTCACGAGGTAGCCGACGAGAAACTGAGGCGTCTCGCGCTCGATCTCGGCGATATGGGCCGGCGGTGAGTTGCGGCCGTCGGTGGCGCCCCAAAGGCGAGCGCGGAGAATGACGAACTCGGTCATGCCCGGTTGCCCGTCTCGGAGAGCTTCCAAACGATCGCGTTGTGCCCGCCCTCGTTCGGACGGCGCTCGCCGGTCTTAGCGATCAAGCCAAGGCCGAGCAGTTCGGAGAAGCGGGGCCGGATCGAGAGCACGGACTCGCCCATGAAGCCGGCGGTCTCGTCGGCCGTCAGGTTGCCGGTCTGACGCAAGGTGCGGAGCACGCCAGCGCGGAGGATCGCGGAGCGAGACGAGATCGACGATGCCGCCGCCTCGGAAGTGCCGCCGACCTCTTTGAAGCCGGGAGCGACAGGATAGCGGCCAAGCGCCATCGGTGACGCGGAGGCATCGCCCCGCGTGGGTTGGGTCATCGTCATTTTCGGGTTCGCCTTCTGAAGGCCGCGACGGATGCTCATCCGTCATATCCAACGTGTAAGGCGAGTTCACGGCCCCTGTCAACCGTGCTTTCCGAAAGGTTGACGGATTAGGAGACCGATAGCGTCGGATGGGTTAGTCAGGGAATGGGGTGGGGAGTTAGCGCAAATCCGGTGCAATTCCGTGAACGGACGGACTGCGCTAACCCTCTCTAACTTCGCGGAAAAAGGGGTTAGAACATAGATCCTATATATAATAGGGTGAGATGGTAAAAAGAGAACGTTTATAGATCGGTAGGAAGTTCCCCCTCCTATCTATCTATATATAGGCGCTAACTCTCGGAGGGGCGACGATGCCCGTTTTTCCCGCCGTCCGTCGGCTTCGTGGGGACTGGCAACGGATCATCCGTCAGGTAACGGACCGAGCTTCATCGATCCCGCCGGAAGGCATCCCTCTCTCGGTCTTCGAGGCCGATTGCCTTGAGTCGGTCTTCCTGCTCGATCGACCGGAGATCGTCAGGGCTCTCGCCTCGAAGAAGCTGATCTTCCCGGTCAGGGATGGCGTCGAGGTCAGGGTATTCGGGGCGAAGCCCGAGAGCCGACGGTTCGCCAAGCCAAGGGAGAGCGAGACCGATCGCTTCCTGTCCGTGGTCGCTCCACACATGCTGCGCCTCTCGGAGACCATTGCGGAGCGGGAGAGCGTGACGACAGCGGAGGCGAGAAGCCGGGAGTTGCGTGCGGTGGCTCAGATCTCGACGCTGATGCGGCGCCATGTGGAGCGAGGGGCGAACCTCGCCAGCCTACGCGCTGGCATGTGGAAGACGTTCAGAGAGGACGTGATGAAGGCTCTCGCCTCTCGTGAACCCATGATGGCGAGAGACGCGATCGTGAGCGAGATCCAAAGCGCGAAGCCGAAGCCGAAGCGGATCGTGAGCGGGCTTGATCGTCACGAGCGTATCGTTGCGATCGTCAGGAAGGCGGGCACGAGAGGCGCCACGAAGACGGACGTGTGCCGGGCGTTCAACCCGAAGCCGAGCATGAGGGAGGTCGACACGATGCTCGGCGAACTGATCGAGGCCGAGATGATCCAGGGCGCGGAGATGCGTCTACAGCGTCGAGGGAAGCCTGCGATGCGCTACTTCCTGCCGAGCGTGCCTATGCCGACCCTCGGGACAGACCTCGTGGCGTGGTTCGAAGACTAACCCATGTATTGATCGCGCTTTTATTGCGAAATATCTTCGGTTTTGCTTGAAAAACCCCAGTATCGGGGTTGACAGAACCGAAATGCAACAGTCGAACCTGAGTGTCACGTGACATTCGGGCAACAGTCGTTGCCTCTATGCCTCAGTGTGACATTTGGGCAACCTTTAGGGTCCTTCCGGGGGGCCGCCGGGTGCGGGTGACGCGCGACTTCGACAGTCGGCCAGATACGAACTTTTTTTGCTCGATTTATGACTCGTCATCAATCCGGCTTTGCTGAGCCGCGAGAGCAGAAACGCGCGGCTTGCTCGCTCAGAGATACCAAAACGACCCCTAAACGATTGGCAACTCGTGGGACACCGGCTTCGGGAAGTAGCGGAGCCGCATGAATGCTTGTGATCGGCCTAACGGGCGTCGCCGGATCGGGTAAATCCACCGTCGCCGACCATCTGATCGAGAAATACAGCTTCGCACGAGGCAAGTTTGCCGGTGCGCTGAAGGCTATGTTCCGCACGTTCCTTCGCTACCGCGGAGCCGACGACGCCTTGATCGAGCGAATGGTCGAAGGCGACCTGAAAGAGACCCCGTCGGCTCTGCTCAACGGCCGCACGCCTCGGCACGCGATGATCGAACTCGGCCACACGTGGGGCCGCGAGCGCATGGATCTCGACCTTTGGGTCGACACCGAAGCCGCCGCCCTCAGCAATCGCCGGCTCCCCTTCGTGGTCTTCGACGACGTCCGCTATCCGAACGAGGTCGACGCGATCTATCGGCTCGGCGGCGAGATTTGGCGCGTGAGCCGCACCGTCGAGGACATGCGTCCCCGGCCCGGCGCCCACGTGAGCGAAGCGCTCGACGTCGTGCCCGACCGGAAGCTCTACAACTGCGCCTCACGGGCCGAGCTTTTCGCGGTCGTCGAGATGAACGTTCTCGCCGCCAAGCGTCGGCACGCCTCGAAGGTCGCCGCCTGATGTGCCGCGTCCTTCAGCGCAGTCGCCGGTATCCGGCGCCGGGCCTCGTCGAGCGGATCATGATGCTCGCCTTCGCCCTCTCGATCGGCGCCGGGTTGGCGTTCGCCCTCTTCGTCTTCGTCGTGGCCGTGTGCCTCGCTCATATGGCGGGCCTGCTCTGATGCTTAGCTTTATCGCCTCGCACGTCATCGGCGGACTCGCGCTCGTGCTCGCCGGAACCGCCGGTGAGGATCGTCAGCGCGGCGACCGCCGAAGCTTCCGCGAAACGATGCTTTGGGCGGCGGGCCTCGCGGCATTCGCGCTCATCCTGGCGAGGTTCGCGTGATGCTTTACGCGCCTCTCGTCGCCCTGATCGAGGGCTTCCGCATCATGGGGCGTCCCGGCGCGCTCGACGCGGCTTGCGAGATCCTTCGTCTCTGCCGCCCGGAGGTCCGCCGTTGAGGCTCTTCCTGATGACCGTGGCGGCCTTTCTGGCGGGCTTCGGCGCCCTTGACCTTCCATCGGTCGGGATTGGCGCCGCCATGGCCCTATGCCTCGCGGATTGACCTATGGGGAAGATCGTCAACCGGGCCGAGCTTGCCGAGATCTTCGGTTACTCGCTTCCGACCGTCGACACATGGATCAAGGAAGGGCTTCCGACGCGCAAGCAAGGCGCCAAGGGCGTCGCGTGGGAAATCGACACCGCGGAGGCTCATACCTGGCTCATCAAAAAGGCTCGGGCGACCCGCCGCACGCGCGGGAACGTCTTCGGCGACGAGAAGGGTGAGGATAGCGGCGAGGGCCGCATGAGCCTCGACGAGGCGAAGCAACGCCACGAGATCGCGAAGGCGAAATCGGCCGAGTTGAGCCTTGCGCGCGAGCTTGGCGCCGTCGCGCCGATCGACACGATCGCTCGGGTCGTGTCCGACGAGATCGCGAACGCGCGCGCCCGCCTTCTCGCGGTGCCGACGAAGTTCCGGCCGCACGCTCAGCTTCACGCGTCCGACCCTGAGCGGGCGAAGAAGCTCGTCGCCGAGGTCGACTCCCTGATTCACGCGGCTCTGACCGAGATCAAGAGCTTCGGAAGCGCCGAGACGCCTCAGTGAGCGAGCACGTCGACCCTTCGAAGCTCGAAATCCTCGACGACTTCGATTCCGAGCACGAAGCCGCTCTTCGAGCGCGCATCCGCGAGCTTATCGGCCAGTCGTTCTCGCCGCCGCCGAAGTTCACGGTCTCGGAATGGGCCGACGATCGGCGCGTGCTTTCGTCGGAAGCCTCCGCGGAGCCCGGCAAATGGTCGACGAGCCGCGTCGAGCCGTCTCGCGGCGTCATGGACGCGTTCAGCGACCCGGATATCGAGCAAGTTTCGGTGATGGTCTCGGCGCAGAGCTTCAAATCCGAAGCTTTGCTGAATATTGCCGGGTTCCACGTCGATCTTGATCCGTGTCCTATGCTTATTCTGCAACCGACGTTGCAGATGGCGGAAGCGTTCTCGAAGGATCGTCTCTCGACGATGATCCGAGACACCCCATGCATCGCGGCGAAGATCGGTGCGAACTCTCGGGACTCCGAAGACACTATTCTTCATAAGAAGTTCGCGGGCGGGCATATTACGCTCGCTGGCGCGAACTCGCCGGCCTCTCTTGCCTCGCGCCCGATCCGTATTCTTCTCGCCGACGAGGTCGATCGCTATGACGCGTCGGCCGGTAAGGAAGGCGATCCGGTCTCGCTGGCGATCGAGCGCACCACGACCTTCTGGAATCGGAAGATCGCGCTCGTCTCGACGCCGACGATCAAGGGCGCGAGCCGCATCGAAGCGGCCTATCTCGAATCGGATCAGCGCCGCTATTTCGTGCCGTGCCCGAAATGCGCTCACGAGCAGCATCTTCAGTGGAAGCAAGTTCGGTGGCCTGAAGGGAAGCCCGAGGAAGCCCGTTATCATTGCGAGGCCGTCGACGCCTCGACCGGCGAGGTTTGCGATTATCCATGGTCGGAAGCCGAACGCCTCGAAGCGATCGGGCTCGGTCGCTGGATTGCGACCCGGCCGGAAGTGAAGGGTCATGCCGGCTTCCATCTCAACCGCATCGCCTCGCCGTGGCAGTCCCTTGGGATCATGGCGCGCGACTTCGTGCTCGCGAAGCCTCACCCTGAGCGGCTGAAGACGTGGGTCAACACGCGCCTCGCCGAGACGTGGGAAGAGAAGGGCGAGCGGGTCGACGGCGATGGCCTGATGCATCGCCGGGAGCCCTATGAGGCAGACCCGATCCCGACCGCCGTCGGAACCGTCGTGGCTGGCGTCGATATCCAAGATGACCGTTACGAGATCGAATGGCTCGGCTTCGGCGCCGACGACGAGACATGGTCTCTCGACTACGCAGTCCGCTACGGCGACCCGAACAACCCGGCGTTTTGGGAGTCCCTCGATCACGCGCTATTGCGCGGATTCCGTCATCCGGCCGGGATCGAGATGCGTGCCGAGGCGGCTTGCATCGACTCGGGCGGTCACTTCACGCAACAAGTCTATGACTTCTGTCGGCCGAGACTAGGCCGAAAGGTCTACGCAATTAAAGGTATTGGCGGACCCGGTCGACCGATTTGGCCGCCGAAAGGAACGAAGAACGCGGCGAAGAAGGTGACGGTTTTCGTTCTAGGCGTCGATCAGGCGAAAGATCTCCACTATAAACGCTTGTCGAAGAAGGAACCCGGTCCCGGTTACTGCCATTTCCCCGACCGTGACCCCTATCAGAAGCCTTATTTCGACGGATTGACCGCCGAAAAAGCGGTTCTGAAGGTCGATCGACGTGGCTTCACGACGAAGGAATGGGTGAAGGATCGGGTTCGAAACGAGCCGTTGGACTGCCGAGTTTATGCTATTGCCGCACGTCTTTCGCTCGGGATCGACATGAGCCGTCGCCTTTCGGCTCTTCGACAGGCTTTCGCGGCCCGGCATTCCGCTGCGCCGGTCACGGTCGCTCGGTCGGGCACGCACGAGCCCGAGGCAAGGCGAGATCCAGCGCCGCCGGCCGCGGCGGTGCGGCCGAGGATTCGCAGTCGCGGCGTTCAGGCGTGACATAGCCGAGTAAATCGGATGGGTTATGGACTGGCCGCGCGAACTAGGTTAACCATTCGGGTCTAGCGACGGTTCGGACGGCGAAAGCCGACTGATATCCGTCGTTGATGGTGAGGTGTACCGGATGACGGGAAACGAGATCAAAGCCGCGAGGGCGACCCTCGGCGAGAAGTGGGGGGTTGGTCGCTCGCTGACACCGATCGAGATGGCTCGGGCGCTCGGCCTATCCCCGACGAACGGGAACGACCACGTTCACAACATGGAAAACGAGAAGAGCAAGGTGTCCGGCACGATCGCCGTTCTCGTGAAGCTCTATCTCGCCGGGGCGAACCCGCCCGACGACCTTGAGATCTTCCGGGCGCGCGGCCGAAAGCGGATCAGCACCGAAACCGGCGAAATGCCGTAAAGGGGCGACCGGAACACTCTCCGAAGGTCGCCACGCCACGCCTAGGCTTTGTCCATGGCGAAGAGCGTCGAAGATCAACTTGCCGACAATGCCGCCGCGATCGAAGCGGTTGAGCAGCGCGGCGCGCGCGTGACGGTCAAAGACCGTGAGATTTGGCGCGCGCCGCTCGGCGAGCTTGAGGCTCGGGCCGAACGCCTCGAAAAGAAGGTCGCGCGCCAGAAGCGCGGCGGCCTCCGCGTTCAGCGGATCATTCCGCAATGAAGATCCCCGCACCGAACTTCTTCGATCGCGCCATCACGGCCGTTGCGCCGGGCTACGGTGCTCGCCGGTATCAGGCGCGCGTCGCCCTCACCATGGCCGGGCAATACACGGGCGCGAAGTCGAAGAAGACCTCGCTGAAGGCGTGGCAGACCTATCCGGGCTCGGCCGACGCCGACACCCTTGGAGATCTGCCGACGTTGCGCGCCCGCTCGCGCGACCTCATCCGCAACAATCCCATCGCGACCGGCGCCTCGGCTACGTCGAAGAGCAACGTCGTCGGGACCGGGCTTCAACTCCGCGCCGCGATCGACCGCGAACTTCTCGGCCTCACCGAAGAGCAGGCCGACAAGTGGGAGCGTCGCTCCGAGAAGCTGTTTAACCTTTGGGCGAAGTCGAAGTCGGCGGATATCACGCTGACGCAAAACTTCTATCAGCTTCAAGGCCTTATCTTCGAGGCCACCTTCGAGAGCGGTGACGCTCTCGTGCTGCGCCGCCGCGCCAAACGCACGGCCGTCGTGCCGCTCGCGCTCGCCGTGATCGAGGCCGACCGCCTCGCGACGCCCGACGCCCTTTCCGCCGACGCCGATATTCGCTCGGGCGTGAGGATCGATAGCGACGGCGCGGCCGTCTCGTATTTCGTGCTCGACGACCATCCGGGCGACTACATGCTTCGGTCGTCGCTAGATTACACCGAGATTCCCGCCTTCGGCGAGAAGTCCGGCGAGCAGATGGCGCTTCACGTCTATCGCCGCCGCCGGCCCGAGCAGACGCGGGGCGTGCCCGAACTCGCGCCCGTCATCGAGATCCTGAAGCAACTCGATCGCTACTCGGAGGCCGAGCTTATGGCCGCCGTCGTGTCGAGCTTCTTCACGGTCTTCTTGAAGACGAAGGACGACTCCGGTCTTCCGCCCGGCGCCGACGTGCCCGGCATGGGGGCCGACGAGGTCGCCATGGGACCAGGTGCGGTAGTCAGCATCGGCACCGACGAGGAAGTCGTTACCGCCAATCCGGGCCGCGCGAATGCGAATTTCGACGCCTTTTATTCGGCCGTCGTGCGTCAGATCGGCGTCGCGCTCAGCATCCCGTATGAACTGCTCATCATGCACTTCGCGGCATCCTATTCCGCGTCGCGCGCTGCTCTTGAGATGGCCGCTCAGTTCTTCGACGAGCGCCGTGAATGGCTGATCTCGACGTTTTGCGACCCGGTCTATGAGTGGTTCATCGTCGACGCCATCAACGCGGGCTTGATCGAGGCGCCCGGCTTCTTCGAGAGCCCGGTTCGCCGGGCGGCTTGGCTCGGCAGCATGTGGATTCCTCCAACCGGGATCATTCTCGACCCCGTGAAGGAATGGGAGGGCGAGAAGCTTGGCGTCGAGATCGGCGCCCTGACGCTCGAAGAGGTCACGCTTCGCCGGACCGGCGGCGACTGGAAACAGAAGACCGAGCAGCGCGCGCGCGAGCACAAGGCCCGCGTCGAAGCCGGGCTTGAGCCGGCCATTCTCGACCCGAACGGGACCAAGCCTCGGCCGGCACCGAACGACAAGCCCGAGCCCGCCCCTGGCGGCTCTCAGAAGGATTGAGCCATGCCCGTTCGCATCATCGACGCCGCGATCGGCGCATCGTGGGCGATGGAAGAGCCCGCCCTTGCGACGCTGCTCGAAATCGCCGCGCGCGAGCACGAGGTTACGCCGCAAGCGCTCGAAGCCATGCGCTCCGAGACCTTGGAGAAGTCCGAGCGGGCGAAGGTCCGCGACGGCGTGGCGATCGTCTACGCCGAAGGCGCCATGTTCAAGCGCGCGAACCTCATGACCGAGTTTTGCGGCGCCACGTCCTACGAATCGCTGATGCGCGACTTCAAGGTCGCCGTCGATAACCAGAACGTTCGCGCGATCCTGCTCGCGATCGACACGCCCGGCGGCGAGGCGGCCGGCGTCGGCGAGCTTGCATCCGCCGTTCGCGCGGCGCGAGGCACGAAGCCGATCGTCGCCTATGCCGGGGATCTCGCCGCGTCGGCCGGGTATTGGCTCGCCAGCGCCGCGGATCGGATCGTGATCGGCTCGGGCGCGGCCGTCGGCTCGATCGGCGTGCGCGCCTCCTATTCCGACACGAGCGAGCGAGATGCACGCTCGGGCGTGCGCCGACACGAGTTCGTGTCTTCGCAG
Organism: Methylobacterium sp. WCS2018Hpa-22; assembly: GCF_031843785.1. Lineage (NCBI taxonomy): Bacteria > Pseudomonadati > Pseudomonadota > Alphaproteobacteria > Hyphomicrobiales > Methylobacteriaceae > Methylobacterium > Methylobacterium sp. WCS2018Hpa-22. The sequence goes on from NZ_JAVTJA010000014.1 coordinate 36,573, forward strand.
TCGCCCTACAAAATCAGCGACCCGAAGACGACCGACGGCAAGGCCCGGATCAAGGCCCGCGTCGACGCGCTCGCTCAAGTCTTCGTCGACGCCGTCGCGGACAACCGCGGCGTCAGCGTCGCTCACGTTCTCGACGCCTTCGGAAAAGGTGACGTGCTGATCGGAGAGGCCGCCGTGAAAGCGGGAATGGCCGACGCGATCGGCACCTTCGAGTCGACCCTGGCGAGCCTCGCCAGCCAAACCGATCCGCTGAGCGCGATCGGGCTTTCAACCGCCGCACTGAGCGGCACCCATCAGGAAAACGCGACCATGCCGACCGAAGACGAGATGAAGGCCGCCGTCGACGCCGCCGTGAAGGCCGCCGAAGAGAAGGCCGCCGCCGATCAGGCCACCGCCGTCGCCGCCGCGACCGAGGCCGCCACGAGGGCCGCCACCGAAACCGCCAATGCCGCCGAGCGCGACCGGGTTTCCGCCCTCTATGGCGCGACCGTCGCCGGGTACGAGGCCGAGCGCGACGAGGCGATCAAAACAGGCTCCACCGTGGACGCTTTCAAGGCTTTGATCGTCACACGGGAACACGCCAAGGCGGCCGACCGGGCGAAGGCGATCGACGACGATGCGAACCTCAATGCGAGCGTTCGGACCGTGTCGAAGACCGAGCCGAAGGGCGGCGACGAAGCGGCAGTGTCTGCAATTCTTGAAGCGCGGAAGCTCGCTTTCGCCTGAAGCTAGGAAGTTTGGAAATGTCGGCGAACGCGCAGATCGAGGGCACTTTCGTCCCCGATAACCTCGTTATCAAGGGCGGACTGGCCCGCAAGGTCACGATCAAGTCGGGCGCCGGCATTCTTCCGCGCGGAACCGTGCTCGGCAAGGTCACGGCCGACCGCGAATATCTCAAGAGCGTCGCCGCCGCGACCGACGGCTCTCAGACGCCCGACGCGATCCTGAGCGAGCCCGTGGATGCAACCTCGGGCGACGTCGAGGCGATCGTTTACATCACGGGCCATTACAACCTGTCGGCCCTCGCCATCGGTGCCGGTCACACCGCCGCCAGCATCGACGATGCCTTCCGAGGCAAGTCGATCTTCATCGAGACCACCGTTCCGCATCCCTAACCGCAACCGGGTCGCCTAGCGCCCCGAGGGGGCATTGCGCGAAAGAGAGCTTCGACAAAAATGGACCTGTTTTCAACTCATGCTCTGAACCGCGTGGTCGAAGAGCTTCCCGCCAACCCCGCGTTTCTTCTGAACGCCTTCTTCCCGACGGTCGAAGTCTCGGATTCCGAGACCATCATGTTCGATCACGTTAAGGGCGCTCGTCGCATCGCGCCGTTCGTCGCCCCGACCGTGGCCGGCAAGGTCATCCTCGAAGCCGGGTATGAGACCGAGAGCTTCCGTCCGGCCTATATCAAGGACAAGCGGGTCTTCAATCCCGACAAACAGTTCAAGCGCCGGGCCGGTGAGAAGATCGGCGGGAGCCTGACCCCCGAGCAGCGCCTTGCCGGCGCCGTGGCTTGGGCGCTGAGCGATCAGCTTGATATGTGGGTTCGCCGCCTCGAAGTGATGGCCGCCGAGGTTCTGACGACCGGCAAGCTCGTCATCAAGGGCGAGAACTACCCGGAGAAGGTCGTCGACTTCCGTCGTGACCCGGCCCTGACAATCACGCTGACCGGCCTCGACAAGTGGGACGTCGAAGGTGTCGACCCGGTCGACGACCTCGAAGAGTGGTCTCAGACCGTCTACGAGAAGTCGTTCATCCGGCCGACCGATGCCGTGATGGACATGCATGTCTGGAAGGTCGTTCGCGGCAAGCTCGCCGAGATCGACAACGAGACCGGCCTCCCGACCGCCGCCGCTCTCATGATGAAGGCCCGACTCAACACCGACGTCCGCGCGCTCGACGAGGCGAAGGTGAAGCTCGGCCCGCTCGTCATCGGCGGTGAAGGCGCCGTGCTCGTGGCGATCTTCACGAGCGGCAGCGGCACCCTTCGGCTTTGGGCGTACAACGACGCCCACGTCGACCCGGAGACCGGCATCGAGGTTTCTAACCTCCCGGCCGGAACCGTCCTGTTGCTCTCGACCGGGATCGAGGGCGTGCGCCACTTCGGCGCGATCAAGGATCTGAAGGCGGGCCTTCAGCCGCGTCAGTATTTCGTGAAGTCGTGGGAGGAAGAAGACCCGTCCGAGCGCTACATGCTCGGCCAGTCGGCTCCCCTGCTCGTCCCTTACCGGAAGAACGCCTCGCTCTCGGCGAAGGTGCTCTGATGGCGACAGTCACGACGCTCGTAACGATCAAGCACGGCGGGGTATATTACCCGCCGGGCTCCACCATCTTCGACTTCGACGACGTCGAGGCTCGCGCGCTCCGCGGTCGCGTGGAGGTCGTCGAAGGCGAAGAGGCCGAGCTTCCCGCCGAGCCGGAAGCTACCGAGGACGACGAGGTTCCGCCGGTCCCGCCGGTCGCCTCTGCGCCCGACGCCGCCGCCGACGATGACCGCGTGTCGGTCGTCGCTCTGACGATGGACCTGCTCGACGAGGCGACCGACTTCGAGGCCGATGGCTCGCCGAAGATCGACGTTCTCGCGAGCGTTCTCGGCTTCAAGCCGACCGTCGACGAGGTAGCCGCGGCAATCGCGCTTCGCGCCGAAGGTCTCTGACCTTGGGCGCGATGACCGACGCCGACCTCATGCTCTTCCTCGACCCGAGAGATTTCGGGATCGAGGCCGAGTATTTCGCGCGCGACGGCAACGCTCAGCCGAAGACCGTGCTCGGCATCTTCGATGCCGAAGCCACGAACTTCAACCCGAACCGCTGGCCCGGCCACGACTACCAATTGCAGACCGGGGCGCATTTCACTTCGACCGGGCCGACCTTCCTTTGTCGGTCGTCGGATCTTGTGAAGGGCGGCCGTCAGCGCGACCGCCTGAAGATTGAGGGCGTTCGCTACCGCGTTCAGGAATCGAAGCCCGACGGGACCGGCATGGTCGTTCTCGTCCTGATGGAAGACGACGCCGAGGGCGCATGACCCATCCCCGCAAGGTCATCCGCAAAGCCTTCACGGAACGGCTCAGGACGCCCGTGGACGGCGTTTATCGGACGGCCGCGGGTTCGCGTATCTTCCCGAGCCGGATCGCCCCGGTCGCCCTCGACGACGACGACGAGCTTCCCGCGATCCTGATTTACACGCGGACCGAAGACCGAGATCCCGAAAAGGACTATGGTGCCGAGGCCGAAGACACGTTCGCGCGCGCGAAGCTGAAGATCGTCGTCGAAGCCCTCGTCCGCGGTGGCGAGACGGTCGACGACAAGCTCGACGACATTGCCGAGCAGATCGAGGCCGCGCTCGAAGATTGGGACATTCCCGGCTTCGAGGCGGCTTGCGTCCGGCTTGGCGACACTGACGTCGACGTCATCACCGAAGGCGTCCGGCGGCCCGTCGGCGCGATCGGCCTGACATGGCACGTCACATACGATCGGCCTTGGCGCGTCCGCGATCCAGGCACGCGGCCCGACACGGTCGACCTCATCATCAACGGCGGGAGCCCGGAACGGCTCATCACGCGCGACAAGGGCGTGCGGAACCCATGAAGTTCGCTCGCGACTATGTCCGCACGAGCGGCGTCGGCGACCCGGAGACCACCGACCTCGATCGGCGGGCTCAGGACGGCGTTCGCCTGAACGGCGTCGTCAAGGAAGTCGATTATAAGCGCAAGCCGCCTGTCTATCGTGTCGCCTTTGGGAACGAGCAGGACGAGGACAACTATATTCTGACCGACTGGCTTCCCGCTGGCGGCGGCCGGGCGAAGGGCGACGTCGACACGCACTTCCTCGAAGTCGGCGAAAAGGTCACGCTACTGTCTGAGGGCGGCGAGTTCTCGACCGGGCATGTCGTGCCGGCCGGGACATACACGAACAAGGAAGACGACGAAAAGGCCGGCACCGACAAACCTGGCGTATGGCGGAAGACGTTCAAAACCGGCGCCGAGATCTCCTATGATCGAGAGACCGGGGCTCTGCTCTTCAACGCCACCGGGAAGAAGAAGAGCGAAGGCCAGCAAGACGGCGCGTCGGCGCAAGCCGAGGGCGATCAAGAGATCAAGGGCACCGCGACGATCAAAGCCGGCGGCGGAACCTTCGTGATGAAGGATGACGCCATCACCGGCACGGTCGGTAAAGGGACGATGACGCTGAAGGGCGACACCTTCACCGTAAAGATCGGCGGCGTGACCCTGAAGGTGAGCGGCGACGGCCTCGAAATCGATGGCGGCGAGGTCAAGCACAACGGCCATAGCATCGGCGACGACCACAAGCACCGCAACGTCATGACCGGCGCGGCGATCTCCGGGCCGCCGGTTTAGGATTCGGACATGGCGACTTTCGACAAACGAACCGGCCGGCTGATCTCGGGCTTCGCCGAAGTGCTTCAGTCGATCGATACCATCGTGAACACGAAGGTCGGCTCGCGCGTGATGCGCCGTGAGTTCGGGTCGGAACTTCCTCGTCTCGTCGACCGCGGCGTGAGCGATCTCACCCTAATCGAGTTTTACGCGGCGATTGCGGGCGCCCTGAAGGCCGAACCGCGATTCCGCGTCGTTCAGATGCTCTTGTCCGAAGACTCGGATCTCGCAAACGGGAACCCGATCTTCGACGTCAAAGGCGTCTACTTCCCGCGCGGGCATTTGGGCGATTACTCGGAAGCGGAAGACGCTACCGGCCGTGTGATCCTCGACGGCGCGACCTAATCGGCCTCCCGCGCGTCACGGCCAACGATACGCTCGCCTCGGGTCCGGCCCGTCCAGTTCCGGTCAGGAAGAGGCAATGACAGTCTACACCGCCGAGACGCTTGATTTTTCGCGCCTCGATCCGCCTTCGCTGATCCCTATCGCCTATGAAGCTCGCCTGAAACAATTTCTGGCGAAGTTCGTGGAGTTTTGGAACGCCGCGCGGGCTCAAGATCCCACGTTGCCGGTCTTCAATACCGAAACGATCGACTCTGACCCTGTCGCTATTCTGTTTCAGGCATACGCCTATGGCGACATGCTATTGCGTCAGGCGACGAACGACGCCGCGAACTCTTTGCGTCTACCGTTCGCAATCAAGTCTGACCTCGACTATCTGACGCAAACCTTCCACCGGACAACCCGGAAGCTCTTGGTCCCGGCAAACCGTTTGACGGGAGCGGCGGCAGTCTATGAGAGCGACGAAGAGCTTCGGAGCCGGGCGCAACTCGCGCCCGAGGCACTGAACGACGTCGGCCTCACGCCCGGCGGCTACGTCTACAAGGTTCGGACCGCCTTCGCCGATCGGATCAAGGGCGTCTTTCCGATCAATCGGGGCGCCGGCCGCGTCGAGCTTCGCGTTCTCGGGCGCGACGGCGACGGCACCGTCGAGCCCGCTCTTCTCGCCGAGATCGCGGCGGCCTTCTCGTGGGAAGGCGGCGCGCAGTCGACCGACGTCGTGACGGTGCTCTCGGCCGAGATCCTTCGGCTTCGCCCGAACGTGACGCTCTACGTGCCGAGCGGGCCGGACCGCTCGAAGGTCGAAGCCAAAGCCGTCGCCGTTCTGAACGCCCTCGGCGCATCGTCCCATCGCATTAACGCGGGCGTATTCCGCGAGGCCATCGCATCCGCGGCGCATGTCGGCCCGGTCATCACTGTCCGCGTGAACAACCCGACGAGGGACTACGCCGCCGCTCCCGAGGTCGCGCCGTACTTCCTGCCGCCGACCGTGACCTCAGAGATCATGTAAGCCATGGCAAGCACGGATCTGAGCACCGATAGCGCGGGGATCTTCGAGCGCGTCGTCGCGCTTGTGGCCGCGTGGAGGCTTCCCAATGCCTTCGCCCTCGCCGAGACCCTTCGAACGCTCTGGAACCCGCTCACGTGCCCCGAGAGCGAGCTTCCGATCCTAGCGTGGGCGTTCTCTGTCGACTACTGGCGGGACGACTGGCCGCTCTCGCGCAAGCGTGCGGTCATTGCTGAATCGCGCCTCTATCACTCGCTGAAGACGACCGTCGCCGGAACGCGAATGGCGCTCGGATATCGCGACGCGAAGCTCGTTCGCGCCCATCTGCCGCGGCACGGCTTCTTCTGTGACTCGTCCGTCAGTGCGACCGAGCAGCGGGAGTGGCGCAAGGCGCTTCCCGAGATCCGCATTTACGATGCGCCGCCTTTCATCATCCCGCGCCGACCCGGTCGCTTCGTCGGCATCAGCCTCTTCGCTCGATCCGACGCCCGGCTTGCGCGTGTTGCGACGCTGATGCGGAACGGGATCGAGACGCCGCTTCGCATCATCCCGCTCGGCGATCCTAGCACGCCCGGCGAGCGCATCATTCTCCCCGTCCAGAAGCAAGCCGCCATGATCGTCGGTCGCGGCGGATCGCGAACGGTCGCGCCCTCGGACGTCGGCGTGAACACGCTCGCGGTGCGCCTTGGAACCGCCGACTCGTTCACGCGCGAGACCGCCACGCCCGGCGAGAGGGGCGCCTTGATCCAGACCCGACGGCAACAGATCGAGGGCGCTCGCGCTCACTTTACGCCCGAAGGGAGAGGCGGCCGGCGCTTTGTGGCTCCGAGCGTCATCGCCTTCGGCTTCACGTCCCTGAAATTCAGCGATCAGCCGGGCAAGCTGGCTTCCCGCGGGCCGTCAAACGTCGTCGGCAAATCGCGCGTGATGCGTTCAGCCTACACGGCGAACTTCCTCGTCGATTGGTCACGTGAAGTCCCGATGACGAAGCTTCCACGTGGAAGGAAGGTCGCGGCACCGTCGGAACCAGTCGTCCGTGAGATCATGGAAGCAATCGTCGACGCTCAGGCGATGCGCGACCGAAACACCCTGTCTCTTAGGGCCACGAGAAGGCTCACTTACGCCGATGTCAGAGCCCTCGAAGGGGGCACTCGCTACGGCGAAAGACGAGGCAATTGAAATATGTATAGGCGGCCACTCGTCGACGAAGCTCAGGGTGTGGAGTCGGTCGACTTCGATCGTTTCGGACAGTACCCGCAAACCGGGATCGCCCTAACGACTGGCGATCTTCTTTATGCCGGGCGGTGCTATGCCGGATTGCTGACCTCGTCCGTCGGCGATGGCGTCAGCGTGAATATCGCCGCCGGTCGCGTCTACGACGGCGGCAAGCAATACGCGCTTGAAGAGAAGCAAGTCCGCTCTGTCGCGACCTACGTCCCGACCATCGCCGGCCGCTCGGTTATCTGCCTTGTGATCGCTCAGGGCGACGAAGTCTCTGACAATATGGAAAACCGCTATTACGAGCGGGCCATTGATCCCAAGAACCCGAATGCTGGCGTTCAGCAGTCGGTCGATGACGGCTATCGGACCAAGAACCGCAAAGTCGTCGTGTCGGTCATCCCCAGCGTCGAGGCGGCGCGTCCCGCGGCTCCCGCCGCCCCGACCGGCGCGGTTGCGGTCGCCGAAATCCTCGTGACGACTTCGGGTATCCAGAAGATCACGATGCGCGACGACACGAAGGCGAAGCGCCTCGATTCGGCGATCACTCAGATCGCCGATATCGTGAACTATCTCGACGAGATCAACCAGTCGATCGACGGCCTGCGGGCCGATCTCGCGGCCGTCGCTGCAAAGACCGGGGCGCCCGTCGCGATGGCCGCGATCGGAGCGATCGAGAACGACCTTGCGAACGTGAAGGCGAAGCTCGGCCTCCCGGTCGACGATGCGCCCTATTACACCGACAACTTCCTCGATTACGAGTTTTCGGACTGGAATCCCGAGACACAGAAGGGGAACGTCGACTTCGACGCCCGGATCGAGGAAGGCATTCGCTTCGCTTACGAAGCCGAGTCGACCGTCGCGCTGAGCCTGCTCAACCCGAACGACCCGAACGTGATGCACGTCGGTCGGGGCCTTATCTGCCCGGCATATACCGAAGTCGCGGGCCTCTCGGTTGCGAAGGCTTCGGGCGACATGCCGCTCGGCGGCGTGTCCGTTCAGACCGTGACGGTGAAGACGCTCACGAAGTCGGTCACGCGCATCCGGTACGGGACGGGCTTCACCGTCAGCAACTCGTCGAACTTCTGGAAGGGCGGCGGCCGTGACAGTATCAACGGCTTGTTCCGCGATGCGAAAGGCGTGCTCTACTCCGCAATTCCGATCATCGAGACAAATAAGAAAATCGTCGGCTCGACGCGTCTTCGGCAGATCTTCAAGGATACGATCCTCGAAAGCTACGAGAAGCTTCTCGTCAAGGAAAAGACCGTTAGCGGCGTCGTGAAGGCCGAAACCTTCCTGATGGCTAACGAACGTTGGGTCACGGGGACGGACCTCGGGATCAAGCGGTGGGGGGCCGGCGCCTCGATCACGGCATCGGTGTGCGAGTGCGACAACTCGGGCCGACCCGACCCGACGCGCGCCGTCCAGACCGTCACCCTCACGGAGGCGCAGTTCAAGGCGTGGCCGGCATGGACGTCCTTCGACTTCGACGAGCCGGCCATGCTCGGCCCGCTCTCCACTGAAGACGGCCGCGCTCGGCCGTGGGCGGTCGTTTGGTACACGGTCGGCGACGTTGACGTGATGACCGCGGACGGTAGCCGCTACACGGCCGGAACGCTGCTCTCGACGACCGACATGCAGTATTTCGACCCCGACATCACGAAGGACATTTGCTTCCGCCTTCGCTATGCGAAGTTCAATAACTCCGATCTCACGGTTCGCCTCGGCTCGTGGAACTTGTCGGGAGGTATCGAGAACATCGATATCCTCGCCTCGATCCTCGCGCCGAACTCTTCGACCGCGACCTTCGAGATCTTCGTCGGCAACCGCTGGCGGAAACTCGACAACGACGAGGCGGGAGCTTCCTTCATCGGCGGCACGCAAGCGCTCTACGAGGCGCGGGTCGTGCTCCACGGCAATATGTACTCGATGCCGATTATCGACACGATCGGCAGTCGCGTCCGTTGCTCGCGCCCGAAGGGTCATCTCGACTGGATCGGAACCGACTTTGGCCTCGGCGGCACCGCGACCGAAATCAAGGTTCGCGCACTAGTCGGTGCCTACGATTCCGCGCGGCATACGCTGAAGGCCGCCCTCCGCTACGGCAGCGGATACGGGACGGTGAAGGCACCAACGGGTGCGCCGAAGATCACGGTCGCGCCCGGCCGGGCGAAAACCCGCGTCGATCAGGAGTCGGCCGTCGAGGTCGAATGGACCTTCTCGTTCACGTCGGCGGTGAGTGCGGTCAAACCGGAACTCATCATCGATACGAATAACTATAAGATCCCGTGCCACGTCGAGCAGATCACCGTTCGCAAGTCTGCATAAAGAGCCGGAATAATGCGTAAGTTTGACGCGACATATCGCATTTCCGAAGCGGATGACGTTCTCGTGAAAGAGAACGTCATCCACGAAGACCTTGATCGGCGTCTCGACGACGTCGAGAAGCTGGCCGACGACTTTCGTGAGGGGAACCGGATCGACGTCGAGGCTCTAATTGCGAGGTATAACCTGACGGTGGCGGATCTTGCCGCCGCCGTTAAGGACGTGCTCGACCAAGTGGAGAAGGGCTTTCCGGCGGCGATGGTCGTCGAAAGCTCTTCGCTTCAGTTTCTAACCCCGGCTCGACGCGCGAGCATCGTCAGCGAAATCCTCGGCGGCGCGGACGATAACGCTGATACCCTCGCCAAGGTCTTCGCGGTCGCGGACAGCCGCGTGACGGCCGGCGAGCTTGCGGAAAGCGTGTCCGAACTGTCGCGAGACATCGCCGCGCGGATCTCCGATCTGAAGGGCGGCGCTCCCGCGTCGCGCGACACGCTCATGGAACTGAGCACCGCAATTGACGGTGTTGCGAACGATCTCGCCGCCGCCGTGGCGGCCCTGAAAGGGGGAGCGCCGGCCAATCGCGACACGCTGAAGGAAGTCAGTGACGCGATCGATGCCGTCGCCGCCAGCGTGGCAACCGTCAACGCTAACGTCTCGGCTATCACCGCCGGGTCGACCGCGGCGCGCGACACGCTGAAGGAAGTGTCGGACGCGCTCGACGCCCTGTCGGCGACCGTCTCGGCGCTGACGGCTGGCGCCGCGGCCTCACGCGATACCTTCGCCGAGGTCGGGACGGCCCTCGACACGCAAAACACGGCCATCAATAACCGGCTTCGGTTCGATGCGGCGCAGACCTTGACCGCCGCGCAAAAAGATCAGGCCGTGGCGAATGCCGGCCTCAATGACCGTTTCGTTCGCATGGACGGCGCAAACTCGGCGCAGTTCGGCAGTCGAAACCGCTTCGTGAATGGTGCCTTCGAGGTTTGGCAAAGAGGAACGTCCATCCCGGCCGCGAACAATAATAATCGTTACGTGTGCGACATGGTGCAATGCGTCATGAACGGCGCCGGGGCGACTATGCAATACGACCGGATTGTCGATAGCGACGGCAAGACAAAGCTAAGGGCTCAAACATCTGGTGTGCCGACCGACGCGACCTTGAATGTTCTCAAGTTCTATTGTGAGGGCGGAAGCACTTTCGCCGGAAAGCGGGTCGCAATCTCTTTCAATATGCGGAAGTTCGGCTCGGGCGGCAACTTCCCGATGCCGAACCCCGTCGCTCTGCGGCAGAATTTCGGGACGGGGGGCACGCCGAGCCCTCAAGTCGTGTGCCCGATTGTGTCTTTCCCGGCCGACCAAACGTTTACCGCAAACGACACGCGGTTTACTTATATCTTCGACGTTCCAAGCCTGACGGACAAGGTATTCGGAACCAACGGCGACGATCATCTCAATTGGAATGTGTATCTTCCGTTAAACGTTGCCTTCAAGGTAATGATTAGCGAAATGCAGATTGAGGAAATCGGCACGGTTGGGGCTGCCATTCCTTCGCCTTTCGAGCGTCGCACGCCCGCGGACTATCTCATGATGTGTCAGCGTTATTACGAGAAGAGCTATAACGTCGACGACGCGCCGGGCGCTGCAACTAACGCCGGCTCTCTACAGCAACAAGCGCAAGCCGCCGCGGCTGGCCTTGCTCTCGGATCGGTTCGGTTTGCTTCCGGCAAGCGCGCAACGCCAGCGGTGACGCTCTACAACCCGGTAACGGGCACCACGTCGACCCCTGTCCGAAACGGCACCGCGAACACGAACGTTGCCGGCACCGTCCAGAATATCGGTACGGGCGGCTTCACCGTCTCATCGCCCGCGTCGGTTGCCGCTGGCGATACCGTGCAAACCCATTGGATTGCGGACGCGAGCTATTAACATGCGTATCACGATGACGTCGCCCGAGGGGGACCGGGCTTGCTACGTCTACGCCGATGGCGACGTCGAGATGACGACGTTCGCCCCGTACCCGCCACAAGCCGGCGAGTTGTGCGCCTTGTTCGCCGCGGCTGGCGGCTCGGATATCGCCGTCGAGCCGTATGCGCCCGTCGAGCCCGAGGCCGTCGACGTCATCAGCGACCGCCAGTTCTTTCAACAGCTTGCGATCGATGGCGTTATCGATCGGGCCGAGGCGCTGGCGGCCGTGCGAACCGGCGACATTCCCGCGAAGCTCGTCGTGCTCATTTCCGACCTCCCGGCCGATGCACGGTTCAACGCCGAAATGCTGATCTCGGGGGCGATCACGTTTCTCCGCTCGCACCCTTTGTCCGACGTCATCCGCAACGCGCTCGGTTGGACGCCGCAACGCCTCGCCGACTTCTGGCGAGCCGCCGCGGCCCTCTAAGGGGCGACCAAAACAGGCCCGACACTGCCAAGGCCGCTCGGTAACGTCCTGAAAGTTCTTCAGGGGTTACGCATGTCGCTCACAGATTTCCTTCACGGCGTCGAGACGGTCACGGTCGACTCCGGTCCGCGTTCGATCCAGGCCGTGAGGTCTTCCGTGATCGGCCTCGTCTATACGGCGCCCGAAGCCGATCCGGTAAAATTCCCGCTCAACGTGCCGGTGCTCTTCAACCGGCGGGCCGACATGGCCGGTCTCGGCAAGACGGGCACCGGCCCGCGCGCCCTCGATGGGATCTTCGATCAGATCGGCGCCCTCGTTGTCGGCGTTCGCGTCCCACATTCGACGACCGAGCGCGGTGGCCTTGCCTTCGTTGTCGGCGGCGTCGACTCCGATACCGGAGCCTTGACTGGCGTTCATGCGCTTCGTGCGGCCGAGTCCATGCTTGGCGTATCCCCGATGATCCTCATCGCGCCCGGCTTCACTCATCAGCGCATCAACGCCGCCAAGCGAGCCGCCATCCGCAATCAGGGTTCGGGCTACACCACCGCGACTGTTTCCTTCGCCGGGGGCGGCCCCGATGCGATCCTGCCGAAGGCTAAGGCGACGATCGTCGACGGCAAGGTGACTGCGATCGTCTTCAACTTCTTCGGCTACTACATCACCGAATCGCTCACGATGACGATCTCGGGCGACGGCACCGGAGCAACCGGCGTGGTCGTGATCGACGACTTTGCGAACCCGGTCGTCGCCGAACTGCTCGGCGTGGCGGAAGAGCTTCGCGCTCACATTATCGCGGATGGCCCTTCGACCACGGACACGGCGGCCCTCGCGTATCGGGGCGACTTCGGCAGTCGGCGTATCTTCCTCGTCGACCCGAAGGTGAGCGGCTTCAGCACCACGGCCAAGGCATATGTCGACGAGCCGGCATCCGCTCGCGTCGCCGGTCATATCGCGTGGGTCGACGATCAGTTCGGCTTCTGGGAGTCGCCTTCGAACAAGGTACTGAAGGGCGTCGGCGGCCTCGGTCGCCCGATCGACTCGATCGGTAAGAACTCGCGCGCGAACATCCTGAACGAGAATCGCATTGCCACGGTGATCCGTGACAACGGGTTCCGCCTGTGGGGCAACCGCACGCTCTCGGACGACCCGAAGTTCACCTTCCTGTCGATCTCCCGCACCGCCGACATGGTCGATCTCTCGATCGCCAAGGCTCACCGTTGGGCGGTCGATCGCGGAATCACGAAGACGTACTTCTCGGACGTCACCATGAGCGTGAACGCCTTCCTGCGGAGCCTGAAGACCCGCGGCGCGATCCAGGGCGGCGAGTGCTGGGTCGACGAAGAGTTCAACACCGCCGCGGACATCGCCGACGGGCACGCGACCTTCAGTTACGACTTCGGCGGGATCTATCCGGCCGAACGCCTGACCTTCCGGTCTTCGCTCACCGACAAGTACATCGCGAACATCTTCGCGAAGTAAGCCACACCCCGCGGGCGATACACGCCCGCGGTTCTTCCCTCAACTGATCGAATAGAGAGAACGGGCCATGCTCCCGCGTCACCTTAGAGCATTCAACGCCTTCGTGAACGGTCAGGGATGGGCCGGTCGCGTGGAAGAAGTCGAGCTTCCCGCCGTGAAGGTGAAGCGCGAAGAGTTCCGCGGCGGTGGCATGAACGCCCCGAAGCAACTCGACATGGGAACGGAAGCCCTCGAAGCGAAGCTGACCTTCGCCGAGTACCTTCCCGAGATCGTCCGTTGCGTCGCCCTCGGCGACACCATGGCGACCCGCGTCCAGCTTCGCGGCGCCATCCAGCGCAACGGCGAGGCGGCCCTTCCCGTCGTCGTCGACCTCATCGGTTCTTTCGACGAGTCCGAAATGGGAACGTGGAAAGAGGGCGATAACGGCAAGCACGAGATCACCATGTCGGCCGGCTATTACAAGCTTTCGATCGACGGTCAGCGTCTTATCGAGATCGACGTTGACAACTGCATTCGGATCGTCGGCGACAACGACGTTCTCGAAAGTATTCGCAGCGCCATCGGCCTGTGAGAACCTGGCGCCGGCCTAGTCCGGCGTCAATCCTAATCCAGCGGGAATACGAATAAAAATGGCTAAGTACGACACCGATTCCGAGAAGACCATCAAGCTCGACTTCCCCGTGACCGTCGACGCGATGGAATACAAGGAACTGACGATGCGCCGTCCGAAGACGAAGGACAGCATCGCCGCCAGCAAGTTCAAGGGCTCCGAGGCCGAGCGCGGTATCTTCCTGATGGCGAAGCTCTGCAACGTCTCGCCCGACGTGATCGAAGAACTCGACGAGGTCGACGCCAACAAGCTCGGCGAGCAGCACAAGGCTTTCACGGGGCGTCAGTCGGACTGAGGGAGCTTCGACGAGCCGCGATAGCGCTCTTCGATTTGACGCACGGTGCAATGACGTTCGCCGACGTCCTCGAAATGGAGGTCGGCGAACTCGAAGACTGGCTCAGAGACGCCATTGATTATCGCCGGGCCGTGAATGCGGCGGCGGCGAAAGGGTGACGGGAACCGCCGTGGCTAAAGCGTTTAGCGTCTTCGTCAACATCGGCGGAAGCATCCTTCCGTCATTTTCGGGCGCCATCACTTCAGCCGAACGGCGGCTTGCGGGCCTCGGTCGGCGCGTTTCCGCCATGAACGCGGACGTCGCCAAGTCGTTCTCGACGGTTGGCAAGGGCGTCGACAACTTCGGCAAGCGGATGGGCGCCGCCGGTCGCTCGACGACCGCCAGCATTTCCGCGCCGACCGGGCTTCTGGCGCTCGGCGCTGGCAAGATGGCCTTCGAGTTTGAGAAGGCCGGCAACATGCTCGAAGCGCTCGGCGACGCCAGCGGCGAGCAGCGCAAACAGTTCGAAGCGCAAGCCGCCAAGCTGAACGAGAAGTATCCTCAGACTCTTGCCGAGATCATTAAGACCGGCAACGAAATGCTGAAGGGCGGCTTCAACTTCGAGCAAATGCAAGGCGCGATCGATCAGACGCTTGCGACCGCCGTGCTCGGCGAAATGGCGCCGGCCGAGGTCGGCAACATGATGGCGCGGACGATCAATTCGTTCCAAATGCCGATGAAGACCTACGCCGAGGCAATGAAGTCTTCGCAACAGGTCTCCGACCGGATGACGTATGCGGCCGTCAAGACGACGGCGTCGCTCAAAGATATGGGCGAAATGTATCGCTACGTCGGCGGCGCGGCGTCGGCCGCGGGCATCAATTTCGACGAGGCGACCGCGTTCGCCATGGCGTTCGCGAAGAACGGCTCGGTTGGGTCGGACGCGGGCGTCGCGATGCGGTCCGCGATCGTTCGTCTCGTCAAGACGCCGCCGAAGGCGCTCGGCGCGATGGAACGCATCGGTATGAAGCGGTCCGACTATGTCGGCGGCGATCGGAAGGTGACGTCTCAGAACATCATTGCCGGCCTTCAGGCTGACGGCATCGACGCGTCATCGCTCAAAGGCGCATTCGACGGCTTGCTGAAGGACAAGGCTCTCGCGAACTCGCCGGTCAAGCTCGCCGAGAGAGTGACGAAGCTCGTTCAGAGCGCTCTGACGAAGTCGGGAAGCGCCGTCGACGCATCGGCCATCGCCCAAAGCGTTCAGGAATCGATCACGGCGGCCGGCTCTAGCGTCAACCTCACCAAGTTCTTCACCGACTTGAAGGCGAAGCTCGATCGCGGCGAGGCCAGCCTCGGCGACGTGGCGACGATCCTCGAAGGCCGCCACGTGTCTCGATACATGGCGGTGCTGCAGTCGGATCTCGGGGAGCTTCTGAAGGGCATCCAAACCGAGTCGGATGGCTACGCGCAATCTCGGTATGGCGTCGTCCTGAAGGGCATCGTCGGGCCGGTTTATGAGCTTGGCGCGGCCGTCGAGAAGTTCGCGGTCACGCTCGGGCGTGCGGCCTTCCCCGATATCGCGAAGGGCGTGAAGGCGATCACGAATGCGCTCGACGGCCTGAGCAAATCGAACCCGACCCTTCTCCGCTTCGGTGCGGCGGTCGGCCTCGCGGCCATCGCTCTCGGCCCGTTCCTCATCTTCGGCGGCGCAACCGTTCGGGTTGTCGGCTTGCTCGCGAAGTCGCTGCTCCTACTCGGCACCGCGTCGACGCTCGGTCTCGCGACCCGCCTCGTGGCAATTGCATCCGGCCTTCGCGCCATCGTCGCCGTCACGACGGTCGCGGCGATTGCTCGCCTCCGGGCGTTCGCGGCCGGCTTGATCGTTCTCGGAGCGGTTGGCGGCGCTCGCGGCGTTCTTCTGGCCTTGGCGGGCACCGTGGCCGCGCTCGGCCGTGCGCTGCTCGCCGCGCCGCTCATGCTTCTCCGCGGCGCCTTCGTGGGCGTGGCGGCGCTCATCACGCCCGTTGGCATCGCGGTTGCCGCGATCGTCACCGCCCTGACCGCACTCGGCCTTTGGGTCTATAACAACCTGAGCGGCCTCGGCACGTTCTTCACGTCGTTCGGCGAGTCCTTCATGAAGGCGCTCGGGCCGGAAGCCGCGGGCTCGATCGAGAAGGTGACGGGCTGGCTCAAGCAAGCGTGGGACTGGCTCAACAAGCTTCTCGGCCCGATCGACGAGAGCGGGAAGAAGTGGGCGTCGTGGGGCGAGCAAGCCGGTGCGGGCGCGGCGGCCGTCGTCAATTCGCTCTCGAAGCTTCCCGCGAAAATCATCGCGCTCGGGACCGAGTTCGCCAGCGCGACCACGGCTCTCGCGAAGCAAGGTTACGACGCGCTCGTCAACTTCGACTGGATGGCCGCCGGAACCTCGCTGATCGCCAAGATCGTCGAAGGGATCAAGAACGCGGCCGGCTCACTGGCGGCGGCACTTTCGGGCGCGGTCTCGGCCGCGTGGGAACGTGCGAAGGGCGCCATCGGCCTCGGCGGGGGATCTGCGCCCTCGACGGGCGGCGGCTCGTCGTCCGCGCCCGCGCCTCGCGTGGATGGTGCTCGCGCCCTCGGCGGCCCGGTCAAGGGCGGCGGAACCTACCTCGTCGGCGAGAACGGCCCGGAACTCTTCCGGCCCGGCGCGAACGGTTGGATCGAAACGAGCAATACGCTCCGCTCCCTCGGGCAGTCCGGCGCTTCGGCAGTCGCCGCCGCGGGCTCGCCGTCGGGCGCCGAAGGGGCGAAGCCCTTCGAGATCAAGGTTGACGCTTCTCAGATCGAGGCGGCCGGCAACACCGCCACGAAGACCGGGCGGCAGCTTCATGCATCGCTCGACACGACGACCCGCCCGGTCGTCGACACCGCGTCGCTCGATGCCGCCATCACGAAGGCGAACACGCTTCGATCCGTTCTGTCTGCCGTGGGAGCGAGCACGATTTCGCTGAAGACCGGCGAAGGCGAGGCGTCAGGCTCGGGCGCCGGCTCGTCCGGCTCTGGCGACGCGGTCGGCTCGGGCGCGGCGGCGAGCGTTGGGCGCGCGAGCGCGGCGGCGGTCGGTTCGGGCGCCTCGGTCGCCTCGGCGGACGTTGGGCGTGCGGCAGCTTCCGCGGCCCGTCGGACTGCGTCGGTTGGGGATGGTGCGTTGCGTACCGTCGCCGATCAGAGCGGCGGCCGATCCTTCGGAGCGCGCGCCGATCTGACGGCCGGCGCGAAGGAGTCCTTCGACTTCTGGCGCGAGAAGGGCTTGAGCCCGGCGGCGGCGGCGGGCTTCGTCGGCTCCGAGCAGGGGGAGAACAACTTCAAGGCTCACGGTTACGGAGACCGCGGCGCGGCCTACGGCTCAATGATGTGGCAGGGGCCGCGTCGTCGGCAGATCTTGGCCGGCATGGGGCTCAACGTCATCGGCGCGACCCATCGCCAGCAACTCGAAGCCGCCTATTGGGAGATGACGAAGGGGCCGGACACGGGCGCTCGGCGCGCGTGGACTCTCGCTCAGAACGCTCGCACGCCCGGCGAGGCCGCCGCCATCCATGTCGATCACTATGAGCGCCCGAAGGACCGCGGCCTCAACAAGCGCGTCCGCGGTGGCTATGCGAACGACTGGTTCCGGCGCCTTCACACCGAAGCGCCGAAGAGCGCCATCGCCGACGCGGGGAAGCCCGCCGTGGACGCTCCGAAGGCCGCGGTTGCCGAGGCTCCAAAGAGCGCGGTCGCTGAAGTAGCGAAGCCCGCCGCCGTCGTGTCGAAGGTCTCGGCGACTCTTCCGTCCTCGGAAGCATCCCGGCCCGGCGACGGCGCGGCCGTCAAGGTTGCGCGGGCACTGACCGAGTCGCCTTCGGCGAAGGTCAAGATCGACGGCGCGCGCGCTCTCGGCGGCTCGGTATCGCGCGGGAAGACCTACCTCGTCGGCGAGAAGGGGCCTGAGATCTTCCGGCCGGGAGCTACCGGCTGGATCGAGACGAACAACACGCTCCGCACGCTCGAAAAGGACGGCGCTTCGGTGCCGGCGGGCAAGGGCTCTTCGCCGGCTTCGAAGATCGGCGGCGTCACCGTGCCGACTCCCTCGATCAAGCTCGCGGGCGCCCGTGCGGCTGGCGGTCCGGTGAACCGCGGCCTGTCCTACCTCGTCGGCGAGAAGGGGCCTGAGATCTTCACGCCCGGCGCGACCGGACAGATCACGACGAACCGCACCCTGAACCGTCTTGCCGAGGTCGGTCAGCCGGCGATCACAGGACAGGCGGCGGCGACTGAGACCGCAAACGGCTTCGCCGCGATCGGCCGTCCGGCGCCGGCCGGACAGATCTCGACGGACGGGGCAACGAGTCGCCTCGCGGAGGTCGGTCGGGTTCCGGCCGAAGGCGAGGGGAGGGCGATTGCGCCCCGGCCCGAGGCCATGGCGAAGGCGGTCGGCGGCGCAGCTACCTCGAAGACGATCCATCTCGGAGACAAGTCGGTTTCGGTCAAGGTCGAAGCGAACTCTGCCGAGGGGCACGACATCGGCGCGAGCGTGCGGCGCGAGGTCATGCGGATCTTCGCGCAACTGGAATCCGAGCAACGCGGGCTTCTGAGCGACTGATATGATCGGTAACGTACTAATGGCACTCGGGGCCTATCGCTTTTCGGTCGCGAACGGAGGCTTCCAAGCCTTCGAGCGCTCGACGCGCTGGCGGTGGGCCGAGCAGGAAGTGATCGGCGCCGCGCCGGCCCTTCAGTACATCGGACCAGGTGTCGACCAGGTCGCGATCTCGGGCATCCTTCACCCGCACTATCGCGGCGGCCTTCGGCAACTCGACGCCATGCGCGCGCAAGCCGGTCTCGGCGTGCCGCTCGTGCTCGTCGACGGAACGGGCTGGTACTACGGCGACTGGGCGATCGAGGGCGTGACGGAGGGGAAAACCGTCTTCATGCCGGACGGTGCTCCGCTGAAGATCGAGTTCCGGCTTGAACTGAAGAAGTACGCATGACGACCGAAACCGAGACGACGATCGAGGGCGACACCGTCGACATCGTCGCCATGCGGCGGCGGAAAGCGACCGACGGCGTGACCGAGCAGATCCTTACGCTGAACCCCGGACTCGCCGCCCTCGGTCCGATCCTTCCCGCCGGAATCGTCGTGAAGCTTCCGGCAACGCCGACGAAGAAGGTCGTGCGGGACGTGCCGAGGATTTGGTCGTGACGCCCGCCGCCCGCATCGTGCTCGACGGCCGGGACATCACGGCCAATCTCATCCCCGCGCCCTTCGGCCTGCCGCTCGAAGGCGGCGGCTCAGTGCTCACGCGTGGCTTCCTGTCAGGCGGTCCGCTGCTCGGGCTCACCGTCACGGATAACGAAGGCATCAAATCGGACGCGGCCGAACTTCGACTCGACAACCGCCGCCAGATCCCCGCGCCGAAGAAGGGCGCGAAGATGCAAATTTGGCTCGGGTACGCCGAGACGGGCCTCGTCTATATGGGGAATTACGAGGTCGAGAGTTGGACGAAGAGCGGTCGGCCGCGAACCCTGCTCGTCTCTGCCAAGGCGGCGGGCCTGACGACCGAGATCAAATCGCCGAAGTCGCGGTCCTACCACGACAAGACCGTCGGCGAGATCGTTGAGCAGATCGCGGGGAAGAACGGCCTGACGTCGATCGTTCACCCGACCCTGAAGTCGTTCAAAATCGGCCATATCGATCAGTCGACCGAGTCGGACATCAATTTTTTGACTCGGCTCGCCAAGCGCGTCGGCGGGAACTTCAAGGTCGCCGATCGGCGGCTGATTATGAACCTTGCCGGGTCGGGCTCTCTCCCGAGCGGCGGCGCCGCGCCGGTCTTCCCTTGCTATGAGATCGGCGAATCCGATTGGACGGCGACCGGCTCAGAGCGTGGATCATACAAGAGCGCGTCGGCCGCGTGGCAGAATACGGAAACCGGAGAGCGCGAGTCGGTCGTCAAGGGCTCGGGTACGCCGCGGTTCCGCGACCGGAAGCTCTATAAGACCCAAGAGGAAGCCGAGCGCGCGGCCGAGGCGCAGTTGAGCGCGCTCACGCGCGGGAAGGTCTCGTTCTCCGACACGCGACCCGGCTGGCCTGAGATCTTCGCGGGAGCGCGGCTCGACGTCATCGATCACGATCCAGATGTGGACGGCCTCTTCAACCTTAAGACCGTTGCGCATTCTATAGACTCCGCCGGTTATAAGACGTCGCTCACGGCCGAAAGCGTGGGAAGCGAAGGCGGCTCTGAAGGTTCCGGCGGTTCTGACGAATAGATGACAAGTGAGGGCGACCAAAACGGTCCCGCCAAAGATCAGCGACTTTGAAAAACTGGCCTCAGAACAAAGAGGCCAGAATGAAGACTGCAGAGATCCAAGCGGCGCTTAAAGCGTTAGGCTATGATATTGGCAAGTTCGGCGTCGATGGCAAGGCAGGCCCCGCCACCGAACACGCGATCAAGGCGTTTCAGGCCGACTCGGGGTTGGCCGTTGATGGTCGTGTCGGACCGCTCACCAAAGCGGCTCTGACCGGACAGAAGGCTCCCGTTCGTGGCGCGGATCTGCCGACATTCCCGCCGTCGAAAGTCGGTGGCCCTTGGCCTCTTCAGCGCGACTGCATGACGTTCTTCGGGGGCGTCGGTCTGCATCAGACCTCGCTCGTGCTTCCGTTCGCGATGCGTCTTGCGTGGGACAAGGGCGTCACCGTCCGCAAGATCACGTTGCACGAGAAGGTGCATGACAGCGCGGCGCGTGCGTTCGCGAACATCGCCTCTGCATACGACGAGGCGGCCCGGAAGAAGCTCGGTCTCGATCTCTTCGGCGGGTGCCTGAACGTCCGCAAAATGCGTGGCGGCTCGTCTTACTCGATGCACTCGTGGGGCATCGCGATCGACTTCGACCCCGAGCGAAATCAACTCGCGTGGGGCCGGGACAAGGCGCGCTTGGCGCAGCCCGACGCCGTCGAGTTCTGGAAGATTTGGGAGGCCGAAGGTTGGGTCTCCCTCGGCCGGGCGAAGAACATGGATTGGATGCACGTCCAGGCGGCGCGCGTCTAGCCGGCTCGGCTCAGCGTTCCGAGCGTCGGCGGTATCCGGCGCACCTTTGGAGTCTGTAAGATGAAGTTCCTCGCAACCCCCGGCGTCGTCGTCGGCGTCATGGCGGCAGCTGGCGGGATCGCTAACGCTTGCGGTTATCCCGCACTCGGCTTGTTCCTTTCCGACCCGTCGACCGCAGTCACGGCAACGAGCGTGATCGTCGGCGTCGCGACTCTCGCTGCGGGCCTACTCCGCGGCGTGAAGAAGCCGGCCGCGTAACGGCCGCATCGGGTAAGGGGCCGAGCAATGTTCTCTCTGGATACGATCCTCGGCTTCGGCGGCACCGTCGCGAAAGCGCTCGGTGCCGTTACCGCCGTCGGGAGCGCTTACATCGCGCTCGGCCTGCCGTTGCCCGCAACAGTCGCCTACGTCGATGGGAAAATCTCGACGGTCGTCAGCGCCGTCGCGGACGTGAAGGTGACGATTCTCGAAGGCCAGCTTCGAGACATTACATCTCAGCGTGCGCTTCTTCGGAACGAGAAGACGGCCCTCACGCGCACGGTCGACAAGGCGCCGGATTCCGCCAAGCCGATCTTTGCCCGCCGGATGGGCGAGATCGAGGATGCTCTCGCGAAGCTCACCCGCGAGGAAGACACCGTGACGACCAAACTGGCGCAAGGCCGAGAGGTTAAATGAGCGCGAACCTTCTGAGCGACGAGATCCTGAGCGCCGCCGTCGAGCTTCGCCGGCAGCACGATTCGGAACTGGCGGCCGTTCGCGCGTCCGGCCTCTCGCGAAACGCCTTCCGCAACCGCCTGAAGCGTGCGGCCGAGCGCGGCCTTGCCGGCTTCGACCCGGTCATTCCCGGCTTCGCGATCAAGTCGATCGCCAGCAAGGAACCGGGCGGCGCGTGGGTGAAGCAAACCCGCGAGCCCGGCGAGGTCTTCAAGATCCCGGCCGGGCACGAGGTCAAGGGGATCTCGGCCTTCGTCGACCCGGAGAACCGAGTCGTCGGGAAGTGGGTGAAGACGTCGGCCGTCGGGAAGACCGAGTCGGTTCTCGACGCGGTGAAGGCGGCCTTCGCGGAGTACCAGGGCGTTGCGCCGCTGATCCCGGCGCCGGTCGCGGCCGACGACGACGTTCTTACGCTCTACCCGTTGCCCGATCTGCATATCGGGATGCACTCGTGGGGACGCGAGACCGGCGAAAGCTACGACCTCAAGATCGCCGTCGCGCGCGCGCGCGAGATGGCCGGCGAGCTTATCGCGCAGTCTCGGCCGAGTCGGACGGGCTTGATCCTCGGGCTCGGCGACTTCTTCCACATGAACGACCAGAAGAATATGACGCCTCGGTCGGGCCATATCCTCGACGTCGACGGCCGATGGCCGAAGGTACTCCGGGCCGGCATCCGGCTCGCGATGGATATGATCGAGATGGCAGCTCAGAAGCACGAGCGCGTCGTCGTGCGGTTCCTTCCCGGCAATCATGACCCTGACGCTACCGCGGCGCTCACGGCCGCCCTCTCGCTCTTCTATGAGCAGAACGAGCGCATCACGATCGACGAAGACCCGAGCCTCGTCTTCTATCATCGGTGGGGGAGCGTGCTTCTCGGAGCGACCCACGGCCACACGATGAAGCCCGATCGGATGGCGATGATGATGGCGACCGACCGCGCCGAGGATTGGGGCGCGACGAAGCATAAGCATATGTTCTTTGGCCACATTCACCACGAGACCGCTTGCGAGATCGGCCCGGTCCGCGTCGAGAGCTTCAACACGATCGCGGCGAAGGACGCGCACGCCCACGGTGGCGGCTATCGTTCAGGCCACGCGCTCAACGCCCTGACGTTCCACCGCGAGCGCGGCGAGATCGGCCGGCATCGCGTCAATCTCTCGACGGATCTCGCCGCCGCGGCTTAATCGGCGTTCTGCGCCACGCATCCCGTTCCGGTCGGCTCGAAGCTGATAACTGTCGAGCCGCGCGTTGATTTGACCGCGTGGGTTTGCGCGTCAGCTTTTGGCGCACGGAGGCAATCGCCGCCAAGCGAAGTCACGCGCTTCCATTCGTCCGGCACGATATTGTTGGCGATCATGAAGGCAAGCATTGCCTTCGCCTGATCCCCCGTGACGCTAGTGCTCTTCGTGATAACCCATTGTTTTGCGACGATCTCACGCGATTTTGTTGCAATAGTTAATGCCGTTCCGCTCCCATAAGAAGCAAGGCAAGCCGTACCTTTTCCAACGGGGACGCAATCAACGCTCGCAGGCTTAAGATCGGCGCCAGCAAATACGCCAATCTTTTCTATATCCATCAGCATCTTAGTGACTATCGCTGGCGTTTTTGTTTGTTCGGCTTGTGCAGGCATTGGAGCGAAGCTGGTGAATACATAGACGCCAACGGTAAACCGAGCCATCCGGCCGAAGCGTATCATCCGCTGAGTCCTTTTCTCAAATTTTTCGGCGCGGGGCAAAAGCTTGGCGGGCTCTTAAGTCCGTGGTCTGACGCTTACGGAGCGACGACGAGTCCCATCGGGAGCCAAATGCAATCGGGCTCACCCTTCGGCCGTAAGCATGTCGCGGACGACCATGCCGAGTTACTTTCGACGACGCCCGTCGTCCTGGCTTCGACAACCCGGCAAGTGTTCGTGCTCCGCATGACGAACTTTGAAAGCGCCTCTCGGTCATCTTCGTCCATTAGACGCGCAACCTTCGTGAGGTCGTCGAGCTTCCCGCATCCGATGAAACTCGACTTCAGAACGCCTCGGTTGCCGGATGGCACGAAGTCGCCTGCGTAGGCGGTGGAAAGGTGAAGGCCGAAGGCGGCCAAACAAGCAACGGAGGCGCGAGCGATCGTTCTCATGTCCGATCCATATTTCGCGACAGAGGCGCCTTCAAGTGCCCGGATCTCGGATCTTTGGGGATACCTGATCAGCCTCCCGCGGCGGGCTCAATCGGCTGAAAGTGTCCCTGTCGAGCCCGGCAACGGTGGCCTCCGATCAGCCTGATAGATCCGCTGGATAGGAGTCGGGAAGCGCCTACCTCCCGTCGGGCTCGACACCCGCACCGCCTTGCCCGCCCGAGCCTGCTCAGGCGGGTCTTTTTGCGCTTACTCGTCGCCGCGGAGCGCGGGCACTTGCTTGCGGATATGGTCGAATACAACGAACCCAGCCGGGTTCTCGCCGCTCACGGCGTAGGCGCTCGCGTGATGATCGATGGCCTCCCGTAGCACTTTCGCGTGCTCGGGATTCTGAACGAGGATCTTCATCACCATAACGAGCATATCCGCTAACGCGGTTTCTCCCATTGAGAGCGAAGCAACTTGAATAGACATGGAACCTCCCTGTTTCGGAGATCCGGCAACGCTTCCGTCGATCGACGGTTCCGACGTGACATGCGACTGATATGATGGAAGTAACGGCGGATATCCGTTGACACACCCGATTTAATCGGTCTATTTAACGTCATCGGCAACGGAGACCCACCTATGACCCGCAACCGCTTCGCCTCTCTCGCCATCCTCGATCGCGTCGAGGTCGGCGACTTCGGCTCACACCCTGGCGTCGTGATCGACCTCAAGCCCGTCTCGGAGATCCAGGGCCGCGCCGTGGCGCCCAAAGGATGGCTTGCGGTTCGGCTCGACGATGGCCGCGTGTGGAAGGGGCATCACCGGCTCGTCAGCTACCGCGCCGGGGCAGTTCGCCGGGTCGCCTGAGTCATAAATTTGGGCCGACCCGTGTTCCGATTACCGACTTTTTCTCACCGCCGCGATTTGGTACAAAAATGGTACGTCTCGCGGCGGATCTCGCGCAAGCCATTGCTGTTTATTCCGTTTTTTCCCTCAGTTGGCACCATCCATCATCGGCGCGACCGAGAAGCGGATATCGTCAGGTTTCATCATGTCCGCATCAAAGAGACTGGCTCCGGCTTTGCCGGATTGACGTCTGCCTCGGCTGTTCCAATTAATGATCGTGCTTGCAATCCGGCCCATGCACATGAGCGTGGCCGTCATTCCCATGAGCGTGCGCGTGCCCGTGATCTGCATGGTCATGACGATGATCGTGCGCATGCGAATGGTCGTGCGCATGAGAATGATCGTGATGGTGATCGTGCCCGCACTGACTATGGTCGTGGGCCTCGCGCTCGGGCTTGAAAGCCCGTGAGACCGGGTTCGCGGCGCAGCCCTGGCCACGGACGAGTTCCGCATTCGCCGGAGTCGCGGGAATATAGAGCACGTCGGCGCCGATCTCCGCCGGGACGTGACTGCCGCCGAGCTGCCAGGAAAGCCGCATCAAGCGCGCCGGATTCTCGGCGCGCACTTCGAGCAACGGTTCGGCCGCGGCGCGAATCGTCACCAAGCGTCCATCTTCGAGACGAAAGGCATCGCCGTCCTCGACGGGCGCCGGCTTCGACAAGGCGAGGGTGAAGCTCAAGCCACCCGCGCCGTTGAGGATCGCAGCCGCCCCCTGGCGACCATCGTGATCGAGCGTGACGCTATCGGCAACGGAATCGGGGCGGATGGCGGCTTTGCGGACGATGGCGGTGGCTCGCAGCATGGCTTCCTCGAACGGTTTAAACTCATCTGGGCATCCGGCGAGGGCGGCCCAAGGTGTCTGGCGTGCATCACTAACGGGTTTTTCGCCGGAACGGAAAGCTTGGCCGGAACCGTTCCCCCATCACGTGCATTCCACGAAAGGAATGGCTAAGCTACGTTGCGCAAGGTCACCACGGCGATAAGCCGGGCCAGAAAACGCACAAGGGAGTCTCGGGACCATGAAGAAGCTCATTGCCGCTACCCTCGCCGGGGCTCTCGCCCTCTCCCTCGGCGCCTGCAATACGCCGCAGGATCGTGCACTCGGCGGCGCCGGCCTCGGCGCTTTGGCCGGTGCTGCCATCGGCGGTGCAGCCACCGGTCGGGCCGGCGGCGCTCTTGCCGGTGCGGCCATCGGTGGCGCCAGCGGCGCGATCATCGGCGCCGGCACAGCCCCGCGCTGCCCCTACGGCACCTATCGCGACGCCTACGGCGACGTGTACTGCCGCTGAGATCTTTCCATACGGGAAGAACATCGGGGTCGAGGCGCATGCCTCGGCCCTTTTTCATGACGTGGAGACAAGACGGGCCGGGGGCATTTGCCGTATGCGGGTCTGCGCCGGCGAATGACCGGCCGACGATCCTCTGCGATGCCGATGCTGTCTCACGCTTTTCTCGTTTCGCCCCTCGAATTCGCCCTCCACGCCCATCAAGGCGGTTCCGCATGACCGTCGGGATCTGGGGCAAGCTCGGCGGCGCCGGAATCGGACTGGCCATCGGTGGACCGATCGGCGGTCTGGTCGGCGGGGTCGCCGGTCACTTCCTGGTGGATCGGGAGGGTGCGATCTTCGGCGCGACGCCGAGGGATGTCGTCTTCACCACCGGCCTCGTGGCGCTGGCCGCCAAGATGGCGAAATCGGACGGCGTGGTGACGCCTTCCGAGGTCGAGGCCTTCGCCAAGGTCATCCAGGTCAGCGAGCGGGAGCGGCCTGGCGTCCAACGGCTGTTCGACCTCGCCAAGGGCACCTCGGCCGGGTTCGAGGCCTATGCGCGACAGATGGCGACGGCGTTTCGCGACGAACCGGCTTTGCTGGAGGATGTCCTCGACGGCCTGTTCCACATCGCGAAGGCCGATGGTGCGATCCATGAAGCAGAGGAGCGCTACCTGCGTGCCGTGGCCGAGACCTTCGGCTTCGACGATGTCGCCTTCCGACGCATTGCGGCACGGCATGTACGACTCGCCGACGATCCGTATCTGGTCCTCGATCTAGACCATGAGGCGAGCGACGCCGAGGTGAAGGCCCGGCATCGCGCCCTGGTGATGGAGAACCATCCCGATCGCGCCATCGCTCGAGGCGTCCCCCCCGAAGCCGTGACGATCGCGACCGAAAGGCTCGCGGCGATCAACGCCGCTTATGACCGGATCGCCGCCGAGCGGCGTTTGCGTTGAGGCGGAACGGAGGAACTGCCGCATGAAGCCCAAACCGGAAAGCCCGGTGGCGACCAGTGTGATGCCATCGCCCAACCACGGGGAGCGCCGCCACGGGCCGCCGACCATGCTGGTCCTGCACTATACCGGAATGGAGAGTGCGGCTGCCGCATTGCAGCGCCTCGCTAACCCGATCTCCGAGGTCTCGGCGCATTACGTGGTCCTGGAAGATGGCCGGGTGATCCAGATGGTTCCGGAATCACGCCGCGCCTGGCACGCTGGGGCCGGTACATGGGGCCGCGCCACGACGGGAATCGAGCGAGACATCAACTCGCGCTCCATCGGCATCGAGATCGTCAATGGCGGGCATGTCGGCGGATTACCGCCCTATCCGCCCGAGCAGATCGACGCGGTGATCGCATTGTCCCAGGATCTCGTTACCCGTTGGAACATCGCACCGTGGCACGTCCTCTGCCATTCGGACGTGGCGCCGGAACGCAAGGAAGATCCAGGCGAGCATTTTCCCTGGCACCGACTGGCCGCGGCCGGAATCGGACATCACGTGCCGGCGTCACCCATCCGCGACGGGCGCTTCTTCGCGGAGGGCGATACCGGACAGCCGATCGAAGCGCTCCAGGCCATGTTCGCACTCTACGGCTACGACATACCCGTGACCGGAGTTTTCGATCGTCGAACCAAGGCGGTCGTCACGGCATTTCAGCGCAGATTTCGTCAGGCGCGCGTGGATGGAGTCGCCGATGCCTCGACGATCACGACCTTGCGCGACTTGCTGGCCGCATTACCGTCGCGGTGATTGCTCGACGCCGCATCCGTCGCTGCACGTGAGCGGTCCGGCCCCATAGTTTGAAGACCGGTTAACCTCGCAGTCATCGGTGACGTCACCGGCACAGGTGCCGGTGACGAACTTCAAGACGGCTCTCAGGCGCGTTGCGACACGGCGTCCCTGTTCTCGTCCTTCGCTACATCCTTGGCTGCGTCCCGCGTGCGCCACAGGCTGTAAGCGACGCCGCCCGCCAGCAGCACCAGCGTCACGACAAGCGACACCCATGGCGGTACATGAACGAGGTCGAACGTGTCGGCCACCACGATTTTCGTCCCGATGAAGATGAGGATGAACGCCAGCGCGGTCTTCAGATAGGCGAAGCGATCGACCATGGCCGCCAGAGCGAAGTAGAGCGCGCGCAGGCCGAGAATCGCGAAGATGTTGGAGGTGTAGACGACGAACGTATCGGTGGTGATCGCGAAAATCGCCGGGACACTATCGACGGCAAAGATCACGTCCGCGCCGTTCACGAGGATCAGGCCGAGCGCAAGGGGGGTGAACCAGAGGACGGACTTGCCGCTCTGCGGATCCGGCTTCCGAACGACGAAGCGTTGGCCGTGCATCTCCGGTGTGATGCGCATCACCTTGCGCAGCACCCGAACCATGGCGTTGTCCTGAATGTCGCCGGCCTCTTCCTCCTTGCCGAACAGCATCTTCAGCCCGGCGAAAATCAGGAAGGCAGCAAAGAACGACAGGACCCAGGCGGCTTGGTGCACGAGCGCGGCGCCGAGCCCGATCATCAGCCCGCGCAGGACCACCGCGGCGAGAATGCCCCAGACGAGAACGCGGTGCTGCGCCGCGCGGGGAATACCCAGGGAGGTGAGAATGACCGCAATGACGAAGACGTTGTCCATGGACAGCGACTTCTCGACCACGAGGCCGGCCACGTATTCCTGAGCGGGCTGTGCCCCGAAATACCACCAGATCCAACCGCCGAAGGCGAGGCCGAGGCTGAAATAGAACGCGGTGAGAAGGAGGCTCTCCTTCACCCCGATCTCGTGGTCCTTGTCCCGATGTAGCAGACCGAGGTCGAAGGCAAGCAGCCCGGCGACCAGGGCGTGGAACCCGAGCCACATCCAGACAGGCTTGCCGAGCCATTCGATGAAGAGAAAGTCGACCATGTGGGACCGTCGATGCTTTGCGAGACGCAGGAAAGCATCGGCTCCGACATCACGGAAGGCGTCAACGCGCATCCGCCAGAGGGGCCCGCAGCCGATTTACGTAAGCTGGGAACCGCCGGGACGGTAATCAAGAGACGGCATGGCGGCGCTGTCGCGTTCACGCCGAGCGCGGGTTCCGAGAGCTCTACCGGTGTGGCCAACCGGCCGCAGAACGGGGCAAACCGCTCGTCGCCATCGATCGCTTCCTTGTTTTGCTGCACCGCGACGCCCCACAATGGCGGGCGGTTCGGAGCCGGGCGGTGTGAGGGTTCAGCACGTGAGGATCGGACGCATCCTTGGATGGGCGAACTTCGCGCTGGTCCTGGCCGGTTCGGCGCAGGCCGAGGCGACGCGCTTCGTCGTCCCTGAATGCCGGGCCGGTTCGACGCGACAGGATGCGCTCACGGGAGTCGGCGAGCGCGGCGAGTTGATCCTGGCATCGGGCAGTCGCGCGATTCTGGGCGGCATTCGCTGGCCGGTGGAAGATGATGGCGCGGCCCGTGCCTGGCTTCTCCGGCATCGAGACCGTCCGCTGGAGCTCGTGCCGCGCGGCGAGGCCGACCGTTGGGGACGCGCGCAGGTCGATGCGGCCGTTCTCGACGAGGCGGTGGACCTTGCCGGTGGGCTGATCGCGGAGGGACTTGCCTATGTGGATGCCGGCGAACGCGACACGCTGTGCAGACCGGCGCTGCTGAGCCTCGAAACCGAGGCTCGCGGAGCGGCGAGGGGGCTTTGGCGCACGGGCGTGCGTGAGGGCCGAGAGGGTGGCGCGTTGCGCGAAGCGACCGGTCGTTTCATCGTGGCGCAAGGGAGGGTCGTGAATGTCGGCGAGCGGTCGGCCCGGACCTACGTGGATTTCGCCAAGCGGGGTGAAGATGGCTTGACGGTCACCGTGTCGAAGCGCACTTGGCGCCAGTTGCGTGAACGTGGTCTGAGTGCGGCGACGCTACGCGGGCGCCTCGTCCGCGTTCGCGGTGTCGTCGAGTCTTGGCGCGGACCCACCCTCGACATCGCAAGCGCAGACATGATCGAAGTTTTGGATGAGGAGCGGGCGCTTCGGCGCTGAACGGAATGAGCGGGGGGCACACTCGACATCGCGGAATCTGGGCTGGCCGAAGCGGCCTGCTCATGTCGACGCTCATCCTGCCGCTGTTGGTGGGCTGCGGCGCCGACCAGACCGGCGCCCTGTTGCAGCCGGCCGCGATCAAGGTCCCGGTGGAGGCACCCCGCACCACGGGCCGGGAGCGGACTGCCTCGGATGCCGACCATGCCAAGCTCGTGGCTTCCTTCGGGGGGGAATACCGTTCGCCGGCGGCTCTGCGCCTGCTGACGGAGGTGACCGACCGTCTGGTGAAGGCCACCGACCGTCCGGAGGAGACCTACGCGGTCACGCTTCTCGACTCGCCGGTCATCAATGCTTTCGCCCTGCCCAATGGCCGGCTCTACGTGACGAGGGGGTTGCTGGCGCTGGCCAGCGATACGTCCGAGATCGCCGCCGTGCTGGCGCATGAGATCGCCCACGTCACCCTGCGCCATGCCACGGCGCGCACCGAACTGGCCCTGCGCTCGCAGTTGGTAAGCCGGGTCGTCGCCGACGTGCTCAACGATCCGGCCACCGGCGCCCAATTGCAGAACCAGTCGAAATTCGCCCTGGCCCGGTTCTCCCGCGATCAGGAGCTCGAGGCGGACGGGATCGGTGTCCGAACCCTGGCGCGGGCCGGCTACGATCCGTTCGGTGCGGGCCGGTTCCTCAACTCGCTCAATCGCACCACCAACATGAAGACCGGGACGGGCATGGCCGGCGAGCCCGACATGCTCGCTACCCATCCCGGTACCAGCGAGCGGATCAACCTCGTCACCCGTGCCGCCCGCCTGATCGGCGCGCCCGGCCTCGGCGTCGATGAGCGTGCCCGCTACCTCGCGGCCATCGACGGCATCGCCTATGGCGACAATCCGGGCGACGGGATCGTCAAGGGCCGCCGCTTCCTCCATCCGAGCCTCGGCATCGCCTTCGAGGTACCGGAGGGATTCACGATCGAGAACACGCGGAACGCCGTCCTCGGCGCCACCGGGGAGGGGAGCCGTCGCCTTCTGTTTGATCAGGTCGAAAGCCATGTCGGCCAGAGCCTGGAGGAGGTGCTGCGCGCAACCTGGAGCGACAGCATCGAGGCGAGTTCGGTGGAGAACCGGATGATCGCCGGCAACTCCGCAGTCACGGCGATGTCGCGCGGCAAGGACTGGACCTTCCGCCTCGCCGCTGTCCGGGTCGGGGAGACAACCTTCCGCATGATCATGGCCGCCAAGGGCAGCACGGATCCCGATGGCGCGTTCCGTCGCTGGACGGAGAGCCTGTCCGGCGTCGGCCCCGACGAAGTGAAGTCCCTGCGCCCGCTGCGCATCCAGGTCGTCGTCGCCGGGCCGGCCGATACGGCCGACGAGATGGCGCGCAGGATGGTGGTGCCCGATCGTCCCCTCGACCGCTTCCTCGTCCTCAACGAGCTGGAGCGGGGTGCCGTCATCCGGGCGGGCCAAAGCTACAAGCTCGTCGTCGAGTAGCGAAACACGGTTGCGGTCTGGCACTTCGATGCCGGACCACGCTGTGGTGATTCCCGATTCCACCCGGGTCGTTCATGCTGGTCGTCAGGCCCGCCGCGACGCTCGGGGAGCGCCAACGGTTCGACCGGTGGCGGCGAACGTGGCCGTCATGGGCATCCTAACCGAGTCTCATCCGAACGGAGCCGTCGATGCACCATCCAGCGTCCGCTGTCCGTATTCTCATCGTGGAGGACGAGGTGATGCTTCTCGACGTTATCACCGCCCATCTCGAAGAGGTCGGATATGACGTGATCCCGGCTGTCACCGCAGAAACCGCCCTCGATATCCTGCAGCGTGGCGACCCGGTGGACATCCTGTTCACGGACATCCGTCTGCCGGGGGCGATGGATGGATGGCAACTCGCCGAAGCCGCGCGGGACATCCGTCCGGCCCTGCCGGTGATCTACGCCACCGGCTTCTCTCACACCCCGCCCCGGATGGTAGGCGGCGCGGTGTTCTTCCAGAAGCCCTATCGCGCGGCGGCGGTCATCCGCGCGATCAAAGGGTTCGGTGTGTCGCCACCCGCCTGATCGGTCAAGCGGCGGCGAGCGCCATCGACATCGATTCCTTCTTCATCAACTCGCGGTAGAACCCGTCGAGGTGGGTAAGCTTGTCCGGCGAACCGTCCTGGATGACGCGCCCGCCTTCGAGCACCACGATCCGGTCGAAATCCTTCAGCGTCGAGAGACGGTGCGCGATAGCGATGACGGTCCGCCCCTTCATCAGATTGGCCAGGGCGTGCCGGATCGCCTCCTCTGAATCGGCGTCGAGCGCCGAGGTCGCCTCGTCGAGCAGCAGGATCGGCGAATCCTTCAGGATGGCGCGGGCGATGGCGATGCGCTGGCGCTGACCGCCGGACAGCTTCACACCCCGGTCGCCCACGATCGTGTCGAAGCCCTCCGGCAATGCCTCGATGAAGTCGGTGCAATGCGCCGCCGCAGCGGCCTTCCAGACATCCTCGTCCGACGCGTCCGGCCGGCCGTAGCGGATGTTCTCGCGCAGCGTCCGGTGGAACATCGACACGTCCTGGGGCACCACCGTGATGGCTTCGCGCAGGGAATCCTGCGTCACCCGGTTAATGTCCTGACCATTGAGCAGGATCTTCCCGCTCTGGACCTCGTAAAAGCGCTGGAGCAGCGAGAAGAGGGTCGATTTACCGCCACCCGACTTGCCCACGAGACCGATGCGCTGCCCGGCCTCGATCTTGACGTTGAAATCCGTGAAGACCGCGCGGCCATCGGGATACGAGAAGGCGACGTGATCGAACTCGATCTCGGCCCCGGTGCCCGAAAGCGGCATCGCTTCGGGATGGTCGATCAGATCGTGAGGCTGAAGCAGCGTATGCAGGGCCTCCGACAGCCGGGCCGTATGCTGGGTCGCATCCACCAAGGCGACGGCGAGGTCGCGCGTGGCGGCGAGGATACGGATGCCGAGGGTGCAGACGAGGACCACCTGTCCGTTCGTGGCCTGGCCCGCTTCCCACATGGTGATGGCCCAATAGAGCAGGCCGAGCACCGCGAAGACCGTGAGGATCGCGTGAACGATCCGAAGCTTCTCGAGGTAGAGCAGCGAGGAGCGACGCGACCGCATCTCGACGCCGATGGTGCCGTCGAAGCGCTTGTATTCCCGCTTGAACGCCGAGAAGGCGCGGACCAGCGGCATGTTGCCGACGAGATCCACCATCTCGCCATCCACGCTCGCGGCTTTGGCCGCGAAGTCGTGGTGGAGCGGCTTTCCCGCAGCCGCCATCTTGAACATCAGGATGACGACGGCGGCGAAGATGCCGGCCAGGACGCCCGCCATGGTGAGGTTGACGGTGCCGATATAGACGATCGACAGGAAGGCCGCGACGCAAGGTGGCATCACGTTGAACACGAACATGTTCTCGACCGTGAAGATCGCGTTCGAGGTTGCGGTGATGCGCGAGGCGAGAGTTCCGGGCTGCCGGTCGGCGAAGAAGGACGGCGAATGCCCGGTCATGTGCCGGAACAGGTCGCGGCGGATATCGCCCGTCACACCGACGAAAGTGAAGGATCCGACGAGGCTCGCCACGCGCCAGAGCATGTTGTCGGCGGCGATGAAGGCGATGAGGACGGCCAGTGCGCCCCAGATCAGGCCTGCATCCGGCCCCTTGCTCAGGGCATCGACGACGCCCTTCAGCGCGTAATCCGTGCTCACGGAGAAAGCGACGGCTCCAAGGACAGCGCAGAGGATGACCAGATGGGGAAGGGCCCGCCGCTTCAGGTAACGGGAGACGAAGGCGAAGGGCCTGTCGGCATAGACGCAGAGGTCTTCCATATGGGTGACCATCCCGGTGCTCATTCTTAACTGTCGGATTCTGACGTGACCCTGCAAGCAGGCAGCACGGAACCGTGAACCTATAGGTCGCAACGCAAATCTCGTCCAAGCGTTGCAGGCTGCCGTCAAGCTTGCGCTCTTATACCGAGGAAACCTGAACGGGTCTTGAGCGGCAAGCGAATTCGATGCCGTAACCCCATCAGGTCGGCTCCACCTGACGGGTCTCCGGCATGATCAGGGCGAGGAGGGCGAAGCCCGCCAGACCCACGATGGCGAGGCCGAGGAAGGCGCTGCGGCTGCCGAGATGGTCGGCCATGATTCCGGCCAGCGACGTCGACAGGGCGGCGCCGATCCCCATGGCGGTTCCGACCGCACCGAGGGCGAGGTTGAACCGGCCGGTGCCGCGCGTGACGTCAGAGACCACGAGGGGAACCATGACCCCGAACACGGCCGCCGAGACGCCGTCGAAGACCTGGATCGCCACGAGGAGTTCGGGGCTGTCGGTATAGGCGAAGAGCAGGCCGCGGATCGGGAGGGCGGCAAAGCCGATGAGAAGGAGCGGGCGGCGGCCCCATTTCTCGGCGGCCCGCCCGACCGCCGGGCCGGAAATCGCTAGGACGACCTGGGGCACCACGATGCAGGCTGCGATGAGCGCCGTGGCGGTTTCGCTGGCCCGCAGGGTCAACATGCTGCCCACGAGAGGCAGCATGGCGGCGTTGGCCAGGAAGAATAGGGTCATGCAGGCGGCAAAGCACAGGAGGGGGCGATTGGTGACGATGGCCTTCAGCGCGCTTTCCTTCGGCCCCGACTCCACCGCCTCGGCTTGGCGGGCCTGCAGCGGTGCCGCGCCCGGACGGATGAACGAGAGCGCGATCAGGGTCGGGATCATGAGGAAGGCGGTGAGGTAGAACACTGCGTCGTTCGACAGGTAGTAGCCGCAAGCTCCCATCAACGCCGCCGCGACCGCGTTGCCGAGCGCCGAGAAGCTCGCGTTGCGCCCCAGCCGTTCACCGGCACGTTTATGACCCACCAACCCGATGCTGATGGCCGCGATGGCCGGCGTCAGGATGCAGCTCGCGGCCGAATGGGCCGCCATGGCGAGCAGAACGATGAGGAAGCTCGGCCACATGGCGAGGGCGAAGGCGCTGAGCGAGATCGCCACGACCGAGAGCCCCGCCGCGAAGCGTCGCGAACGAACGGCATCGACAAAAGCACCGCCCGGCACCTGACCGAGCAGGCTGACGAGGCTGCCCACCGTGAGGGCGAAACCGATGTCGGATTGCGTCCATTGCGCCTGCGTGAAGTACACGGCGAGGAACGGACCGAACCCGGTCTGGAGGTTCGCGACGAAGAACGCGAAGGCGTCGAGCCCGCGGCTGCTTCTCACCGAAACGGCCTGCATGTCGGTCGAAGCCTCTCCCGGCATCTCGGTATAGGCGTCACGCCGGGGAACCCCTCGCGGTCGGAATTCCGACCGGGGCACTTCGCGGGGTTTGATGACGCGTCGATTCTGCGAGCGGGATGCCGTCATTTGTCCGGCGATTTCTCAGCCGGCTTGTCTGGCATGGGAGTGGCCGCAGGGGTAGACGGCGGCGTGACGGGAGCCTGAACCGGAGCCGCCGGAGTCGGTGCGGCGGGGGGCTGAACCGCAGGGAGCTGCGCTGCCGGGACTGGCGCTGCCGGAACTTGCGCGGGAGCGACTTGTGCAGGGGCCACCTGAGCGGGCGGAGCCGCTTGGCCGGCCGCCGCGTCGCCGTCGGGCGGAACGCTCGGGCTCGCCGGGCCGAGGACCACGATGGGATCGCCCGGCTTGTATTCCGGCGAGACGCGAACCTGGTTCCGGCTCAGCTGAAGGACGAGGCGGCTCGGCTTACCATCCGGCGAGAAACGCATGGCGCGCCAGTCTACCGCGATCTTGCGCGAGCCTACGCCGAGAAAGCCGCCGAAATCGATGATGGCGGCGCGTGGCCGACCATCCTTGTCGAGGATGATGTCGATGATCCGACCCATATCCTCGCCGGTGGAACTGCGCACGGCTTTGCCGAGCACACCCTCGTAATCCTGGGTATCCAGAACCGTCGCGGGTGTCCCTGTGGCCGGTACGGGCGGGGCAGCCGCCGGCTGTGCCGGTGCGGTGATCTGCGGTGGCGGCACCGGCGGCGAGACTGGGGTTGCGGGTGCCGCGGGCGCGGCCGGAGACGCGTCGCTCGCCGCGCCGGTAGCCGGAGCGGTTCCCTCTGCTGCGGCTCCCGCGGCCCAAAGGGTGATCGACGCGGCGGCAACCAGCCGGACAGTTCTGAACACGTGCGTTCCCCGAAGAAGCATGTCGCCGGCTCCCGCTCGACCTCGGCCATCCCGAGATGTTCTCGCCTGGCATGGAGTGGGAAGGCGTATGAGAGCGGACCAAGGCGAAGTTGTGGATGACGGCGAACCGATCGGCAGAGGAGCGGCTCGTCCCGATCACGGATTGGCAAGAACCGGACCGTGGCGGTCATGGTGGCGTGCAGCGCGGAAGCTGTCCAGGCGAACCGGCGCCCGCCGACACGGAATTTTTCCCTGTCCGCCGCGCGAGGTATGACGAAAGCCCTGTGATCGTCTGGTTTTCGCCTTTTGTGCATCGTAGAGATGCGCGCAAGCGTGCCGAACCACCCGCGCGAACTGAGGTGGAATACTTTTGAGGAACTCGTCGATGCGTATCCCGTCGAAAGCCTGCGCTCTGGCGCTTCTTGCAGCGTCTTTGGGCGGTTGCCAGGCATTGTCCGGCGGCGGTGGCGTCATGCCTGAGAGCGAAGTCGGTCCTCCGCCCTCCATGCGCGGTGCCGTGCCCGGCGCTCAGCGCGCACGGGCGGCCGAGGTCGATCCCGATGGGGCGCCGCTCCAGACGGCTCCGACGCGGCGCCTGGACCTGCCGAAATCGGCCGGCGGCCAGACCCGCTCCCAGGCAGAGGCGGAGCGCCGGATTCGCCGTGAGGACATCGAGGGCGAAACGACCAGCCGTTCGAGCTCCGGCGGGCTCGCCCCACAGATGGGGTCGGGCGGCAGTGTCGGCCTCGGCGGGAAATTCTAGAACCGCGCGACGCGACTGACGGATTCTAAAAGCGCCGCCGATGGAGCCCCCATCGGCGGCGTTGTCGTGTGTGCTGGCAACGATGCCGGTCAGACGAGATCGGCACCACGCGTGTCGGTATCGACCCGACCTTCGGCGGCGACGAGTCCCGTCAGGCCAGCGAGGAGCGCGCCGGAAGCGACGAGGGCGAGGGCAATGGCTGCGATGAACATACCCTCAGTGTTCCTCGTCGCGCTTAAGGGATCGTTCTCTGTCGT
Organism: Methylobacterium sp. WCS2018Hpa-22; assembly: GCF_031843785.1. Lineage (NCBI taxonomy): Bacteria > Pseudomonadati > Pseudomonadota > Alphaproteobacteria > Hyphomicrobiales > Methylobacteriaceae > Methylobacterium > Methylobacterium sp. WCS2018Hpa-22. The sequence continues at coordinate 73,841 of NZ_JAVTJA010000014.1, forward strand.
GTCTGGGCGGTGTTCCGAGATCGCGCAGATGCGGCGATTCCGGGGGAGGAACGAAAAAAGATTGCACGCTCCCGCAATGTGGCGTCGTCCGGCGACGTACCGTCCTGCCACCCGGCGCAGACCCGATCCTCTCCTTACCACTGGATCATGCGGCGCTTCTCTCGCGAACCGCACAGCGAAGGCCTCGGAACGACTCGGTTGTCTTCCTAACGCATTGTCGGACGACAGGTTTTTCGGACGATGCCCGTTTCGATGCCGCCGGGCCGCTCTGTCGTCCATGATGACGATCATAGAGGGAGCGGCCGTCATGCGGATCTGATCGCGTCGGGACGGAAGTCCGTGCTCCCGCCTTCGTGGGCTTGCAATATCCCCGCTATCCCCGTCCCTTCTGTGGATGGGCGGTGGGTCTACGTGATTCCCTCTTGGAACGCTCTCAGCACCGCTTAGTTGTTGCAGCTATGCGCTCCGAGGCCCTTGGCCGTGGGCGTGACGGCGCTCAAAGCCAAAAACCGGAGGAACTCATGGCAACCAAGACCACCACCAAGGCAGCCGACAAGCCGGCCGCTGCCAAGAAGACCGCTGCTCCGAAGGCTGAAGGCGCCGCTAAGCCCAACGCGCTGCAGCAGCCGCTGAAGCCCTCCGAGGAACTCGCGGCCGTCGTCGGCTCCGCAGCGCTTCCGCGCGGCGAGGTCGTCAGCAAGGTTTGGGAATACATCAAGAAGCACAATCTCCAGAATCCCGAGAACAAGCGCGAGATCCTGGCCGACGACAAGCTTAAGAAGGTCTTCGGCAAGGACAAGTGCACGATGTTCGAGATGAACAAGCACCTCGCTGCCCATCTCAAGTCGGCCTGATGCCGGTGCGGCCCGGCGCTCGAGTGGCGCCGGGCAGGCTCTCTGTGAGTTTCGGCGCGTCCGCTAGCGACCCGAGAGCATTGCGCTCAGGCGATGTGACGGATCACTCCCCCATCGACGCGTAGGGCCGCACCGCTGGTGGCGCTGGCGGCCGGACTGCAGATGTAGGCGACCATGCTGGCGACCTCCTCGACCGTCGCCAAGCGACGAATGAGCGAGGTCGAGCGGTGCTCGGCGACGAAGTCCCGTCCCAGCTTGTCGAGATCGACCTCGCCGGTATCCTTCGCCATTTTCGCCATGAAGTCGGCGACGCCCTCCGACAGGGTCGGCCCGGGCAGCACGCTGTTCACGGTCACTCCGCTTCCGGCCACCGTCTCGGCGAGGCCCCGTGACACGGCGAGCTGCGCGGTCTTCGTCATGCCGTAATGGACCATCTCGACCGGGATATTCAGGCCCGACTCGCTGGAAATGAAGACGACCCGCCCCCATCCGGCCTCGACCATACCCGGCGTGTAGGCCCGCGAGAGGCGTATGCCGCTCATCACGTTGGTCTCGAAGAAGCGAAGCCAATCGCCGTCGGGGATCTCGAAGAACGGCTTCGGTTCGAAGATGCCGGTGTTGTTCACCAGGATATCGACCTCCGGCAAACCCTTCACTACCGCTTCCGCGCCGCTCGCCGTGGCGATATCGCCGGGGGCCGCGATGAACGCCGTCGTGCCGGTCTCCTCCGTCAAGCGCCCGATCGCCGCCCGGACCCGGTCCGGTGTGCGCCCGTTGACGGCGACGGTGGCGCCCATTTCGGCGAGGGCCTTGGCGATGCCGTAGCCGATGCCGCCGGTCGAGCCGGTCACCAGGGCGCGCCGCCCCTTCAGATTCATGTCCATGAATGTCTTCCTCCGTTGGCAGCCTCGTCGATCAACGCCTCAGGCGATGGGTGGCTGCGTTTGGGGGGATCAGCCCGTCGGCTGGCGCCGCAGGATGCTGGAGACGGCACCGGCCGCTGACAGGGCGCAGGCGCACCAGAGCGCTGCCCCGATGGAGACTTCCGTTCCGCTGGCATGGGTCAGCCCGAAGATGACGGCGACGAGGGCCGCGCCGAGCGATTGCCCCGTCAGCCGCGCCGTCGATTGCATGCCGCTGGCTCCACCGCTGCGCGAACGCGGAGCGCTCGTGACGATCACCTTGTTGTTCGGTGCCTGAAACAATCCGAAGCCGATGCCGCAGACGGTCAGCCGCCAGGCGATATCCACGAGCGTTGGGGCGGCGGGGAGCAAAGCCAGCGCCGCGATGCCACCGGCCATGAGCGCCAAGCCGATTCCGCCGAGAACACCCGGCGCGTACCGGTCGGCGAGGCGGCCGGAGATCGGCGCCGTGATCGCTATGGCGATGGGCCAGGGCGTCATCAGGAAACCGGTCTCGGTGGCGGAGAGGTGCAACGCGTCCTGGAAATAGAAGGGCAGGGCGACATAGGCCATCATCTGCGCCCCGAACGAGGCGATGGAGGTCACCATCGACAGGGCGAAGGCAGGAATGCGCAGCAGGTCCACCGGCAGCAGGGGTGTCGCGAGCCGGGCCTGATACAGGACGAAGACGGTACCGACCGCGAGCCCGGCGGCGATCTCGGCAAGGGCGAGCCAGCGCCCATTCGCCTCGCCGATTCCATCGAGTCCGATGATGAGTAGGCCGAAGGTGAGGGCGTTGAGGAGCGCGCTCGGGATGTCGAACCGGGCCCCGCTCACCGGCGTCACCGGCAGAGTCCGCGCGGCCACCGCCAGGGCCACGAGGCCGACGGGCAGGTTGACCAGGAACAGCCAGGGCCAGGTCGCCACCGAGAGGATCGCGGCGGCGACGGTCGGGCCGGTCGCCGAGGCCATGGCGACGATGAGCGCCACGTTGCCGACCCCCCGGCCGATCATGCGATGCGGATAGATGAAGCGCACCAGGGCGATGTTCACGCTCATGATGCCGGCCGCACCGAGCCCCTGGGCGATCCGGGCGACGATGAGCCCAGGCAGGGAGGTCGACAGCGCACAGGCCAGGGAGGCCGCGACGAACACGACGAGGCCGGCGAGATAGACCTTCCGATAGCCCAGGATGTCGCCGAGGGAGGCCAGTGGCAGCAGCGACGCGGTCACGGCGATCTGAAAGGCGTTGACCACGAAGATCGCGGAAGCGGGACTGACCCCGAGATCCTTTGCCATGGCCGGCAGCGCCACGTTGACGATGGCCCCGTCCAGTACCGCCATGGTCATGGCGAGTCCGATGGCGAGAAGCGCAAGCATGCGCTCTCGCACCGGCAGACCATCCATGGGTTTCGCGCCGGGCCGCGATCCGGCTCCACCGTTATTGAGAGGGTCTGCCTCGTGCGTCATCGCACAGAGCCGTGAACGATCCCTGCTCGCTTCGGCAAGTGCCCTATGTCACCCATCGATCGCAAAGACATCATCGAGGCGTTCCACCGGGGATCACATGCGTCTGGCGACCTTCCTGCTCGGCTTCCTTCTGGCGGTCACGCCTTCTCTCACGCGAGCCGACGATGCCGGGCCCCTGGGAATTGGCCTGGAGGGCTTTGCCTATCCCCACCCCGTCTGGTTTCTCGACCTGACGCGGGACAACGAGCGGCAGCGCCTCGCCTATATGGACGTCACGCCGACAGGGACACCGAACGGACGCACCGTTCTGCTGCTGCACGGCCGCAATTTCCCGTCGAGTTACTGGGAGCCGGTGATCGGTGCCCTGGCGGGGGCGGGCTACCGCGTGGTCGTCCCCGACCAGCTCGGCTTCGGCAAATCGTCGAAGCCGGTGGGACCGTTCAGCTTCGACGTGATGGCGGCGGAAACCGTATCGCTTCTCGATGCGCTCAATCTCCCGCGCGTCGATGTCGTCGCGCATTCCATGGGCGGTATGCTGGCTGCCCGACTTGCCCGAAACGCGCCGAACCGGGTGAACAGCCTCGTCCTCGAAGCGCCGATCGGTCTCGAGGATTACCGCTTCACCGTCCCGCCCGTTTCCAACGACACGCTTCTTCGCATCGAGGGCGGTGTCACCGCGGACGTCTACCGGCGCCAGCTGATGACGAATTACGCGCTGTCGCTGCCCTCCACGGCGATCGAGCCCTTCGTAGCGATCCGCGAGCGCGTGAAGGGTTCGGGCGAATATCCGCGCTGGCTCCAATCCTTCGTCAATTCCTACCAGATCATCTGGGGCCAGCCGGTGGTGCACGAGATCCCGCTGATCGCCGCGCCGACCCTGTTCATCATGGGCGCAAACGATCGCAACGCACCGGGCAAGCCCTTCGCACCCGAGAACCTGCGTGCCGCCATGGGCGACAATGCCGGCCATGCCAAGAGCCTGGCGGCCCGGATGCCGGACGGGCGCGCAGTCGTCTTCGAGGGTGTCGGCCACCTCGTCCATATGGAAGCGACCGATCGCTTCAACGCCACGATGATCGAATTTCTCAACGGCCATTGAACCGGGACGAACACAGGGAGCCCTCGGATGGATGTCGGCGTGATCGGGTTGGGCCGGATGGGCCGAGGCATGGTGCAGAGCCTCGTCCGGGGCGGTCACCGGGTGAGGGTCTGGAACCGGACCGCGTCCGCCGCCGACGGTCTCGATGGGGTGACAGTCGCGCGTAGTGCAGCGGACGCCTTCACCGGGGATGCGGCGATCACCATGCTCGCCGACGACGCGGCCCTGCGTTCGGTGATCGTGGAGGGCGGACTTCTCGATTCCGGCACGCGGCCCGGCCTGCATCTCAGCATGAGCACGATCTCGGTGGCGCTCGCGCAGGAGCTCACCGCAATCCACGAGCGGGCCGGCGTGCCCTATATCGCCGCCCCCGTCTTCGGCAGGCCGGACGTGGCACAGAACGGTGCCCTGAACATCGTCGTCGCCGGAGACCCGGCCGTCATCGCGCTGGCGCAACCGCTGCTCGGCGCCCTCGGTACGAAGACTTGGCCCTTCGGAACCGAGCCGTATCGGGCCAATGCGGTGAAGCTCGCGGGCAATTTCATGCTGATCGCGGCCATCGAGGCCATGGGCGAAGCCGCCGCCTTCGCCGAAGGGCATGGCGTCGCCGGTGCCGATCTCCTCGACCTTCTCACCAACACGCTGTTCGCCTCGCCGGTCTACAAGGGCTACGGCGCATCCATCGCCGCCGGGCGCTACGAACCGCCGGGCTTCGGTCTGAGGCTCGGGCTCAAGGATATCGGCCTCGCCCTCGCGGCATCGGGTCAGGCCGGCGTACCGATGCCTTTCGCCAGCGTGCTGCGCGACAACCTCATCGACGCCGTCAGCCACGGCGACGGCGACAAGGATCTCGCCGCCCTGGCGCTGGTCTCGGCGCGGCGAAGCGGGCGGTAGGCCGATCCCGGGGGAAACTGGCTGACAAGACTGGGGCAGCTTCCTGCTTGGTTAAAGCGCCCCCTCCCGCACCGCGCCAGGATCGGCGAGCGAGTGAAGCAGCCGTGCGGCGGAATGGGCGAAGCGCAGGGTCACCGCCTTGCGGCGGGCGCCGCTCAGCACATGGTCGACCGGGTCGCGCAGGATCGCGGCGCTGTAACCGTCGGCGATGATCAGCCCGGCCTCGTCGGGCGTCAGTCCTTCGGGGAGGGAATCGGGAACGGCGAAATAGAAGCGGTCGCAATAGTCCCGGTAATCCGGCCACTTCTTGTCGGCGCGGAAGTCGGCGACGCTGGATTTGATCTCCACGATGGTCAGCCGGCCGGCCGGGCACAGGGCGATGATGTCCGCCCGCCTGCCATTGGCGAGGGAGAATTCCGGGATCGTCACATGGCCGAGGTCGGCGAACAGCCGGCGGACCCCGCGCTGGACCTGGAGCGCGGTCGCCGATTGCCGGCGGTCCGGCGGCAGAACGAGATGGGCGAGGGCTGCTGACATTGCTTCGCTTGGGAATGGCTTCGCTTGGGGATGGCGTCGCTTGGGGAGAGTGCGGTCTCGAATCGACTGGTCCGCCAGGGAATCAGGTCGGCCCGCCCTTGTCACCTGCGGCAGCCTGCCCGCCCGCCAGTGCGGCGCGGATCGCGTCGAACCCGTCGGTCAGCGCCGCCGGCCCGGGCTGCAGGATCAGAGGCGACTTGATCTCGTGGATACGTCCCGCCGCCACGGCGGGGATCACATCCCAGCCCGGCCGCTCGCGGATCCGCGCCATGTTCACCCGCTTGCCGCACCACGAGGCGAGGATGACGTCAGGCTGCGCGGCGATCACCTGTTCGGAGGTGACGATCCTGTCCTTGGCCGCCGGCTGGCGGGCGAGGTCGGGAAAGACGTCGTCGCCGCCGGCATAGCCGATGAGTTCGGAGACCCAGCCGATGCCAGAGATCATCGGCTCGTCCCATTCCTCGAAATAGACCTTCAGGCGGGGCGGGCCGGCATTGTCGAGGGCGGCGGCGCCGAGGCGGTGGGCGTAACCCTGGGCCAGCGCGTCGGCCTTCTCGCCGGCGCCGACCAAAGCGCCCACGGTACGGATCATCGCGAGGCAGCCGGCGACGTCGCGCTGGTTGAAGAGATGGACCGAGATTCCGGCGCGGGCGAGGTCGGCGACGATCTCGGCCTGCATGTCGGAGAAGGCGAGGACGAGATCCGGCTGCAGGGCGAGGATTTTCGGCAGGTCGGCGCTGGTGAAGGCCGAGACGCGCGGCTTCTCCTTGCGGACGCGGGCAGGCCGCACGGCATAGCCGGACACGCCGACGATCCTGTCCTCCTGACCCAGCAGATAGAGGGTCTCGACGGTTTCCTCGGTCAGGCAGACGATGCGTTCGGGCGGGAACCGGCGCATGCGGCGTCAGGAGTTGAAGAAGCTGATGACGCCCGCGCCCGGCGCGAGCCAGACGAAGGCCCAGACGAAGGCCGAACTCCAATTGGCCAGCTGGAACGGCAGGCGCGGCACCTCGAACATCCCGGCGATGAGCGGCACCACCGCGCGGGCCGGGCCGATGAACCGGCCGATGACGATGCCCCAGGCGCCGTAGCGCCGGCAGAAATCCTCGCCCTTGGCGACCATCTGCGGATAGCGGCTCATCGGCCAGATCGACTTGGCGCCGTGCTGGAAGTAGCGGCCGATCTCGTAGGACACCCAATCACCGAGCCCGGCGCCGATACCGCCCGCGATCACCATCGGCCAGAACGGGATACCGCTGGCACCGATCAGCGCGCCGATGGCCACCAGCAGCACCGTGGCGGGGACCAGGATCGACAGGAAGGCCAGCGATTCGCAGAAGGCGAGCACCGCGATGATGAGGGGTGCCCATTCCTTGTGCGTCTCCACGAAGGTCAGGATCGTGGTCTTCAGCGCTTCGAAATCCATGGATGCCCCTGCTCGTCGCGCCCGATGTGCGGGAAGGCCGCGATTCCGGCAAGAGTCGATCTCGTCACGAGGGGGGCCTCACGTCGGTTGTGAATGCACCGTGGGACAAAACCGGCTACGACGCTGCCCGTCGCGCTCGCACCCGTCGAAGCAAGGCCGAATACGCCGATGAGAATTCTATCGATCCAGTCGCACGTCGCCTTCGGCCATGTGGGCAATGCCTCGGCGGTGTTCCCGATGCAGCGGCTCGGCGTCGAGGTCTGGCCGATCCATACCGTGCAGTTCTCCAACCATACCGGCTACGGCGCCTGGCGCGGCCGTGTATTCGATGGGCCGATGATCGAGGACCTCGTGCTCGGCATCGCGGAGCGCGGCATGCTCGGGCAATGCGACGGCGTCCTGTCCGGCTATATGGGCTCGGCCGATATCGGCACCGCCATCGTGCGGGCCGTGGCGGCGGTGCGGAGCGCCAACCCGAAGGCGCTGTATTGCTGCGATCCGGTGATGGGCGATACCGGGCGAGGCATCTATGTCCGCCCCGGCATCCCTGAATTCCTGCGGGATCAGGCCCTGCCCGCCGCCGACATCGTCACTCCGAACCAGTTCGAACTGAACTTCCTGTCGGGCCTGCCTACCGGCACACTCGGCGAGGCCAAGGCCGCGGTGGCGGCGATCCAGGCTTTGGGGCCGCGCGTCGTGTTGGTGACGTCCCTGGTCACCGAGGACACCCCGTCCGAGTCCATCGACCTGATGGCGGGGGAGGGTGGCCTGTTCTGGCGCCTGCGCACGCCGCGCCTCGACCTCGACGTGAACGGCGCGGGCGACGCCATCGCGGCCCTGTTCCTCGTCCATTACGCCCGCACCGGCTCGGCGGCTTTGGCTTTGGGCATGGCCGGTGCTTCGGTCTACGGCCTCCTGCGCCGCACGGCCGAGGCGGGTTCGCGCGAGATCCTCACCGTCGACGCGCAGGACGAGTTCGTGGCACCCAGCGAGACGTTTCCCGTAGAGCCGATCTGATGGTCAACGAAAAGGAAAAGCCGATGAGCCGCCGCTTCGTCACCCTCGACGTCTTCACCGACACGCCCTTTGCCGGGAATCCGCTGGCCGTGGTGCTGGATTCGGAAGGGCTCGACGACGCGGCGATGCAGCGGATCGCGGGCGAGTTCAACCTGTCCGAGACGGTGTTCGTGCTTCCGCCGACGGAGGCACGCCACAAGGCCCGCCTCCGCATTTTCACGCCCACGCGCGAGCTTCCGTTCGCCGGCCACCCGACGCTCGGGGCGGCGATCCTGCTGGCGTTGCACGATGCGAAATCCGGACTCACCGACGCCACCGCCTTCGGTCTCGAAGAGACGATCGGCACCGTGGCCTGCGTCGTTGAGGCCGGCGAGGGGCGCGGCCGTGGGCGCTTCAAGCTCCCGATCCTGCCGCAATACGATGGCGAGGGACCGGACGCGACGCTCCTCGCGCAGATGATCGGGTTGGAGACGCAGGATATCGGCTTTGGGCGCCACGTGCCGAGCCGGCAAACGGCAGGGCCGGCTTTCCTGTTCGTGCCGGTCAATACGCGGGCGAAACTCGACGCGGCACGTGTGAACCTCGCCGCCTTCTCTACGCTGGATCCTCAGACGGCGCTCTACCTCTACGCCGTCGACCCGGAAGGCCTCGGCCTCCGCTTCCAGACCCGGATGTTCGCGCCGCATCTCGGCGTGATGGAGGACCCGGCGACGGGGTCCGCCGCCGCGGCCTTTGCCGGCGTGATGATGGAGTTCGAGCCTCTCGGTGACGGCGAGCACGATGTCCTGATCCGCCAGGGGGTCGCCATGGGCCGACCGAGCGAGATCGCGCTCCAACTGGTCATCGAATCCGGAGCCCTCCAATCCGTCGAGATCGGTGGTTCGGCCGTAGTGATGAGCGAGGGGACCTTGCTTGTCTGACGGCTTCACCCTCACGCGGATCGAGGGGGTGACGGCACGTCTGGTGCCGTTCGCATGGGAATGGGCGCGGGACAACGCGGCTCTCATCTCCGAGAACTGGCGTCGCCGCTGCGCCGCGCGGTCCGGGCTGTTCGACGGACGCGTCCTCCTCGCGAGATCGTGCCGGCTCGAAGGGGCATCCTGTTCCGTCGAGCTGTTCGAGACGTCCTACGCGAGCTTCATCACCTACAAGGACCTGGGCTCGCCCGACCCGACCGTGCTGAACGCCTTCGCGGCCATTGCCCCTCACGGGTCGGATGGCGCCGTGCTTCTCGGTGTCATGGGCGCTCACACGGCCAATGCCGGGCAGGCTTATTTCCCCTGCGGCACGCCGGATCTCGACGACGTGCGTGACGGCGATACGGTCGATCTGGCCGGCAGCGCGGAGCGCGAGTTCGTCGAGGAGACCGGCATGGCACTTCCGGCCGGTGCGCGGAACCGATGGCTTCTGCTTCGCGGAAAGAGCCAGGCGGCGTTTCTGCGACCCGTGACGTTCCCCGATCAGGCAAACACACTGCGGCAGGACATGGAGCGCCATCGCCTCGCCGAGATCGAGCCGGAACTGGCTGGTTTCATCACGGTCGCGTCCAGCGACGAGATCGACCCCGGGTCGATGCCCGACTTCGTCCGGGCCTACCTTCGCTACGCATTCCCGCCGTCGAGCGCGTCCGCATCCTCGAACGGCTGACGCGAAACCAGGGCTCAAGTCGATATCGCGCGGGCCACCCTATCGGACCGGGCGCAATACCAGCCGGTCGCCCCGCACCTCGTAGGAGCCGAGCCTGTCGAGAAAGCTCATCCCGAGGAGGTTGCCCGACAATGCGCCGCGGCGGCTCACCAGGGCCGAGACACGCCGTTCGGTGATCGTGCCCACGGTGAGGCTGTCGAGATAGACGGGGGCGGCCATCGCGGTGCCGTTGGCGGTCGAGACCCGGATCGAGAAGTCGGATTCCGGCGGCGCGATCCCGATGGCGGCCGCGTTCTCCGCCGTGAGCACGACGGAACTCGCGCCCGTATCGAACTGGAAGACCTGGGCACGGCCGTTCACCTCTGCCCGCACGGAGAAAGCCCCGTCCGCCCGGCGGTTGACCGTGACACTTCCATCGCCAGACGTCACGGCGCTGCCGGGCCGCAGCGTCCCGACAAGGCGATTGCCGACATCCCCGGCCTCCTCCTTGTAGGCGTAGCCCGCGACCAGGGCGACGGTGAGGGCGGCCCAGAACAGCAGCGCCTTCAGGTTGGTGCCGATCTGTTGGCTGAACCGATGCCAGAACCCGGCGAGGAAGATCGTCAGCAGGGTTCCACTGAAGGCGAGGCGTGCGAGCTGGTCCTTGTCCAGCCCGGCCACCGTGCTCTCACCATCCGAGAGGACGAGAAAGGCGACGATGCCGAGAAGGATCGCGAGGGCGGCGTAGATCATGGCCCGGCCACGGCCTTCCCACGCTGTGGATAAGCGGCGCGGAGGCGATGTCCGAGGGTCGCCATGATGGCTTGCCGCTTCGTCTCCGACAGCGAGCCCCACATCCCGATCTCTTCGCGCGTGCGTCCGCAGCCCTCGCAGAGCCCGGTCGCCGCGTCGAGAATGCAGAGCTTCGTGCAGGGGCTCGAAGCCCTCGGGGCGACAGGCTGGGTCATGGCCGTTCCATGCCCTCAGGCGTGGGTCGCGATCAAGCGCCAAAGTGCCATGGTCAGCGCGGGACCGTCGCCACGAGGCCGAGAAGCGCCGCGATCTCCGCCACCTGCTGGCAGGCTCCGATGACGTCGCCGGTCTGGCCGCCGATCTTGGCGCGGGCCAGGGCGGTGAGGCTGAGGGATGCTCCCAGCGCCAGGGCGGGCATCAGCACCATCCCGAGGACGGGCAAGCCGGCGATCCAGCCAATCGCGACGAAGACGAGGGTAAGAGACGCGACGATTGCGATGGTCCGGCGATCGGGCACGCCCACCGACGCGCCCGCCCCGCCGGGACGGGCGGGGCCGAGCAGCACCATCGGCGCGAGCGCGGCGCTGCGCGAAAGGGACGCGGCCAGCAGCAGGGCCATCGCCGCCATGGCCCCGGTGCGATCGAGAAGGGTCGCGAATGCTCCGATCCTCAGGGCGAGGGTCAGGACGAGGGCGACGCCGCCATAGGCGCCGATCCGGCTGTCGCGCATGATCTCGATGCGGCGCTCGCGCGTCGTGCCGCCGCCGAACCCGTCCGCCACGTCCGCGAGACCGTCCTCGTGCAGCGCCCCCGTCACCAGCGTCCCCGCCGCCACGGCCAGGGTCGCCGCCAGGAACGGCCCGAGATCCAGCCCCCAGGCGACGAGCAGGATCAGCGCGGAGGGCAGGGCGAGGATGAGACCCGCCACTGGCAGCAGCCGCGGCAGGGTGCGGAAGTCGGGCAAGCGATGCGGGTCGCCCTCGCCGGGAAGGCGCGGCACCGGTAGCCTCGAATAGAACCGCAGGCACATAGCGAGATCGTAGGCCAACGAAGCGCCCGGAAACGTGTCTTCCGGTTCCAGATCCCGGCCTTGTGTCATGGAGGCCTGCCTTCACCGTTCGCGCCCCGTTGGTTATAGCTCGCCCCACAGGCAGGCCGCCATACCGGACGCGCCGAGACCCAAGGCAAGTTTCGCGCGATGACCCAGACACCCCCGACCCACGATCATTCCGACCAGACGCCGTTCTCCGACATCCGCCGCCTGATCGCCTCCGTGCCGGGCGCGGACCGGGATGCCGTCGCGATGGTGCGCGAGCGGGATGCGCTGCTGACGAAGCCGGCCGGTGCGCTGGGTCGCCTCGAGAACCTCGTCGAATGGCTCGCGGCCTGGCAGGGCAAGGGCCAGCCCAGCCTCGACCGCCCCCTCGTCTGCGTCTTCGCCGCCAGCCACGGGGTCACCAAGCGCGGTGTCTCCGCCTTCCCGGCGGAGGTGAACCGCCAGATGCTCGACAATTTCGCGGCGGGCGGCGGCGCGATCAATCAGCTCTGTGCCGCTTACGGCCTCGGCTTCAAGGTCTTCGACCTCGCCATCGACCTTCCCACCGGCGACATCTGCGAAGGGCCGGCCTTCACCGAGAAGGAATGCGTCGCCACCATGGCCTTCGGGATGGAGGCCATCGCCGCCGGCACGGATTGCCTCGGCCTCGGCGAGATGGGAATCGGCAACACCACCATCGCGGCGGCCATCTACGCGGCGCTTTACGGTGGCGAGGCGGCGCATTGGGTCGGGCGTGGCACCGGTGTCGATGCGGCCGGGATCGAGCGCAAGGTCGCGGCCGTGGAGGCCGCCTTGGCCTTCCATTCCGGCCATCTCGACGACCCGCTTCAGGTGCTGTCGCGCCTCGGAGGCCGCGAGATCGCCGCGATGGCCGGCGCCATCCTGGCGGCGCGGATGCAACGCATCCCCGTGGTCATCGACGGCTATGTGGCGACGTCGGCCGCAGCGATCCTCCACGCCATCGATCCCACGATGCTGGACCATTGCCTCGCCGGCCATGTCTCGGCGGAGGGGGCCCATGCGGAGGTTCTGGAACGCCTCGGACTGGTGCCGCTGCTGGCTCTCGGCATGCGGCTTGGCGAAGCGTCGGGCGCCGCCCTCGCCATCGGTCTCCTGAAAGGCGCGCTCGCCTGCCATCGCGACATGGCGACCTTCGCCCAGGCGGGAGTATCGGGGCGCAGCGAGGCATAAACCGGCGCGACCCGCCGCGCGGATCTCGACTTCGCGCGGCTCCAGCCCGGTTCAGGCTGCGCGGGCCGCGCTTCGGCGGCCGCGCAGGGTCGTCCCCGAATCCGCCTCCTCGGGGAGGTTGAGGGCCGGCAGCGTGTCCATCACGCGGCTCGCCGGGAAGATCACGACGACCTCCGTCCCCTCGCGCGGCTTCGACTTCAGGTGGAAGTTGCCGCCATGCAGGTCGACCAGCCCCTTCACGATGGGCAGGCCGAGACCCGACCCCTGTTCGGCGGTCTTGATCGCCAGGGAGCCGCGACCGAAGGACGACATGACCGTGCCGAGTTCGTCCTCGGGAATGCCCGGCCCGCTATCCTTCACGCTGACATATTGCCCGCCCGACGCGGTCCACCCGACCTTGATCGTGATGTCGCCGCCTGGCGGCGTGAATTTCACCGCGTTGGACAGGAGGTTGAGCACGATCTGGCGCAAGGCCCTCTCGTCCGCCCAGATGCGGGGGAGGGCGGGATCGATGAATTCGTGGAAGGCCTGACCCTTTCCACGCGCCCGCAAGGCGACCATGTGGCGGCACTCGTCCACCGCATGGGCGAGCTGGATCGCCTCCTCGTTGAGCTCGTAGCGCCCTGCCTCGATGCGCGACAGGTCGAGGATCTCGTTGATGAGGTTGAGCAGGTGCATCCCGCTATCGTGGATGTCGCCGGCATATTCCTTGTACGACGGAGCCACGTGGGCGCCGAAAACCTCGTTCTTCATCACCTCCGAGAACCCCAGGATGGCGTTCAGCGGCGTCCGCAATTCATGGCTCATGGTCGCGAGGAAACGTGACTTGGCGAGATTGGCCTCCTCGGCGCGTCGCCGCGCCTCGTCGGAATTGCCCTTCGCCTGTTCGAGTTCGATGAAGATCGCGTCCTTCTCCGCCTGCGATTTCAGCGCCCCCACGGCCGACGCGTAGACGCGGCGGGCGAGCCCGAGGAAGAAGATCTGCGATCCGACCACCATGGTGACGAGCAGGATCGTGTCCATGTCCTGCGAGAACGCCAGCAGGGAGAGCGCCGCCAGGATCAGCGGGAGCAGCGCGGCGGCGGCGGCGGCGGGCAGGGTCGCCGCCAGCATCGCGGCCACCGCGGCGGCGATGACGAGGCCGAACAGTACGAAAATGCGGGCGCTGGGCGCGGCCACGAGGATCATCAGGGCCCATGCCGAACTCTGGACGATCTCGCTCAACATGAAGGCGCTGCGCCAGCGTCTCACCGAGACGGTGTCCGCCGATTGCCGGAGGAAATGTTTGGTCAATCCCATCGAGAGGCCGACGCCGCAGATCAGGCAGACGGCCCAGGACAGGGCGACGGGAATCGGCACCCACAGGGAGGACGCCCCGGCGATGACGAGGCCCAGGACGGCATGGGTCAGCCCGGCCCCCGAGCGGTACTCGGCGTAGATCCGGAGCAGCTCGTAATCGAAAGCGCGTTCGAGCCCGTTCGTCGAGGTCAGCCGCTCGCGTGCAGAACGGATGTCTCGGGCCACTTTGCGGCGGCGAACGGATTCCGGTGCCGAAGGACCGCGTCCACGCTGAACCATCTCCGCTGTCAGGTCCGACATCACCGTCTTGGGGATCTTGCGAGGGAAAACGGAGGTCGAAAGGACCTCGGCCTGTCGGTGCAGCGACAAGGACAAGGTGCGCCAGATACGTTAAGAACGGCCTGCCGCGATCCGAACACTTGTCTCTAAATCGCGTGGCTTCACTCCGCTGGCACCTATGCAGGCCCCGATCCGGCTGCCCGCCTGGTGTGCGAAAGCGCACATTTCCCAGGTCGATTCAGTACTTAGAAGTAGTCGAACTTAAAGTCGGAGAGATGTCATGCTGAAGCTGAATGTCGACGGTGCGTCGCATGAAGTCGATGCCGATCCCGACATGCCGCTCCTCTGGGCGTTGCGCGATCATCTGGGCAAGACCGGTACGAAATATGGGTGCGGCATCGCTCAATGCGGCGCCTGCACGGTGCATCTCGACGGTCAGCCCGTCCGCTCCTGCCAGACCCGCATCGGCGATGTGGGCGAGGCGAAGATCACGACGATCCAGGGTGTGTCCGGGCGGGTGGCGGAGGCGGTCCAGACCGCGTGGCGCGGCCTCGATGTGGTCCAGTGCGGTTATTGCCAATCGGGTCAGATCATGTCGGCCATCGGTCTGCTTTCGACCACGCCGAAGCCGAGCGACGCCGAGATCGACAGTGCCATGGATGGCAACATCTGCCGCTGCGGCACCTATCAGCGTGTCCGCGCCGCGATCCACGAGGCCGCGCGCTCCCTCGCCTGATCCGCACCGAAGGCCGGCCCAAGGGCCGGCACACTCCTGAACCCATGCAATGCCCGCCGTCGTCGCCCTGGAGGAAGCCATGCTGAAGGTCCGTCAGACCAAATCCGAGGCGGCCGCCCCCCGTCCGTCGCGCCGCGCCTTCCTTGGCGGAGCCGGCGTCGCGGCCGGCGCCCTGGTGATCGGCTTCACCCTCGACCCCGCCAAGCCGGTGCGCGCGGCGGCCGGGCCCGACCTCTCCTCAGCCCCCGCTCAACCCAACGCCTTTGTGCGGATCGCCGCCGATGACACCGTCACCGTACTGATCAAGCATCTGGATATGGGGCAGGGCAATACGACGGGTCTCGCCACCATCCTGGCCGATGAACTCGATGCCGACTGGTCGCGCGTGCGCGTGGCCTTCGCACCCGCCGATGCGAAGCTCTACAACAACCTTCTGATGGGGCCGATCCAGGGGACCGGCGGTTCGACCGCCGTGGCCAATTCCTGGTTCCAGCTTCGCAAGGCCGGTGCCGCCGCCCGCGCGATGCTCGTCACCGCGGCGGCCGAGAAATGGTCCGTCCCGGCCTCCGAGATCACGGTCTCGAACGGCACGGTCAGCCATCTCGCCTCGAAGCGCGAGGAGCGGTTCGGCGCCCTGGCGGAAGCCGCCGCGGCGGTGCCCGTGCCACAGCAGCCGAAGCTGAAGGACCCGAGCCAATGGGTCCATATCGGCAAGAAGCGTCCGCGCCTCGACTCCGCTGCCAAGACCGACGGCACTGCGATCTATTCCATGGACATCCGCCGGCCGGGCCAGGTGACGGCGGTGGTGGCGCATGCCCCGCGTTTCGGCGGCATTGTATCGAAGGTCGACGACAAGGCCGCGCGGGCGGTGCCGGGCGTCATCGACGTGGTGACGATCCCCACGGGCGTCGCCGTTCTCGCCAAGGATACGTGGTCGGCCATGAAGGGCCGCGACGCTCTCTCGGTCACCTGGGATGAGAGCGCTGCGGAGAAGCGCTCCTCGGACACGATCCTCGCCGAGTATCGCGAGACGGCCAAGCGCCCCGGAATCGTCGCGTCGGAGAAGGGCGATCCCGCCGCCGCTCTCGCCGGTTCGGCCAAGGTCATCGAGGCGGAATTCACCTTCCCCTACCTCGCCCACGCCGCCATGGAGCCGCTGAACGCCACGATCGAGCGCGCATCCGACGGCAGCTACGACATCTATGCCGGCCTGCAATTCCAGACGATCGAACAGGCGGTCGCCGCCGCGACCCTCGGCGTGACGGCCGAAAAGGTCAGGCTGCACACCCAATGGGCCGGCGGATCGTTCGGGCGACGGGCGACGCCGACGGCCGATTACATCGCCGAGGCGGCCTCCATCATGAAGGCGACCGGCGGCAAGGCACCGGTCCATCTGGTCTGGACCCGCGAGGACGACATGGCGGGCGGCTATTACCGCCCGATGGTGCTCCACACCCTCAAGGCCGGGATCGACGCCAAGGGCGCCGTCACCGGCTGGCAGCACCGGATGGTGGGCAAATCGATCATGATCGGTTCGCCGTTCGAGGCGATGCTGGTCAAGAACGGCGTCGATTCCACCACCGTCGAGGGCGCATCGGACACGCCCTACGCCATCCCGGCCTACCGGTTCGAGGTCCATAACGCCCGTGAGGGCGTTCCCGTCCTGTGGTGGCGCTCGGTGGGCCACACCCATACGGCGCAGGCGATGGAGGTGTTCATCGACGAGCTGGCCCATGCCGCAGGGGCCGACCCGCTGGCTTACCGCCTCGGGATGCTCGGCGGCGCGCCGCGCCTCTCCGCCGTCCTGAAGCTCGCCGCCGAGAAGGCGGATTGGGCCAAGCGCAGTAGCGGCAAGGGGCAGGGCCTCGGCATCTCGGCGCACGAATCCTTCGGCTCCTACGTGGCGATGGTGGCCGACATCACGGCGGATGGGAGCCATGTGAAGGTCAACCGCATCGTCGCGGCGGTGGATGTGGGCATCGCCGTCAACCCCGACGTGATCCGCGCCCAGGTGGAGGGGTCTGTGGGCTTCGCGCTCTCCTCCGTGCTGCGCAACAGGATCACGCTGACGGACGGGGTGGTGCAGGAGAAGAACTTCGACGCCTACGAGCCGACGCGCATGAGCGAGATGCCGGTGGTGGAGGTCCATATCGTGGCCTCCGACGTTGCCCCGACCGGCATCGGCGAGCCGGGCGTGCCCGTCATCGCCCCGGCGATCTCGAACGCGATCTTTGCCGCGACGGGCCAGAGGCTGCGCTCGCTGCCCCTCGACCTGAGCGGGTTGAAGGGGGTCTGAGCCCGATCGAGAGCGGGCCTCCGCCAGTCGCGGCGGCGTCAGCGCCTCAGGAAGTCGATGAGGTCCGTCGTCAGACGCTCGTGATGGGTGAGCGGGATCGCGTGTGGAGCCCCCTCGTAGATCTCGAATTCCGCGCTCGGCACGGCTGAGGCCGCGACCTTTCCGGTGACGTCGATCGGCACCGTCTGGTCGGCATCGCCATGGATGATCAGGCAGGGCACCGTCACCTTCGCCATGTCGGGACGGAAATCGGTCTCGGAGAAGGCCTTCACGCAGGCGATGGTGGCCTTGGGAGAGGCCAGCATGGCGACCTGGCCGGCCCAGGCGATCATCTCGGGCGATGCCGGCGAGGTGAACATGCCGGCACCGAAGAATCCCTTGTTGAAATTGGCGAGGAAGGACGGCCGGTCCATCCTCAGCCCGTCGATGATCTCCTCGAACACGCCGGCATCCACGCCGTCGGGATGGTCCGGGGTCTTCAGCATCATCGGCGTCACCGCCGAGATCAGGACCGCCTGGGAGATCCGGTCGCTGCCGTGCCGCGACAGGTAGCGCACTACCTCTCCGCCCCCCATGGAAAAGCCGACCAGGGTCACGTCGGTGAGGTCGAGCGCGTCCAGCACCGCCTTCAGGTCGTCGGCGAACGTATCGTAATCGTAGCCCTGCCACGGCTGCTCCGAGCGTCCGAACCCACGGCGGTCATACGCGATGGTCCGGAAGCCCGCCTCGGCCACGGGTACCATCTGATATTCCCACATATCCGCGTCGAGGGGCCAACCGTGGAGGAACACGACGGGCCGCCCGTGACCCCAATCCTTGTAGTAGAGGCCGGTGCCATCCTGCGCGGTGATGAAGGCCATGGGGTACTCCCTGTGTTTCTCGGTAGGGCATGCTCGTGGGGGAGGCCGTCGTCGTGGGCTCCTCAGACGATTCAAGCGCGGGGTGCGGCCTCTCGTTCCCACGTCCCGTACTCCCAGGATCCCCTGTTCATACTACCTGTCACGACGCATGACCTCCTTCGAATCGATCGCCGCGTCCCTCCGCGCCTGCCGCCTGTGCCGCGACGCGCCGCTCTATGGCGCGCCCCTGCCGCAGGAGCCTAAACCCATCGTCCAGGGCTCGAGTTCGGCGCGTCTCTGCATCGCCAGCCAGGCTCCGGGGAACCGGGCGCACAAGAGCGGTGTCCCGTTCATGGATCCGTCCGGCATCCGCCTGAGGTCGTGGCTCGGCCTGTCCGAGCCGGATTTCTACGACGCCAGCCGGCTGGCCATCGTGCCCATGGGGGCGTGTTTCCCTGGCCTCGACGCGAAGGGGGGCGATAAGCCGCCGCGCCGTGAATGCGCCGAACGCTGGCGGGATACGCTGTTCGAGGGCCTGCCCGAGATGGAGCTCATCCTGGTCATCGGCCAATACGCGCAAGCCTGGCATCTCGGCCGGGTCGAGGGCGGGCTCACCGCCATGGTGCGCAACTGGCGAACCATTCTCGATGAGCCGCGCCGGCCGCGCGTGCTTCCCTTGCCGCACCCGTCCTGGCGGAACAACGGCTGGCTCCGGACCAATCCGTGGTTCGAGGCCGAATTGCTGCCGGTGCTGAAGGAGGAGGTTTCCCGGGTGATGACGCGTGGGTGACCGGGCCGCCCGCGTTGACATGGAGCGCCGTGGCGGCGATCCGTCACCCGATCCCCCGGAGCCCTCCATGTCCCACGCCGCCTTCGATCCGCGAGACCGCCTCATCGTCGCCCTCGACCTGCCGAGCGCGGCCGAGGCCGAGGCGCTAGTGGACCGCATCGGCGATGCCGCGACCTTCTACAAGATCGGGTACCGGCTGGCCTATTCCGGTGGCCTTCCCCTGGTGCAGCGGCTTTCGCGAGCGGGCCTGAAGGTCTTCATCGACCTGAAGCTGCACGATATCGGCAATACCGTGGAAGATGGCGTCCGGGCGCTGTCCGACCTCGGCGCGACCTTCCTCACCGTCCATGCCTATCCGCAGACCATGCGCGCCGCCGTTCGGGGTGCCGGCCGGGGCGGGCCGACGATCCTCGGCGTCACCGTGCTCACCTCCTACGATCAGGCCGACGCGGACGAGGCGGGCTACGCCATGCCCATCGCGGATCTGGTGGCTTTGCGCGCAAGGCAGGCGGCCGAGGCCGGGATCGGCGGCATCGTCTGCAGTGCCGTCGAAGCAGCCTCCGTACGGTCCGCCATCGGCCCGTCGCGGCTGATCGTGACGCCCGGCATCCGCCCGGCAGGTGACGATCTCGGCGACCAGAAGCGCGTTCTGACGCCGGCGGCCGCCATGGCGGTGGGGATCGATCACATCGTCGTCGGCCGGCCGATCACCCAGAGCGCCGATCCTCGCGCCGCGGCGCAGGCGATCCTCGCCGAGATGGGCTGATGATCTCGGCGCGCTACAGCGGCTCGGCCGGTTCCCTGGCCTTGACCGGGGTGGTGGTCCCGGCGGGTTCGTGGAGCGCCCGCAACAGGAAGGCGATCATCGCGTCGATGGGTGGCGCCGGCGCATTGGGGTATTGGCTCACCAGGACGGGATGGCAGTAGCGCGTGATCGCCACGTGCAGGCACGCGGCGGTGGTCGCGGGATCCTCGACCTGGAACTCGCCACTGCGGACGCCGTCCGTCACCACCCGCTCCAATGCCGCGCCGATCCGGTCGATATGGTGCCGGCACACCCCCCAACTCTCCGTCATGGCGGCTTCCACCATCTCATGGATGCGCGGGTTGTCCTTGCAGCGCTCGATACAGTCGCGGTGAAGCTCCCGGATGATTTCCGCGACCCGCTGGTCCGCGCTGAGGCCGGGAGCCACGGCAATGCCCGCGATCAGCGCCTCGACCTCACGGGTGACGCGTTCGACCACCGCCTCGTTGATGGCTTTCTTCGATTCGAAGAACCGATAGACATTGGCCGGGCTCATCCGGAGCGTCTTGGCGATGTCGGAGACGGTGGTCTTCTGGTAGCCGATCTCGCGAAAGAAACGCTCGGCCGTCGCCAGAATCCTGCATCGTGTCGTGGGGGCCGCGTCTTCCAGGCTCGCCTGCAACGGGTCGACGGTGATTGTCATAAACGGACCCTAAATCTCCTGCCTCCAGCCGTCAAAAACACGGCGTTGAACAGTGGATCATCGCACGGAACAGATGAACGGCGCAGGAATGATCCCAGCGCTAAATCGAAGCGGCTCATCCAAGAAACGGTGAGGTCGGCGGAAGGTCTCATCGGACCATCATGAACGATGGATTTGAGGTGGTGGCCGGCGCACGTCGGGACACCGCGTGGGATGTCCGGAGCCACTCGTGTCTTTACCGCCCAGGGATCGCTGACGGCGACGATCCACGATTGCGGGGCGGCCTACGCGCCGTCAGTGATACGACATTCCGGACAGGAGGCCGGGACCGTCGGCGTTCCCGCGAAGAGATGGGTCGAAGAGGACTGCAATAACGAACGTCGGGCTCACGATACACATGGGCCGTGGCCGAAGCGGACGCTCATATCGCGGCCGGCTCGCGGGCGTGCGTTTACGAGCCGAACTGCGATCCGAGCTGTTCCAGATACTCGGCCAGGTCCACGCCGCCGACACGCTTGCCGTAATCGAACCGCATGCCCTGCCGGATATCGACGCTCGTCTGCTTCGTCGTCAGCGTGAAGGGCTTCACGCAGATCCAGGCGCCGTCGCGGCGATGTTCGAAGAAATTCAGGATTTCGTGCTTGGCCATCGCAGCCTCCGGTCGAATCTCCAGATCAACCGCTAAGCCGCGTCAGAGTTCAGGCGTCTCGAACTTATATTCGGTCCCCACCTGAGCTTGGCCGTAAAGACAAATCCCCGTGCACTGCAACATTGGCGAAGCAATGCACGGAGGAAGGTCGGTTCAGGCAACAGCCTTCAGGGCGCCGGTCTTCGTATGGAAGTCCGGTCCGTTGAAGGTTTTCTCGACATAGCCGGCGCGGATGAGGAAGTCGCCGAAGCGCTCGCCCGCCGTCTTGCCCTGCGCATAGGCCGCGAAGAGTGGATCGAGGATGGTCCTGATCTCGGAGCTGCTGACGTCCTCGGCGTAGAGCTTGCCGAGGCGCGAACCATCGAAGGCGGCACCGAGATAGAGATGGTAGCGCTCCGGGCCGCGACCAACGAAGCCGATCTCGGCGATGAACGGCCGGGCGCAGCCATTGGGGCAGCCGGTCATGCGGATCGTGATCTCGTCGTCCTGCAGCCCATGCGAGGCGAGGCTCTCCTCCAGTTCCGTCATCAGGTCCGGCAGGTAGCGTTCGCTCTCGGCGAGCGCCAATCCGCAGGTCGGCAGGGCGACGCAGGCGATGGAATTGCGACGCAGGGCACTGGCGCCCTTCTGCATCCCGTACTCGTCCACCAGCGCCTCGATCTCCGCACGCTTCTCGGACGGCACGTTGGCGATGATGACATTCTGGTTGCCGGTGAGGCGGAAGTCGCCCTCGTGGATCTCCGCGATCCGGCGGAGGCCCGCCAGGAGCTTCGGCCCGTCGCCGAGATCGTCCTTGATGCGGCCCGATGGGACGTAGAGGGTCAGGTGGTGGCGGCCATCGTCACCCTCGGTCCAGCCGAAGCGGTCGCCGTTGCCCGTGAAGGTGAAGGGCTTCGGGTCGGAGAGGGGCTTGCCGAAGCGCTTCTCCACCTCGGCGCGGAAGGCTGCGAGGCCATAGCGCTCGATCGTGTATTTCAGACGGGCGTTCTTGCGGTTCTTGCGGTTGCCCCAGTCGCGCTGGACCGTCATCACCGCCTCGGCGACCCGCACCGCTTCGTCCGGCTTGCAGAACAGCATCACATCGGCGGTGCGCGGGAACGTGTCCGGCTCGCCATGGGTCATGCCCATGCCGCCGCCGACCGTGACGTTCCAGCCGGTGACTTTGTTCTTCTTGTCGAGGATCGCGATGAAGCCGAGATCATGGGCGAAGACGTCGACTTCGTTCGACGGCGGCACCGCGATGACGATCTTGAACTTACGCGGCAGGTAGGTCTTGCCGTAGACGGGCTCGAATTCCGGTTCGCCGCCGATCACCTTCTCGCCATCGAGCCAGATCTCGCGCCAGGCATTGGTCTTCGGCAGGAGCGTGTCGGAGATCGCCTTGCCGAGATCGTATGCCGCCTTGTGGGCACCCGATTGGGCCGGATTCGTCGATGCCATGACGTTGCGGTTCACGTCGCCGCACGCCGCGATGGTATCGAGCAGGGCCGCGTCGATGGCGGCCATGGTCCGCTTGAGGTTCGACTTGATGACGCCGTGATACTGGAAGGTCTGGCGGGTCGTCGCCCGCAACGTGCCGTTGGCGTAGGTGGTGGCGATGTTGTCGAGGACGAGCCATTGCTTGGGCGTCACGACGCCGCCGGCAATGCGCAGGCGGATCATGAAGCTGTAGGCCTTGTCGAGCTTTTTCTTGGTACGCTCGGGGCGCAGGTCGCGATCGTCCTGCAGGTACATCCCGTGGAACTTCACGAGCTGGCCGTCATCCTCGGAGATCGCCCCGGTGGCATGCTTGAGCAGGCCATCCGCCAGGGTGCCGCGCAGGAAGCCGCTCGCGATCTTGATGTGCTCGTTATGCGCGAGGCCCGCCTCGCGGGCCGCGTCGGCCTCGTCGATCGGACGGGTCGTCGGCGGGGTCTCGTAGGTGCGGGGAGGAGTCAGGTCGTCCATGGCGATGATCCGGTCTTTTCAATTCATATTTGGGCGCCGCATGTGCATCCCCATTTGAGCGGGGGAGGAACAACGCGCCCTAGTAGACGTCCTGCTGGTAGCGATGGGCTCGCTCCAGCGCCGCCACCGCGGCTTCCGCATCGGTGTCGCTCAGCGATTTGACCTCGGCATAGGCCTGGACGACGGCGTTGCGCACGTCCTTGGCCATCCGGTTCGCATCGCCGCAGACATAGAAGCTGGCGCCGCCATCGAGCCATTCCACCACTTCCTTGGCGTGCTGGCGGATGCGGTCCTGCACGTAGATCTTCTCTGGCTGGTCGCGGGAGAAGGCGACGTCGATCTTCGTCAACGAGCGGTCTTCCAGGGCGTCCTGCCATTCGAGTTGGTAGAGGAAGTCGTGGGTAAAGTGGCGGTCACCGAAGAAGAGCCACGAGCGACCGGTGGCCTCGATGGCGCGGCGCTCCTGCACGAAGGCGCGGAACGGGGCGACGCCGGTGCCGGGACCCACCATGATGATGTCGGTGGCCGGGTCCTGCGGCAGGCGGAAATGCCGGTTCGGCTTCAATTTCACCCGCAGCTTGGCGCCGTTCTTGATCCGGTCGGCCACATGGACCGAGGCGACGCCCGACCGGGAGCGGCCATGGCTGTCGTAACGAACGGCGACGATGGCGAGATGGACCTCGTCGCCCACTTCCTTGCGCGAGGAAGCGATGGAATAGGCCCGCGGCGGCAAGGGCCGCGTGATGGTGTTGAGATGCTCGGCCGAGAACGTCGCGGGAAAGGTCTCGATGAGATCGATGAGGTGGCGACCCTCGATCCAGGCTTTCACCTCACCGCTGTCGATGAGCTTCTGCGCTTCGGAATGGCCCGTCGCCTTCACGAATCGCTCCACCGTGGTGGCCGACAAGGTGGTGATGTCGCGCTCCGCGAGGAGCGCCCTGCGCAGGCTCTCGTCCCCTGAGAGATTCGTCGCCTTCAGGATCTCCTCCACCAGGGCCGGATCGTTCTCCGGGTAGATCTCCAGCGAATCGCCGGGTTCGTAGGCGGGGGCACCGTCCGGGAATTCGAGCGCGAGGTGGATCGTCTCCTTGTCCGAAAGCGACGAGTTGAGGTTGATGTGATCCACCACCTCGACCACGACCGGTTCGCGGCTCGGCTCGGCATCGTCGTCCTCGACGGCGGCGCGGCCGGCGAAATCGACCGCCACGACGTTGTCGGCGCTCGGCGCGGGCGCCAGAGCCTTCAGGGTGTTCTTGATCCAATCGGCGGCGGGCTTGTCGAAATCGAGATCGAGATCGGCGCGGTCCACACTACGCTTTCCGCCCAGCGCCTCGAACCGCGCATCGAGCGCCTTCCCGATGGCGCAGAACTCCACATAGGAGGTGTCGCCGAGCGCCAGCACGCCGAAATTCACGCCGTCGAGGCGAGGGGCGCCGTCGCCCATCAATTCGTTATAGGCGCGGGTGGCGCGGGCCGGAGGCTCACCCTCGCCCCAGGTGGCGGCGATGGCGATCACGTTCTTCGCGCCGGGCAGCGTCGCGATGTCGAGGTCGGCGAAATCCACCACTTTCGGCTTAAAGCCACTTTTCTTGGCCAGCTTGGCCACGGTGCCGGCCAGCGCTTCGCAATTGCCGGATTCGCTGGCGTAGATGATCGTCAACGGCTCGGATGCCTTCGGCGGCGCTGCGGGTGCCACGGCATTCTGGCCGCCGGCCGCATCCAACCCCGCGAGAAAGCCCGCGAGCCAGGCGCGTTGGATCGGCGTCGCTCCGCCGAGGACCGAGTCGAGGCTCGCGCGTTCGCTGTCGTTGAACGGGGCGGTTTGGGGAAGGATCGCTTGTCGTGCCATCGGTAAGCCATGTCGTCCTGAGAGGCCGGCTGTCAACGGGATGTCCGTTTTACAGAACGACGTCGGGGTAGAAGGAGCTGCCTATCCTTGCAGCGCAATATAGAATTTTATTCTCCCGCCACGACCGAGAGGGTTGGCGTGAAACGACCGTTCGAGGGAGCGGCCGGAAGCGGAAGTGCCGTTGTCGACTTCACTTTTTCCATGGCGAAGCGCGACGTCACGTTCTTGAGCGGCAAGGTGGCGATGAGCTGCTTATAGAATGTGTCGTAAGCCTGCATATCAGCGACAACGACCCGCAACATGTAATCCACATCCCCCGCCATGCGGTAGAACTCCAGCACTTCGGGCATGGCGGCGACGGTCGAGGCGAAGCGCTCGAGCCAATCGCGGGAATGGTCCGACGTCTCGATGGACACGAAGACGGTGAGGCCGAGACCCAGCTTGACGGGATCGAGAACCGCGACCCTGCGGTCGATCACGCCATCGGCTTCGAGGCGCTGGATACGCTTCCAGCAGGGCGTCTGAGACAGGCCGACCTTCTCTCCGATCGTCGCGATCGACAGCGTGGCGTCGTTCTGCAGCAGTGCAAGGATCTTCAGATCGATCGCGTCCATATTGACCTCGCTAAGCAGTTCCGATCGGCGGCGCCGAGGTGCGCGGAGGCACGACGTCGACCGGCGAATTGAGAAGGATATTCCTTCGACAGGCAACCAATCCGGTCGCCACGCCTTTGCAAACCATAGCGGCGTCCGCGTGGGAATGCCGCGCCGCGATGGCCGCTATGCCTTGACAGCGTTCGTTATAGCGAACATTTCAGGCGTCAGACAAGCAGGCATCTTTAAGGCAGTCGTATCGAGCACCGCAGATGAGCAATTCCCTGGAACGAACGGCGCGGGACCTCGCGTCCACGATGGCCGGCCTCGATCTGCGGGGCCGGATCCGCGCGATCGAAGCCGCGATCCCCGGCCGACTGGTCTTCACGACCAGCCTCGGCATCGAGGATCAGGCTCTGACCCACGCCCTCGCCATGGCCAAGGGGCGGACCGAGATCGTCACGCTCGATACCGGACGGCTCTTTCCCGAGACCTACGATGTATGGGCGGAGACCGAATCGGCCTACGGCATCCGCATCCAGGCCTATGCGCCGGAGCGGCTCGCCGAAGAGGCTTTCGTCCGCGACGAGGGAATCAACGGCTTCCGCCACTCGGTCGCCGCCCGGCAGGCCTGCTGCGGCTTCCGCAAGGTCGAGCCGCTGGGCCGGGCCCTCGACGGCGCCGCCGGTTGGCTGACGGGCCTGCGGGCTGGCCAATCCGCCAATCGCGCCGATACGCCCCTGGCGGAGGCGGATGAGGTGCGTGGTCTCATCAAGATCAATCCGCTGGCGGATTGGACCAGAGCCGATGTCGACCGCTTCGTGATCGACAATTACATCCCCTACAATGTCCTGCACGATCGCGGCTTCCCCTCGATCGGCTGCGCCCCGTGCACGCGTGCCATCAAGGTTGGTGAATCCGAACGCGCCGGCCGCTGGTGGTGGGAGCAGGAATCCAAGAAGGAATGCGGCCTCCACGTGCACCAGCCCGAGGCGAACGTTCAGCCGGGCCAGGAAGCCGCCGCATTCGAATCTACACCCCGCAACAGCAATCTGGAGATGGCCCGATGAGCGCCGCCACCGCCCTGGCCGCCACGCTGCCCGAGCGTCTGACTCACCTGCAGCGTCTCGAAGCCGAGAGCATTCACATCATGCGGGAGACGGTCGCCGAGACCGAGAACCCGGTGATGCTCTATTCGATCGGCAAGGATTCGTCGGTGCTCCTGCATCTGGCGCTGAAGGCCTTCGCACCGGGCCGTCTGCCGTTCCCGCTGATGCACATCGATACGACGTGGAAGTTCAAGGAGATGATCGCGTTCCGCGATCAGCGCGCCAAGGAGCTCGGTCTCGATCTCATCGTCCACACCAACCAGGACGGCCTGGCCCGGGGCATCGGTCCGATCAGCCATGGTTCCGAAGTCCATACCGACGTGATGAAGACGCAGGGCCTGCGTCAGGCGCTGGACAAGCACAAGTTCGACGCGGCCTTCGGTGGCGCGCGCCGCGACGAGGAGGCGTCCCGCGCCAAGGAACGCATCTTCTCCCTGCGGACGGCCCAGCATCGTTGGGACCCGAAGCGCCAGCGCGCCGAGCCCTGGCACCTCTACAATCTCAAGAAGAAGCGCGGCGAATCCCTGCGCGTCTTCCCGATCTCGAATTGGACCGAGCTCGATGTCTGGCTCTATATCGAGCAGGAGCAGATCCCGATCGTGCCGCTCTACTTCGCCAAGCCCCGCCCCGTGGTGGAGCGCGACGGCCAGTTGATCCTGGTCGACGACGACCGCCTGCCCCTGAACCCCGGCGAGACCCCGCAGAACCTGTCCGTGCGTTTCCGGACGCTGGGCGACTACCCGCTCACCGGCGCCGTCGAGAGCGATGCCGCGACCCTGCCCGAGATCATCGGCGAGACCCTGGCCGCCCGGACCTCCGAGCGTCAGGGCCGCGTGATCGACAAGGACGGGTCGGGCGCCATGGAGCGCAAGAAGCAGGAGGGGTATTTCTAAGATGACGATCCATCAGTCACCCGAAGCCTTCGGCTACGACAGCTTCCTCGCCGCCCACCAGAGCAAGGAAGTGCTGCGCTTCATCACCTGCGGCTCCGTCGACGACGGCAAGTCGACCCTGATCGGCCGGCTCCTGCATGACACCAAGCAGATCTTCGACGATCAGGTGACGGCGCTGCAGCGCGATTCGCGCAAGCACGGCACCCAGGGCGCCGAGATCGACCTCGCCCTCCTCGTGGACGGTCTCCAGGCCGAGCGCGAGCAGGGCATCACCATCGATGTCGCCTATCGCTTCTTCTCCACCGACAAGCGCTCGTTCATCGTCGCCGACACGCCCGGTCACGAGCAGTACACCCGCAACATGGCGACCGGTGCCTCCACGGCCGATGTCGCCGTGATCCTGGTGGACGCTCGGCAGGGTCTCACCCGCCAGACCCGGCGCCACGCGCTGCTGGTCTCGCTGCTCGGGATCAAGCGCGTCGCCCTCGCGGTGAACAAGATGGATCTGGTCGGCTGGTCGCAGGGCAAGTTCGAGGAGATCACGGCGGCGTTCGACGCGTTCGCCGCGCCCCTCGGCTTCACCGAGATCCGGCCCATCCCGCTTTCCGCCAAGAACGGCGACAACGTCGTCCTGCCCGGCGCCGCCGTGCCCTGGTACACGGGAACGCCGCTCCTCCAGTACCTCGAAGAAGTGCCGGTTCGGGTCGAGGAGCAGGCCGCTCCGTTCCGTCTTCCGGTCCAGTGGGTGAACCGTCCGAACTCCGACTTCCGCGGCTTCTCGGGCCTGATTGCCAGCGGCCGCGTCGCCCCTGGCGACGCGATTATCGTCGAGCCTTCGGGCCGGACCTCCACCATCGCCCGCATCTACACCGCCGATGGCGACCTGCCGCATGCCGTGGAAGGTCAGTCCGTCACCCTGGTCCTCGCCGACGAGATCGACGCCTCGCGCGGTTCGGTAATCGTCACGGCCGATGCCCCGATGCGGGTGAGCGACCGTTTCGACGCCCGTCTCTTCTGGGCGGCCGAGACCGAACTCCTGCCCGGCGCCACCCTGCTCGCGAAGATCGGCACCGTGACGGTGAACGCCACCGTCACGACCATCCATACGCGGATCGATCCCGAGAGCGGCAATCCCGTCCCGGCCGCCCGCCTCGTGGCCAACGACATCGCGGACGTGACCCTGAGCCTGGACCGCGCCGTGGCCATCGATGCCTACGCGGCGAACCGCGATACCGGCGGGTTCATCCTCATCGACCGCGAGACCACCGATA
Organism: Methylobacterium sp. WCS2018Hpa-22; assembly: GCF_031843785.1. Lineage (NCBI taxonomy): Bacteria > Pseudomonadati > Pseudomonadota > Alphaproteobacteria > Hyphomicrobiales > Methylobacteriaceae > Methylobacterium > Methylobacterium sp. WCS2018Hpa-22. The sequence goes on from NZ_JAVTJA010000014.1 coordinate 102,665, forward strand.
CGGCGGCCCTCGGGCTGATCCATGCGGACAAGGCCTCCGCAGCGGAGAAGGACGAGCCGGAGGCGACCCGCGCTGCGAAATCCGGCGGAGGGTTCCTGTCGAAGCTCCGGTGGGTCTTCGGCGGCATCTGACCTCAGGGCACATCTGTCCTCATCAGTACGAAGCGGCCATCCCGGAGCGTCATCGCGCCAGGGGTGGCCGCTTTGACGTGTCCGGCAGCCTTGCCGGCTCACAGCTCCGGGATTAGGGTCCGCGCGCTTTTTGAAGAGGCGCGTATCGGCGCCCATCTGACGTGATCGGAGTAGACCATCATGGGCTTTCTCGCCGACGCCCTGTCCAAGGTGAAGCCGTCCGCCACCATCGCGATGACGCAGAAGGCCCGTGAGCTGAAAGCCGGCGGGATGGACGTGATCAGCCTGTCGGTGGGTGAGCCCGATTTCGACACGCCCGACCACATCAAGGAGGCGGCGATCGACGCGATCCGTCGCGGCGAGACCAAGTACACGCCGGTCTCCGGGATCGTGCCCCTGCGCGAAGCGATCGTGCGGAAGTTCAAGCGCGAGAACGGCCTCGATTATAAAGCGTCGCAGACCATCGTCGGCACCGGCGGCAAGCACGTCATCTACAACGCGCTCCTGGCCACGCTGAACCCCGGCGACGAGGTGGTGATCCCGCGCCCCTACTGGGTCTCGTATCCGGAGATGGTCGTGCTGTGCGGCGGCACGCCGGTCTTCGCCGAGACGGACATGGAGCATGATTTCAAGCTCCAGCCGGAAGAACTGGAGCGGGTGATCACGCCGAAGACCAAGTGGATCATCCTCAACTCGCCGTCGAACCCCTCCGGCGCGGCCTATGCCCGCGACGAGCTGAAGAAGATCACCGACGTCCTGATGCGGCATCCTCATGTCTGGGTGCTCACGGACGATATGTACGAGCACCTCTGCTACGGCGATTTCGAGTTCGTCACGCCGGCCCAGGTCGAGCCCGGCCTCTACGACCGGACGCTGACCATGAACGGCGTCTCGAAAGCCTATGCGATGACGGGCTGGCGCATCGGCTACGCCGCCGGTCCCGAGCACCTCATCAAGGCGATGGATTTCGTCCAGGGCCAGCAGACCTCCGGCGCCTCCTCGATCTCGCAATGGGCGGCGGTGGCGGCCCTCGACGGCACGCAGGAGCATCTCGCCCGTTTCCGCGCCGCTTTCCATGAGCGCCGCGACCTCGTGGTTTCCATGCTGAACCAGACCAAGGGCCTCAAATGCCCGACGCCGGAAGGCGCCTTCTACGTCTACCCGTCCTGCGCGGAGACGATCGGGCGCAAGGCGCCGTCGGGCAAGGTCATCGAATCGGACGAGGATTTCGTGCTGGAACTGCTCCAGGCCGAGGGTGTCGCCGCCGTTCACGGCTCGGCTTTCGGCCTCGGACCGAACCTGCGCATCTCCTACGCCACGTCGAACACGGCGCTGGAAGAGGCCTGCACCCGCATCCAGCGCTTCTGCGGCTCGCTGAGCTGAGACGTCGAGCGCCGACCAACACCAACCCGGTGCCATGAGGCAGCGCGGTCGAAACCCGCTTCGATCGGAGCGGTGGGAATATCCTCACCGTTCTTCGCTGCAGTGATGCTGTCCCCGGCGTGAGCCGGGAATGCCGACATGGACGAGCCTCGCCGAGGCCGATCCCATCCAGTCCCGTGTTCCGCCAGCGGACGAGCCTGCGGCGGAAGGGCCCTATGCAGCCGGATCGGTTGCCGGCTCGGTGTAGGATGTCTACATCGGCGGTCCCCGCGGCTAATGCGTTCGACGGTTTCGCGAACCCTCTCGGACTTGCGTGGCTGCAGGGCTTGCCGTGACGGGGCGATGCGGACCAGTTCTCTGCGTCGATCCTGTGAGGCCTGGTGGGCCGGGTCGCGTCAGGTGTGTCACGAGTGCGGGGAACAGGAACCGTCGCCGTGGCTGATGGCCCACGCTCATTGCGCGCTCAGCTTGTCGAGCCATTTCAGGACAAGTGCCGGACGAGTGCTTGAGCGGATTGGTTTACCGACTTCACGCACAAGTGAGACGGGCCGGGGAACCGGCCAGGTTCCTCCGCGTAGTCTCGGGCTCCTCCTCATGCGCCGCCTTCTTACCAACGGCACCAAGGCGATCGTCGCCATTGCCGCGCTTTCCACCGCCGCCCATTGGGCCATGCGCCTCCAACGCGAGCCCGCGCTGTCCGCCGTGCCGGTGGCAGCGATGAAGGACCCGGTGGCGACGGGGTCGATCCCCGTGAGAGCCGTCGAATCCCCCGCCGGTGATCGCCTCGTGGACGTGACACGCGGGCTCGACCAGAAGCGTCTCGGCGAGTTGATCTCCGGGGCCGCCGTGACCAAGCCCAAAGTCGAGAAGACCGTCGCCACGCATTGAACGGGCGACGCTCGCCGGAAGCGTCACGCGATGGTCAAAGGCACGTGGTTCGGTGTGGCCGACCCGTTGCAACAGGCTTTCGCATGATGGACCGATCCGCTCTGACCCGCCGCCAGACCATGGCAGGCGCCGCCGCACTGGCGCTGTCGGCCAGTTCCGCCCGGGCGTCGGAGCGTGCGACGGGCATGGTCTACGAGAGTGTCTCCGGCGAACGGATCGGCATCCCGGATGTCGCCGTCTCCAACGGCCGGGACGTGGTCCTCACCGATCGTCAGGGCCGCTACGGCCTCGATGTGTCGGATGGCGACACCGTCTTTGTGGTCAAGCCGTCGGGCTTTGCCCTGCCGCGCGACGAGAACAACATCCCGCGCTTCAGCTACCTCCACCAACCGCAAGGGACGCCGCCCGAATTGCGGCTGCGCTATCGGGGCATCGACCCGACGGGACCGCTTCCCGCCTCCATCGATTTCGCGTTGTCGCGCCAGGCGGAACCGGATGCCTTCGAGGTGATCCTGTTCACCGATCCTCAGCCCGAGAGCCCGGTGGAACTCGGCCATGTCCGCGATACGGCGGTGACCCGCGTCCTGGGGACGAAAGCCGCCTTCGGCATGACCACGGGCGACATCCTGTTCGACGATCTCTCGTTCTACGGCCGCTCGAACCGCATCATGGGGCGCATCGGCATTCCCTGGTTCCATATCGGCGGCAATCACGATCTCAATTTCGAGGCGCCCGACGCACGCTACAGCCGCGAGACCTTCAAGCGGGTCTACGGAGCGCCGTACTACGCCTTCCACCACGGCAAGGCGCTGTTCCTGATGCTGGACACTGTCCATTATCTCGGCGCCGCATCGGGGGCGGGCGATGGGGTAGGGCGCTACGAAGGGCGCATCGGCGAACGCCAGCTCGCCTTCGTCGCCAACATGCTGGCGCAGACGCCCAAGGATCGCCTCGTGGTCATCGCGATGCATATCCCGCTCTACACCGACCTCAACCCGGACGATCCGCGCCAGAACGTGATGGACCGCGAGCGCCTGCTGGACCTTCTGGGCGACCGCCCGGTATTGAGCCTCGCCGGCCATACTCACACGACGGAGCATCATTATCCCCGTGCGGGCGGCGCGGGGAGCCACCATCACCACGTCCTCACCGCTGTCTCGGGCTCGTGGTGGAGCGGCCCCTCTTCCCGCACCGGGATCCCCTCGGCCGACAGCCGCGACGGAACACCGAATGGCTTTCATGTCCTGTCGGTGGACGGCGCCGGCTACACGACCCGCTACCGCCCGGCCCAGGGCGAGCCGGACGAGGGGATGCGGATCGTTCTGGAGAGCCAGTATCGCGGCGGCGCGGGCGAGGTCCTGCGCGATTACCGGCCGATGCAGACCCTGCGGTCGCCGGTGCCGCGAGAGAGCCTCTCCGCCACCAATCTGGTGGTGAACGTCTTCGACGGCGGCCCGCGCACGCGGGTCTCCTATCGGATCGGCAGCGGCCCGGCCGTCGCGATGGTGCGGACGCGACGCCCCGATCCGTTCGTGAACGAGGTCTACCTCCGCTATCCCGAGGCGAAGAAACCCTGGGTGAAGGCGGAGCCCTCGAGCCATATCTGGGTGGCACGTCTCGACGGGGACATCCCGGCCGGCAGTCACCGCATCACCGTGGATGTCGAGGACGAGTACGGTCGTCCGCTCTCCTCCGGTCTGGTGCTGGAAGTCACCGGCGAAGTCGGGTCATCGCGGGGCTGAGTCGAAGAGCCCGCCCGTTTCGGGGCGGGCGGAGCGTAAGCCCGGTGTCAGGCGGCCAATTGGCGAGCGCCGTGGTTACCCTCTTGGATCTCCTCGACGATCTTGGCGCAGAACGCGTCGAGGTCGCCCGGATTGCGGCTGGTGACGATCCCTTTGTCGGTCACCACCGCCTCGTCGTGCCACTGGCCGCCGGCATTGATGACGTCCGTCTTGATCGATGAGAACGAGGTCAGGTTCAGGCCCTTCACGGCACCGGCCTCGATCAACAGCCAGGGCGCGTGGCAGATGGCGGCCACGACCTTGCCGGACGTCAGAAAGGCCTTGATCACCTCCAGGGCCTTCGGCTCGAGCCTCAGCTTGTCCGGGTTGATCTGACCGCCGGGGAGGACGAGCGCGTCGAAATCGGCCGGGTCGATGTCTTCGAGATCCTTGTCGACCGCAACGTTCTTGCCCCAATCGGTCTTGTCCCAGCCGCGAATGGATTCCCGCGATTCGCGTGATTTCGGCGATGCGACGACGACGCTCGCTCCGGCCCCCCTGAGATTCTGCAGCGGAACGGTGAGCTCGGTTTCCTCGAAACCGTCTGTCGCGACGATGAGAACCTTCGACTGCTTGATGTCGGCCATGGCAGATCTCCGCATGTGTTCAAAGAGGTAGCGGAAGAACCGGTGGCGGCTGGGGCAGGTTCCTGGGCGGGCCGAGGCGCAATGCAGCCACGGCGGCAGCACAAGGCTCGAATTCATGCTTTGCTGGAACTGGCGAGGATCGGGGCGGGTTGGTCCGAAAGACGACCGACTTAACGTCGGAACGCGATCCACCTAGAAGCGCGATCCACCTAGAAGCGAAGGAGACGCTGAATGGCCAATCCAGGCCTACCGATCCCCGAGCCGCTGCCGGGCGGAATCCCCGGTGACCTGCCACCGCCGCCGCTGCCGCCCGATGAAGGGCCGGATATCGGCCCGACCGGACCACGGACCCCGTATCCTGTCGACGATCCCGGCGTCGACGAGCCGAAGGGGCCGGGCTCCGAGCCCGATTATCTGCCGGGCGGACCGACCGACCCCGGCGTCAGGATGTGATCGAGGGGTCTAGTGATCCCCGTGTGACGCGCGCACGTCCCGGGGCGCACTGAGGATTTCAGAGAGGCTCGTCACCACGTGGCGGGCCTCTTCGTCCGTCAGGCGCAGCTGGAAGGGGGGAAGCGCCCCGGCCTGCAAGGCGACCACGGCCTGTCCCTGCTCGTCGGTGCCGACCTCGATGGCGGACGAGGTGACTTCGAGCATGGCGATATCCTCGTCGCTCAGATCGTCCGGCAGGTCGACATCGTCCGGCTCGTCGATCGCGGTCAGCAGCTGTCCCACCGCACGCACGAGCGCACGGGCCGCCCGCGCATCCATGACGACGGCCGTGGCCTGATCGTCCTTCTGGAATGAGAGCTGGATGTTCGCGCCTTCGAGGGAAACCGAGATGCCCGCCATGAACCGCCTAATTGCGTCGCCTAACTGCCTGGAACAGGTCCCATATATGCATGTCGCGGACCGAAAAACACGGGGTCCGATCGGAGTCCCATGAGAGTGCAGCGTGCCGGTGCGGCAGGCAAGATCGAGCCGGGTGCCTTGTTGCCGCCGCACAATCAGCCTACATGGAGGACAGCGGGCATCAGTGAGCCGAACGCAACGTGCATCGCACGTCTCACGACCTGCTGATCCCGTCAAATGTAAAAGAGGACCGGCGCCGGGTATCTCGAGCAGATGCACGTCTTTGGTCAACGAACGATACGAGGTTCTATTCGTGAATACCGGCACTGTTAAGTGGTTCAACGAAACCAAAGGCTACGGCTTCATTCAGCCCGATGACGGCGGCAAGGACGTGTTCGTTCACATCTCCGCCGTCGAGCGCGCGGGAATGCGCAATCTCATTGAAGGTCAGAAGGTCTCCTACGAGATCCAGACCGACAAGCGCAGCGGCAAGGACTCGGCTGGTAACCTCCAGGCGGCTTGACGCCCCCGGCGCCAGCCCTCGGGGCTGGCGTCACCATCGGCGATCGAGCGCCGTGTCCGCCGCCATCCCGACGATCTCCTCTGGGGAGACGAGTTCGCTGAGGATGGCATCCCTCCCACCCTTCAAACCTCTGACTTACGGAACACGGAGCTAAGCTCGTTGTTCTGCACACCAAGAAAATCTGAAAGATCACAAGAAAACATGTTGTTCGAATACACCCGGCGCCGCGGCGTCCGTTCGCCCATCACCGATGCAGCGACATTCAAGGTAGGAAAGCTGAAGCAGACGACGTCGCGTGATGCGCAGGACATCGATCTCAGCCACCTCATCGATACCTCATACAACTACCATTCGCCCCGTGAACTGCGCTGGCACCTCGCCGAGCGGCTCGGAGTGGCTCCCGAAGTGGTCGCGGTTCGCGAACACGCCTGATCGGGCTTATCCTGCGTCGAGGGCATCGTCCCCGCGCTGATGGACGTTTCGCGCCGAGTTCCTCACAGGGCTCGGCGTTTGCGTGTCCGGGCCAATCGCGCCGGCACGGGGGCGGGGGAGAATCACTTCGGTCGTCTCGACCATCGGGTGTCCCGCACCTCGCCGGATGCCTGCGCTTACCGGGTTGAACGCTCAGGTCCATGGCGCCACGGAGCACCGCAACGCGGCCGGATTCGTCGATCGGCCCGGAGGCCTCGAAAGCCTCGCCGATGGCGGTCGAAACCCGGCTCGATTCCGGTCGATTTCACCGCCGCATCCACACGCAACCGACGCTTCGCCAGGCTGCGAAGGGAATGACGCGTCGTCGCGATGACGAACGCTTCAGACCCGCGTCAGAGCTGCAACGACATCGTCGCGCAGGGTGTCCGACATCGCGATCAGGGCCCCGTGGACGGGATCTGGTCTATTGTAGGTCGTGCGATTTCCCCGCAGGTCGCTCACCGATCCTCCCGCCTCGCGCAGGAGCAGGTCGGCCCCGGCGAGGTCCCAGTCGCGCGCGTCGGACGAAACGAGGCCGATATCGATCGATCCCTCCGCGACCCTGGCCACCCGCAAAGCAAGGGACGGCACACGCGGGATGATCTTGAAATCGACCGCTTTTCCGTCAACGGAGCCGCCCCGTGCAAGCTTATCGGCCATCGGTTTCGGTCCTGTCACCCGCGCACCAGCGAGCCCGGCCTGTCGCGAGACCGACAGCGAAACGCCGTTGCACGTCGCGCCAGCACCCGCCACCGCCTCGTAGAACTTGTCGCTGACGGGAGCATGGACGAAGCCGAGAACCGGCTGCCCCTGCGAGAGCAACGCCACCGAAATCGACCAATCGGGATGGCCTGTGAGGAAGGCACGGGTGCCGTCGATGGGATCGACGATCCAGACGAGGTCGGAGCCCAGGCGAATTGGATCGTCGCTCGTTTCCTCCGAAAGCCAGGCGGCCTTCGGCAGCAAAGCACTCAGCCTGATCTTCAGGAACGTATCCACCGCCACATCGGCTTCCGTCACCGGAGAGCCACCGGCCTTCGACCATGTCCGGGCCGTCGTCTGTCCGTCCGCCCGGAAGTAGGGAAGGGCGAGGGAGGCAGCTTCGCGGATCGCCGCCCGCAGATCAGGGACGAGGGCCTTGGCGGCTTCGATCGACATCGTGTCGGACATGCGTCTCCGAATCTTCGGGTTTTCTCGAGAAGAGATGCGAATCGGGCCTTTCCGCGCCCTGCGGCGGGAAGAGACTGATACCGTTGTAGGGCGGGCATCCCATGCTCACAAGGATCGAGGATCCGGAGATGCACCGCGATCCTGAGGAATGAAGCAAGGAAGTGTTGAGCATCCCAATCGCTTCCCCGCCGTCCACGATCGCTTAACTGTGGCTATTAAGGCGGTTTGAGGAGGTTAGACGCAAATCTGCTTGTCATAAGAGACGGCCCGATAGAGGCCGATCACACCAACAGGGCGTCGGACCAATGAACACTTTCTCAAACATGAATCCAACCGAGACAAACGTCGGCATCGCCACCGATCACTGCCTGCAGGATGGCGTCGCGCTGAGCTCCGTGGCGTTCACTACTTCGGTTCTGCCGATCACCGGCCGCGTCGCCGGTGGTACCGTGGCCGTCGGTGTCGCCCTGGCCTTCGCATCCGAGGATTCCGATGCCTGCGACGAGGATCGCTTCGCCCTTCTGCTCGTGGACGAGACCGGCGCCACGCTGGGGCGTCTCGGACCTTATGGCGATGACGATGTGGTCGCGATCTGGCGTGATTGCTCGGCCCGGACCGGCCTGCCGCGGATGATCGTGCGGGAAGACGGCACCCTAGCAACCGTGTCGCGCCAGCTCGGCCGTGTCGCTCTCGGAACGACCCGCACCCGCCGTCGTCACGGCCTGCTCAATAGCCGCCGCCCGCGCTTCCTCGTCCGTCGTAAGACCGGCGTGCTGCCGGTGCGTCCCCTGATCTATCGCGGTGAGAGCGAGATCGTCGGAGGCGCACTGTCCTGAGGCCGGACCGGCCTCAGAAGAGGGCCTGCCACAGGGCATCGGCCGACAGGCCAGCGAAAAGTATCAACCCGGCATCGCGGTTAGAGCGGAAGAGCAGCAATGCCCCGCGCCCGTCACCGGGTTTCAGACGGAAAACCTGCCATCCGAGATGGGCGGCAAACAAGGCAACGCCGAGAAACCCGACAGGGCCCGCACCAGCCAGTGCCGCAGCTGTGGCAATGGCGGCGGCCGAGACCGCGTAGCACAGGCCGATGGCGGGCTTCAGACCACGGCCGAACAGACGGGCCGACGAGCGGATGCCGGCGATCTCGTCATCCTCGATGTCTTGAACCGCATAGATCGTATCGTAGCCGACGATCCACGCAAACGCGCCGACATAGAGAGCCAAGGCCGGCGCACCGAGACTGCCGAAGGCGGCGACCCAGCCCATCAGCGCTCCCCACGAGAAGGCGAGGCCGAGCACCGCCTGGGGCATCGACATCACCCGTTTCATGAACGGATAAATCGCCACTGGCAGGAGCGACGCCATGCCGACCCAGATGGCGGTAGCGTTGAATTGTAGTAGCACGGCCAGACCGACCAGCGCCTGCATCACGAGGAAGATGGCGGCGGACCGCGTCTTCACCTGCCCGGAGGGGAGGGGGCGAGAGCGCGTGCGCTCCACCTGCGCGTCGAGATCACGGTCGGCGATGTCGTTGTAGGTCGAGCCCGCCCCTCGCATGGCGATGGCGCCGATCAGGAACAGGAGCAGATGCGCCGGGTCCGGAAACGGCTTGTGACCGGCGAGCGCCGCCAGGGCGGCCGACCACCAGCACGGCAGGAGCAGTAGCCACCAGCCGATCGGCCGGTCGATGCGGGCGAGGCGGAGATAGGGACGGAGGCCGCGCGGGGCGAGACGATCGACCCAGTGGCCGACGACAGCATCCGCGACCTTCCCGTCTGCGCCGTCTGGCGAGGTCACGCCCGCCATGGGGGGGCGTGACCGTGGACCGAAATGGCAGCCAAGGCCTAGAGCGCGCCCTGCGGCATCTTCAAGCTGCCCGTCAGGCCTGGCCCGCCGAGCATGCCACCACCGCTACCGCCGCCGCCGTTCTGGGCCTGCGCCCGCGCCTGGGCTTCCATCTTCGCGGCCTGGGCGGCGACGCCGCAGATCTTGGTGCGGATGCCGGCGACCTTCAGATGGTCGGCCTTGAAGCCTTCGGCGAAGGAATCGGGAATGGAGCACCATTCCTTGTTGGCGGCGATCCACTTCACGCCTTCGTTGCCGTTGGTCTGCAGCTTGCCGAACAGCGCGCAGGCTTCGGCCGGGGTCATCTTCTTTTTGGAGTTCGAGGCGGCATTCGCCTTGGCCACGAGATCCTTGCGCGACTGGAGCGTCTTCTGGATCTCACCGCATTCCGCGTTCTGCGCGAAGGCGGGACCAGCGATGAGAACGGAGCCGAATGCAGCTCCGGCGACGGCCGCGATGATCTTCGATGACATGAGTTGGATTTCCCTCTCCCCCAATCTACACCGGTGCCTTGCCGTGGCTGCCGGAGCGATTGCCGAACCTCGTTGACGTCTCGCCATAGGAATGTGGCGTCTTTCAAGACGTAAATGGCCGGTAAGGTTTGCGTTTGGGGAAACTCGACAAAATCCAGCGCTGTTGCCCCGGCGCATCACTCGCAATCGGACGCCGGCGTTGACAGGCCTGCGAACGCGGGCGACCACGCTGAGCCATGGCAGCATACGACTTTACCGCCCCACGCCTTTTCGTCGAATGCGACCTTGGTGAAGGCACTGTCCTTCCCCTGGAACGCGCCCAGGCGAACTACCTGCTGAACGTCCTGCGTCGTGGCCCGGACGATCCCGTCCTCGTCTTCAACGGCCGCGACGGCGAATGGCGCACCCGCATCGCTCAGAGCGGGCGCAAGAGCGCAGAACTGATCGTTGTCGAGCAGGTACGCCCTCAACCCGAACGTGCCGACCTGCATTACCTCTTCGCGCCACTGAAGACCGCCCGGCTCGACTATCTGGCGCAGAAGGCCGTGGAGATGGGAGCCGGCACCATCCGGCCGGTCTTCACCCGTTACACGCAAGGCGAGCGGATCAATCTCGATCGCCTGCGCGCCAACGCCATCGAAGCGGCCGAGCAATGCGGCATCCTGGCGATTCCCGATCTTCCCGATGCGGTCCGGCTCCCCGTAGCGCTCGCGGAACTCGCGCCCGAACGCCTCCTCGTCTTCTGCGACGAGGAGGCCGCGGTGGCCGATCCTGTCGCGGCCCTGCGTGGCGCCGCCGACCCGGCGATGCCGCCGCCCCTGGCGGTTCTGATCGGGCCTGAGGGTGGGTTCTCGGCAGAGGAGAGGGAAATGATCGCTGCGCGGCCCAACACGGTCGCGCTATCCCTCGGACCTCGGATACTACGGGCGGATACAGCGGCCGTGGTGGCTCTCACCTTGGTGCAGTCTGTGCTGGGAGACACACGCTGATGAGCCCCCCACCACGCCGCGTTGTTCATGGCTCGCGGCTGGACTAAGGAGTCGCCATCTCCAAAGGGGCTCCTCCGCTGCGGTCCGGCCTGCCTCTCACCACACACGACCTTCATCACGAGGCAGCGCATGGCGCGCGATACGTCCGACACGACACCGCTGACAAAGCGGGACGAACTGATCGCGTGGTTCGCCGAGGGCGAAAAACCGCCCGAGAGCTTCGCCGTCGGCACGGAGCACGAGAAGGTTCCGTTCTACCGGAACGGCAACGCACCCGTTCCCTACGCGGGCGAGACTGGAATCCGCGCGCTCCTCGAAGGCGTTGCGCGCGAAACCGGCTGGGAGGCGATCGAGGATGCCGGCAACCTGATCGGCCTCGCTGGAAATGACGGAGGAGCGATTTCGCTCGAACCTGGCGGGCAGTTCGAATTGTCCGGCGCGCCGCTAGCTGATGTCCATGCCACCGAGCGTGAATTGCGCAGCCATCTGGAGGCGACCGCGCGTGCGGCAGACCCACTCGGAATCGGTTTCCTCGATCTCGGCATGAGTCCGAAATGGACCCGCGAGGGAACGCCGGTCATGCCCAAGAGCCGGTACAAGATCATGGCCGGCTACATGCCCAAGGTCGGCTCCCTCGGCCTCGACATGATGCTGCGTACCGCCACGGTGCAGGTGAATCTCGACTTCTCCTCAGAAGCGGACATGGCGGCCAAGATGCGGGTCGCCCTGGCGCTGCAACCAGTGGCGACGGCGCTCTTCGCGAACTCCCCCTTCACCGACGGGCGCCCCAACGGCTTCCTCTCGCGCCGCTCCGAGATCTGGCGCGATACCGATGGCGACAGGACTGGCATGCTGCCCCGCGCCTTCGAGGCTGGCTTCGGGTATGAAGCGTATACCGACTGGCTGCTCGACATGCCGATGTATTTCGTCAAGCGCGGGGAGACCTATCACGACGTCAGCGGCGCCTCGTTCCGCGATCTCATGGATGGGCGGCTCGCGGCGCTTCCCGGCGAGAGGGCTACGATGTCGGACTGGGCGAACCATGCCTCCACGGCTTTCCCCGAGGTCAGGCTCAAGCGCTACATCGAGATGCGCGGCTCAGATGTGGGCGGCGCGGACATGATCGTCGCGCAGGCGGCGTTCTGGGTCGGGCTACTCTACGACGATGCCGGGCTCGCGGCGGCCTGGGACATTGCCAAGGCTTGGAGTACCGCAGAGCGCGAATGCCTCCGCGCCATCGTGCCACGTCTCGGCCTCGCAACACCGATCGCCGGACGCAGTCTGGGCACTGTGGCAGCGGAAGCCCTGGCAATCGCCCGCAAGGGTCTTGAAGCGCGCGGGCGCCGTGATGCCCAGGGACGCGATGAAACTCATTTCCTCCAGCCCCTCGAAGCCATCGTCGCCAGTGGTCATTCGCGGGCTGAGGATAGGTTGGCGGATTACGAGGGTCCATGGCGGCGCTCCGTCGATCCGGCCTTCACGGAATGCGTCTTCTGAAGAGAGGCTATTGACTATAAACCCATGTCTTCTTGAAACGACAATTGTGCCGGGGCACACGTTCGGCCGATAGTGCCTCGTCTGTTCCGGAACGGTTCATCAAAGATGGTGTTTTAACGGTGCAGGTACACTCGAATTAGGAGATCGCCCGCATGTCGCGCATCATGTCCCTGGTCCTTGCCGGTTCGACCGCCGTCGGTCTGGCGGCAGCTCCTCTCTCCGGCGCACAAGCCGCCCCGATGCCCGCTCTGACGTCGGCACAGGTCGCTGGCGGCTCTGCCGTGGAGACCGTTCGCTATGGCCGCTACTACGGCGGCGGCTACGGCTACCGTCGCGGCTATTATGGTGGCGGCTATCGCCGTGGCCCCGGCATCGGTGGAGCCCTCGCGGCGGGTGCCGCTCTGGGCATCATCGGCGGCGCCATCGCGGCGAGCCAGGCTCCCCGCTACGGCTATTACGACCGCGGCTACGCACCAGCCTATGGGTATGCCCCGGCCTATGGCTACGCGCCCGCCTATGGCTACGCCCCGGCCTACGGCTATCCTGCCTACGGCTACTGACATCATCCACGAAGCCTCGTCTTCGGCTCAAGCCCCGCCCGAGGCACCAGCCTCGGGCGGGGCTTGTCGTATCGTTGGGCAGATATGACCGACGCGCCACTCGTCCTCGATCTCAGCGGCCTGAAATGCCCCCTGCCGGTGTTGCGCACCCGCAGGGCCATGCGCGGCCTGGAACCGGGGGCGCAGCTGACCATCCTCTGCACCGATCCGGTCTCGGTGATTGACATCCCCCATCTCGTCACCGAAGAGGGCGATCGTCTCGTCGGTCAGGGCCGCGACGACGGCGTCTTCAGCTTCACCATTGAGAAGGGCGGCACCTGAAAACGGGTTCATTCCGCAGTGTCTTCGCCTCAATGATGCGGCAACTCGCGGTTAGGTGATCCCGAAGAAGGCCGCGTGACCGCCCGTGGCCGGAAGACGGGAACGACTATATGGCGCCGGTGATCCGTGGCACCCGCATCCTACACGATGGCTGGAGCCGCTTTCTCGTGGCAGAAGTCACGATGCCGGACGGCACGCGCCTGACCCGCGAGATCGAGGATCACGGCCGCGCGGTGGGGGTTCTGCCCTATGATCCCGAGCGCCGCGTGGCGCTTCTGGTCGAGCAGTTCCGGCCACCCACCTTCTTTGCTGCCGGTACCCTGTCGCTTCTTGAGATCCCCGCTGGACTCCTCGACGAATCTGAGCCCGAGGACGGCGCGCGCCGCGAGGCCTTCGAGGAGACCGGCGTCCGCCTCGGCACCCTCGAACGCCTAACAACTGGGTGGTCAATGCCCGGGATTTCTACCGAACAGATGGACCTGTTTCTAGGTGCCTATAGCGCCGCCGACCGCTCCGGCCCCGGCGGTGGGTTGGCCGAGGAACATGAAAGCATCACTGTTCACGAGATGCCCCTGGCCACCCTCGCCGTCATGAGCGATCGGGGCGAGATCACCGACATGAAAACCCTGGTGCTTCTCTTCGCACTGCGGCTTCGTCGGCCGGATTTGTTCGCCTGAAGCACCAATCCGGTGGGTACGGCGCGCGTCCTGTTCGATCTGATTGCCGGCACCGTCACCCTGTCCACGAACACGGGCGGCGTCTTTACTAACCTCGCCGGCTCCATCGAGAAGGTTTCGACGGACTTCTACCTCATCACCATCACCGCAACCTGCGCCACCACCGCCCTCGTGTCCCGCCTCTGCTTTGGCGACGACGCGAAGGCTCTCGCGTATCTCGGCGGCACGACCAAGAGCATGGACCTTTGGGCGTGCTCCTTCGCTCCGGCGGCCTAGCCCCAGCACTCTTCCTTTGACAAACTCACCGCAGTAAATCGCGTCCCCCCCCGAGCGGGCCACACAGAGGCGATGACTGTGCCGCCCGTTGGCAGCGGGATCTCGAATTACATGAGCCGCGAATCAGAGAGGACACCGTCGTCTTCACCCGTTGCCGCCGATCAGCATCCGCCATCTATGCATTTCTGTGCAAAGGGCGCTGGACTGCAGGCAATACCTGAAGTTTTGGGGACGCTCGTGCCCTGTTTCAGCGTAATATTTATAGTCGCATAGGCGCTCGCCGCACCTTCGTAGCGGTTAAAGCTTCTGGCCAGTAGCCGGCCCATTCGATGAGCGCGATCGCCAAGGCAATAGCGATCACGGCCAGCGCAACAATCGCCTCGGTCTTCGTCCAACGCCGTCGCGTCCACCGGCTTAAGATGATCGTCAGTCGTAGAAGCTGATCCATCCGGGCAGCTTATCACCGCAAAACCGGCCGGTCGCCGCACATGCTCAAGCCAGCAGCCAGCGGCCGGGATGCACGGCGCCAAGGGCCATAAGAACAAGCCCGACTGCTTCCACGGCAACGAGACAAGTCAGGATCGCGTCCGGCGCAAATCCTTCAGCAAAATGTTCTTCCGGCTCCGGCAAGTGCTCGTTGTCGAAGTGCTGCATTCCAAAATCCGCCCCCGGTCCGGAAAGCCGATCGTAGGAAGATAATTTTGTATTCACTATTCGGGAGACGACGCATGGGCGCGTCCGCCATCATGACGCAGCTGGGCATTGCCGCGCTTAAATCGCGGGAAGGCGTGCAGCTGGAAGCCTAGCTCGACGGAGTCGGTGTGTCGACGACCGGCTACGGCCACACCAAGGGCGTCAAGCTCGGACAGGTCACCACCAGGCCCATGCCGACGCGTTTTTCCTCGGTGACCTCGCCTCGCACGCGCTGCCGATCCTGTCCGCCATCAAGGTCTCGGTGGCCGAACACGAGCGGGAAGTCCTGATCTCCATCGCCTTCAACATCGGCGTGGGCGGCTCTACCGGCTCGACGTTCCTCCACCGCTTGAGCGCCGGCGAACGGAAGGGCTGCGCCGAGGCGATCATGCTGTAGATTAAGAACAAGTAGCTGCCCCCCGACTGCCGAGCGGGACCAGTTCCTGACGCCCTGCACCAAGGGGGCGCCGAAGGCCCGTAGCACCGACGCGAAGCCGGTCAGCGCGCCGCTCACGGCATCGGTGCCGCTGGACGTTCCACCCGTCGTGCCGGCGCCGGCCGCTTCCTTAATGATCCCGCCGGCTATTCCGGTGCCTTCGCCGGCAGCGAAGCCACTGACGAGCCCACAGTAGTCTCTTAGCCGAGCATGCTGGTCATGTTCCTCAACGGCTTCATCAACAACCAGATGGTGGGTCCGAAGGGGGCCTGCTCCCGAGCCTTCGGCGCGGCGGTGGGCTGCTTCATCGTGGTGCAATTCACGTTCGCGCTGACCTATGACGTTTTCACCGTCGCGCATTCTCCCGCCTCAACATTCCCGTCTTCGGCACGCTTGCAGGGTTCGAGGCCCTGTCGGTCTACATTGCCGTCCTGGACGGCGTTTCCCGCAAGAGCCGGCTTGGTGCGGTTCTCGACAAGCTGGAAAGGGTCGACGGGTAATGGGATGACTGGATTTTCTGGATACCACCATCGCCCGCCAATCGGTTGGATGGTGACCCGCGTGCGGGGCGACAAGGAGCACCTTCCGCCGCCGGTGCCCGCAACGCCGGCCGATGTGCCGGCGCCGTTCCAACAGGTGCAGCGCGAGGTCACCGGCGTGATGGAGGAGATGCGCGACTTCGCCCGGCGGCAGACCGTGGACATCAACAGCATCGCCGAGTGCGTGCGGACCATGCGGGATGAGGCGAAGCAGTACACAAGCTTGCTGGCTGCAATCGAACGAGAGCAGGCCACCGAGAACCGGACGCACGGACGCGACGCGCATGCTAAGCGCGCTCCTCCGTCCCAATTAGTCCGACGCGCTACCGCGCCTGTTTGTCGTCCTCAGAGCACGATATGACCCGCCCAGTGAGAACCAGAGCGGTTTTTTGTAACGGATCGGTTGCAACGGCACCAGCCAAGCTGAAACCTTATTGGGATCTCAGTACTTATTTAGCTCAAGCGAAACACTGCTGCCTCAATTTGGATACATCCATGAGTAAATTGATCCTTGTTACCGCTACGATTCTGCTCGCTGGTCCTGCTCTCGCTCAGGGTGTTGCCCCAAGCCAGCCAAGCGGGTCAGGAACGGTCATCGAAAACCAGCCGAACACAACCGGCAATGACCGCGACGTGACAGTTTCGCGTGGGGCGACTGGTGCCGAAACGGCTACGAGCGACTCGGCCGCGGGCGGCAATGCCAATCAGCCTTCGCGTGCCGTGCCAAACGGTAGCGCTGGCGGCGGCGGTGGGGGCAACGGCGGGCTCTGATCTCCACTCTGAGAAAGCCGGCTCATAAGCCTCGCAGACATTAACCCACCCGGCTGACGCCGCGGCGGGTTTTTCGTTTGCAGCCTTGCCACGAGACATCCGGTCACCGTTTCATCCGGCTACTGGCGTAGTTTAACGGTTAGATCACAAGCCTAAGAAACCTGAACCAGGGGCGCGACTCCCCTTGGTGGCTCTATCCTTCTCCTCAAGCCCGACTGCCGTCACGGCCATGAAGGCTTTCCCGCGTTTTAGGAGCACTGTCGGGGCAATTCCGCTGCCGTCTAACAGGCATGAGCGTGTATTTCGCCCCGAACAGACCCTACCCGCGCGGTTCCCGCCCCCGCAGGTATTCGGTGAGTTGTGTGCGCCTAAGCACATCAAGCTTATGTCGGAAATCTTCGTAATCGCGAATGGATTGCCAACTCACTATCGTTGATCCTAACTCCTAGCTTGGCACTGAGCGGGGCATAGAGATGGATCGACATGTCGGCGACGCCAGAAAACGCTTTTGAGCAAGCTCATCACGTGGGCGAAGGGCGCAGTGCAGAAGTTTTTGCAGACAGGTCCGGACGAGTACTCAAACTCTACAAAGCAAAATGGGGCAAGCAGCTGGCGAAAAAAGAGTTCGTTGCGACATCTTTTGCCCGTTCCCATGGCCTGCGTGTCCCGGCTCCTTTGGGCATAATTGAGCAAGATGGACGAAGTGGTGTTATATTTGAACATATTTACGGCAAAACAGTCCTAGAACATTTTAAAAGTAACCCGCTCGGAATGTTAGGCGCGTTACGAAAACTTGCCGTCATTCAGTATAGCATTCATAAAATTGAAAACCCGCCGCTTCCGGACCAACAAGACGCGATCCGTATTCAGGTATCCAGAGCTCGGGTGCCGTCCTGGTTGAAACAGACAACGCTCGCGGTTCTCGACCGCTTACCGGATGGTAACAGGCTTTGTCATGGGGATCTCCATCCGGAGAACGTTCTCTACACATCCGAGGGCTTGGTCGTCATAGACTGGGAGAAGTCAACATCTGGTCATCCGGCGGCAGATGTCGCCCGTACCGACCTCATCATCCGATGCGGACGCGTCGGCGAGACTCGCAGGCTAAGAAAAGCGATAGACAGAATTATTCGTAAAGCTTTGGCAGAATTTTATATTCGGCAGTATTGCCAGTTGAGCATGATCAGCAGGCAGGATGTCATGGCTTGGCGTTTGCCGATGCTTGTTGCTCGCCTTTCCGGTCAGGTCGCTGCAAATGAGCATGAAATTCAGGCAGAAGCTTCAGAGCTCGGAACTCAGTTCGCGCATCTCGTATGAAGAATGGTCACATCGCCCTTAGCTGAACTCAAGCGCAGCGAGCGCAAGCGGACGCCAGACTCGTAGGTATTGACAGGCAGGTTTCCCTACCTACCTAGCGCCTCGTTAAGGAGGCTGTCATGAAAGATAATTCAGATTATTTCCACGAAGTGCAATATGAGCCCGGTGGCTGGTCAGTTATCGACCGGGAAACGAAAGATGCGACGCTGGTACAGGGCGTTCGTCAGGTGGGCCTGTCCAGAGAGGACGCCGACAACGTCGCTGAGGCTTTGAATACCATGGAAGCCGAGAAGTCGGGATTATCTGCCACTTCGACGGAGAGCCTCAGTGAGGTCCACGCTCCCCAAACTCAGCCGTCAGCGCCCTTACGGTCACCTTCGCCATCTCCACCGCCTCGGCCCGTGTGACGCGCTTGGCGCTCTGCCGCCGGAAGGACATGGGATAAAAGGGGTGTGCGTCAAAGGTATGATCGCCTCTTCTCACGCATGGGCCGTCGGCAGTTCCGATACCTGTGTTGTGTAGCGTGCGCTCCGCATCTCGAACTTAGTCGACCAAGTCCGCTACTCCTCCAGGCCGGCCCGCGCGCGAACAACAGCGCCGCGTCCGAAGCGCCGATTGCACTCGTCCATCGCGGCCATCAATGGAGCGTTGCGCTTGCGGTCGAGCGGTCCGATCAGGGTCGTTGGGTCTCATCGAGCAGCTGGAGGTCGGTCGTGATGACGCCGGCCTTGCTGTAGCGCCATGGCAGGTCGCCTAGCGCCTCACACCAGATCCAAGCGACGCCCTCACGCGCCGCCTTGATCAGCCGCCAGTGTGCCGTTCGTCGCCTCAGGTAACGTAACCGTCGTCGAGACGGAGCGCGTCGGGTCCCCGCAGTCATGTTCAGACGTGTGGTAGAAAACCGAGACGTGGGTCGTGCCGAGCCCACCTCGGCGCAACTTCTCATCCAATCGGGTCGCGTCAGCTGACACCACCTGCTCCATCGTTGCGCCGTCCTCGATCCGGCTGGAGAACGGCCGCGTAAGGACACAACCCTTCCGTTGAGCCGGTAACAGTTCGAGCGGAAGGCAGCACACACCGCTCAGCTCATGGATGATGAGGCCTCCGACCACCGTCATCGCCTTGCGGACGGGACGCGGCTCGAGGTCGCGCAAGTCGGCGATCGAATCGACGCCCATGCCTTCTAGCTTCGCTAGCTGTTTGATCCCAGGGTTTGATGGTGCAATCTTCACGTTGGAGTGGAAGGACGCGCTATGGGCCAGGTTCTTCACGGCAGCGCCACGACGACTGAGGCGGTTCGTCGAGCGATCCAGCATAGTCAAGCGAGCCTGAGGGCTCTCTCGAAACGCTACGGGATCAACCAGAAGACCGTCGCCAAGTGGAGGCAGCGGACCTCGGTCGCCGACCAGCGCACGGGTCCGAAGGATCCGCGTTCGACGGTGCTTTCACCTGAAGATGAGGCGGTCGTGGTCGCCTTTCGTCGCCACACGCTCCTGCCGCTCGACTGTCCGTCGTCAGATGATTTGGGACATTCTGCGAATTTCAGGAGCGGAGGCTCTGGTCCATCTGGGGTAAGAGGTTAGGCGGCCTGCGCGTGGTGGCGCAAGCGGCGATCCATGAGGGTCTGGCGCTTGATGCGTTCCCGCTCGGCCAGGATCCCTTCGCCGCGTCCGAAGTAGACGTCAGCAGGCGTGAGGTTGCTCAGGCTCTCATGGGCTCGGGCATGGTTGTAGTGTTCGACGAAGTCGGCAACCTGCGTCTCCAGTTCGCCGGGCAAGTAGGCGTGTTCGAGCAGGATGCGGTTCTTGAGGGTCTGATGCCAACGCTCGATCTTGCCCTGCGTTTGAGGATGGCATGGCGCACCGCGGATGTGAGTCATGCCCCGGCTGCCGAGCCAGTCAGCCAGGTCGCTGGCGACGTAGCTCGGCCCATTGTCGGAGAGCAGGCGTGGCCGATGCATCACCCGCGCCTGATCGAGCCCAGCCGCACCCAGCGCCAGGTCGAGCGTGGCGGTGACGTCGCTGGCCTGCATCGTCGTGCACAGCTTCCAGGCCACGATGTAGCGTGAGAAGTCGTCCAGCACCGTCGACAGGTAGTACCAGCCCCAGCCAACGACCTTCAGGTAGGTGAAGTCCGTCTGCCAAAGCTGGTTGGGCGCGGTGGTCTTATCGCGGAACTCGTCGGCGGCCTTGATGACGATATAGGCCGGGCTGGTAATCAGGTCCTGAGACTTGAGCAACCGGTAGACGGTCGCTTCCGAGACGAAGTAGCGACGCTCGTCTGTGAAGCGCACCCCCAGCTCACGCGGACTGAGTTCAGGCTGCTCCAGAGCCAGGGCAACGATCTGCTCGCGGATCTCCGCAGGCAGGCGGTTCCAGACCCGGCTCGGCCGCGAGGGATGGTCATTCAACGCCTCGGGGCCGCCGCGCTGGTAGGCGTCGTACCACCGGTAGAACGTCGAGCGCGTGATGCCGAGCTTGTCCAGGGTGGTACGTACCGGCAGGTGGGATTGCTCGACGAGCCGGATGATCTCCAGCTTCTCGGGGGCCGGGTACCTCATGCTTCGTCGCCCCCAGCCCCGCTCATGCTTTTTTTAAGCAGACGGTTCTCCAGGACGAGATCAGCTACGACCTCCTTCAGCGCCCCCGTCTCGCGGCGCAGATCCCGCACCTCGTCCGTCGTTGCCGCACGCGCCGTGTCGCCGGACAGGCGCTTCTTGCCAGCCTCCAGGAACTCCTTGGACCAGCCGTAGTACATCGAGGCGGCAATCCCCTCACGTCGGCACAACTCGGCGATGCTGTCCTCGCCACGCAAGCCTTCCAGCACCACGCGGATCTTCTCCTCGGAGGAGAACTGCCGACGTGTGGCCCGACGAATGTCCTTGATCACCGCTTCTGCCGGCTTCTTGGCCGGTCCGGATGTCTGCTTCATCTTCGCTCCTTAGGGGCTACGATGAACCAGCCATCCGCCGTTCGTGAAGACCCTCAATCTGTCCCACAGGTGCTGACGTCAGACAAGGACCGCCATGAGGAGATCGCGAGCCTAAACGAGAAGCTGAATGCCGTGGACCGTCTCAGCGTGGCCAATAAGGCGTTCCGTACCTACGATATCAATCTCAGCAAGAACGCCAGCGCCTACCTGATCGAATTCGACCGGGCGCAGAACGTCGCAAACGTGCGAGGCTATTCGAACCCTTCTTATGGCCGAGATGACCTCGCTAAGGCAGAGCGTCGGGGGGCGGGGATTGATGCGGTTTTAGTTGAGGTTGACCGGGTAAAGAACCTTCGAGCGGCCTACCCAAACTATTTTCTGGACGTTCGTGAATTTACCAAACGTCTACGTTCGATCGTCGGCGGAACCTCACCGGATTCTGAAGAAGAGAAACCGCGCCGCGTATTGAGGACTTATGATCTGGCTGTGATGATGGCAGACTACCAGCGGCGTTAATCGAGCTAAAAACAAAGCTTAATTCGACACTCGGGAGATCACACACAAGAACAACGTCATGCATATAAGCATCTCGGCCACTTGCAATCTGACTAACGGCTGGCCCCTAGCAATAAGGGGCTGATGATCGTTACGGCGCTGGATATCCAGACGTCCTCAGCGTCTCGAACAAATCGTCCATGTGATGCGAAGTCAGCCACAGATCGTCCGAGTGGATAACGCGCGAGCCGGGGTGCGTCCTCGGAGGAGGTTGAAAAAATGTTGGATGGTCGGCGCGACATTCACTCTTGTCATGTTTGATAAAATTCGCAAGTTTTCTCATCCGTTCAAGCTCAACCTCACTGAACGGGACATTATCACCGGCTAAATAATGGTACGCTTTCTTAGCATCGTACTTTTCAGTCTTTCCCATCCAATGGGCGCAATTTTTTTCCCAATAGTGATAAAATATAAGAACGTAGGCTGACCTAGCGATGTTCGCCGTTGATTCTGCTTCTTCAATCAGAAATTCTGCGATCTCCAGGGCAGTAGGATGAGACACTCCATCGTCATCGTACGTATGATTTTCCATCTCCCCTGATTGAATCAATTTGCTGATGTTCGCCTTTCGCTGGTCGGCCTCCTCGCATAGCTTGTCCATCGCTTCCATAGTTCTTTCATAGGCCGTGCGAATATCGCTCAGCCCGTTGTGGTATAGGTATCCGCGTACGTCGAAGCTGAATTTCATTCCTCGACCCTATCAGCGGTTTTACGGCGATTACAGCGGTATCACTTGCCCGCTTTAACTAGCTCATCGCAGGCTCAGCAGCGACGACGGCGTTGTCTGAGCCGTGTCCGAAGTTCTTATTGAGCGGTTGCGGTGACAGTGACGGGGACGCGCGTAGGGCTGCAATCGACCCCTTGCCGACCCTCGGAAGGTCCGCTCCCAGACTGTTGAGGTAGGGGCCAACGTCCGGGTTGGGTGGGTTTGCGACGGTCCGGGTTGAAGCGACGAGATCTAAGAAACGGACGTTCGAACGAGGGCCGCGAATCGACAGCTTTGCGCATATTGCCGCTGTCCAGCCGACGCTGGCAGCACCTCGATAGCGGACGCTGCGGGAGTGAGAACTTTGGATCCGGATCGTGCCGTGAACGGAAGTAGGTCGGCTACCCACAAACAGACGTTCGGTGTCACTTTTAAGAATGATGATAGCCAGGGCAAGCTGTTTCATAAACCAGTGCTGACGGCAGAAGGCGCTCACCCTTCCGCGCACTAGTCATACAGTCTTTCCTGCCGCCGAATCACGCAGAAATACTTTGAGTATAATCAAATTCGCCGGTAGCACGTTTATTTAAATATATTACTATGCGATGTAGAGAATGATTTTTATTGATTTAGCATGTCATCCAAAACATCCTTAAATCTTGAATTAAGATACATTCTGCATTCGCTGTAATTTACTCGTCTTTTTTGAATTATAATAAATTCGAAAACAGCAGGCCAATACAGTCGACAAATGTTGTTGCCATAATGAGCACCAAGGATGGATCTTCGATTTCTCACCTTCCTCCATCCTTCTCCCTTTTCCGGCGTAGACGAGGCGGGGGGTCTCCGGTCTGAAACGGTTGAGGCAACGGCATCCAATGTGTTGGCTGAGGATCCAGCCGTGGATCGAGGTTGTCCGGCACAGTGGAGTCGTTCCATCCATCGTCTGCCAGCCACGCCAAGGTAACCAATCCATTTGGGCAGGAAACAAGAAAATCTTTGCATGTCTTGGGTTTGGCTGTGTCGATCGGCTGCCAGTCGCCTATTGCCCTGTCCATCTTTGGTTACCCTCGCGGCGTCGGCCCTCATGCAGTGTTCGGTGACGGATTCCTTCGGTGCCTCGACGATGATGCTCGCGTGCGGGCTCAGCCGTTAGATCAATTCGGTATTAACAACCGATCGCACCACAAGCATGGCCGCGTTGGTGGCTGGCTCGTGCAGGGAAATCGCCAGCATTACTCTCCCGGAGGGCGAGCTGTTGCCGCCCCTTCGGCATGGTCGGCACTAGGCAAAATGCTCTGTCGACCATCTATTTCGGACTATATGCCGAAATATGCGCTAGATTATCACCCTAAAGCATGAAGTAATACTGGCATAGGCATTTGATTGCCGCGATTTCTATATTTATTTTCACTTGTTGCGCTGGTGGCTCTTGGACTGAGCGATTCATCTGCGCTTATAAGTATTGGACTTATATCTCTTGAATATATTGAAGATGCATAGGGCGTAATACTTAAAAACGTCGTGCGGTTGAAAGACTCAAAGTTCAAATATCATAGCGTAAAAATCGAATACTTTCGATCAGGGGAGGGAGCAATGACTACGAGTTTCATTGTCAATCAAGATGATCTCAGCTTCATACTCAAGCAGATCAAGATCGCGGAGGCGCATGCCGACGGCAAGACGATGACGGCTGCGATTCAGTCTGTCTATGTCGGCCTGTCTGACGCCGATGCCGCCTTGACGCCCTACGGCCTGCGCACGGTCGATGGTCAGGACAACAACCTCCTACAGCCCGAATACGGTGCCGGCGACAATCCGTTCCCGCGCCTGCTGGACCCGGTCTTCATGAATGACGGCGACGGGGACACGATGCCTCTCGGTCCTCCTGGATCGGGCGCCCCTACGATCACCAACACAGATTATGGGATCTCCGGCAGCGTCGCCGACGCGGATCCTCGCATCATCTCCAATCTCATCGTCAACATGACCGTCGACAACCCGGCGGCCCTCGACGCCTGGTTCAACAATCCCCTCTCGCTCGCGGCCTTCGAGGCGGATCATCCCGGAAAGGTTCCGATCCGCCCCGGGGAGACACCGACGGGCAACCAGCTGGTCGTCACCAACGCTGACATCGCCCAGATCCCGAACCAGTCACCCGATATCGGTCTGTCCCCGGGCTTCAATTCCTGGATGACTTTCTTCGGCCAGTTCTTCGACCATGGGCTGGATCTCGTCACCAAGGGCAATAACGGTACGGTCTATATTCCGCTGCAGCCCGACGACCCGCTTTACGTACCGGGCAGCCCGACCAACTTCATGGCGCTGACGCGGGCGACCGTGACGCTCGATGCGAACGGCGTTCCGCAGCATGAGAACACGACGACATCGTTCGTCGACCAGAACCAGACCTATACGTCACATGCGTCTCATCAGGTCTTCCTGCGCGAATACGAGAAGAATACGCTCGGCCACGCGGTCTCGACCGGGCGCCTCCTCGACGGCAAGGCGAGCAACGGATCCCTCGACGGCGCAATCGGGAACTGGGCCGAGGTCAAGGCCCAGGCGCTCGAGATGCTGGGCATCCGGCTCGGCGATTTCGACGTCCACAACGTGCCGCTCCTCAAGACCGACCAGTATGGTCGCTTCATTCCCGGCGAGAACGGCTACGCTCAGCTGGTCATGGCGCCGGACGCCACGCACGACACCCCCTGGTTCAAGGAAGGAACCGCCGCGGGCATCACCACGGCGGGGTCCATCGGCACCAACCACGCCTTCCTCAACGACATCGCGCATCACGCCGAGCCGGTCTTCGTCGATCACGACCACAATCCGGGAACTCCGAAGCTGCAACAGGTCGCCGATGACGACCGCCTCGATTTCAATGGCGACGGCGTCAGCAACGCGGCCGACCTCGCTGCCGGAGCGGGCGTCATCCGGGATGCGAACCAGAGCGGTGGCATCGATCTCGACGATCTGAAGGACCTCAATTTCGACGGCAGGATCGATGCGGCCGATCTCGTGGCCGACGACCGGAATCCGCTGACCTACGACAACGAAATGCTCGACGCGCATTTTGTGACCGGCGACGGGCGCGGCAACGAGAACGTCGCCCTCACCGCGGTGCATTCCGTCTTCCATTCGGAGCACAACCGTCTGGTCGAGGAGAACAAGGCCACGATTCTCGCCACCGGCGACATCGATTTCATCAACGAATGGCTGACGAAGGACATCACGCAGATCCCTGCATCCGCCTCAGGACTCGAATGGGACGGTGAACGCCTCTTCCAAGCCGCGCGCTTCGTTACCGAAATGCAGTACCAGCATCTCGTCTTCGAGGAATTTGCGCGCCGCGTTCAGCCGAACGTCGATCCGTTCGTCTTCACCAACAGCGCCGACATCGACCCATCGATCGTGGCCGAGTTCGCGCATGTGGTCTACCGCTTCGGCCATTCGATGCTCACCGGTACGGTGGACCGGCTCGATAACGACCTAGCCCCCGTCAACGGCGACGACGCCCAGGCAACGTTGATCGAAGCGTTCCTCAATCCGCAGATGTATGTCGGTACGGCCCACGATCTCGCCGCGACGAACGGTGCCATCATCCGGGGCCTGACCCGCGACGTGGGAAACGAGATGGACGAGTTCATCGTCCAGGACGTGCGCAGCAACCTGCTCGGCCTTCCGCTCGATCTGGCGGCGCTGAATATCGCCCGCGCCCGCGACACCGGTGTGCCTTCGCTCAACGAGACCCGCAAGCAGCTCTATACTGATTTCGGCGACCCCGATCTCAAACCTTATACGAGCTGGGCAGACTTCGCACAGCACATCAAGAATCCCACCTCGATCATCAACTTCATCGCCGCCTACGGGACCCATGCGACCATCACCGGCGCGACGACGGTCGATGCCAAGCGCGTTGCGGCCATGGAACTGGTCCTGGGGGTGGACGAGAATGGTAGCGGCGTCGCGGGCGATCGACTCGATTTCCTGAACGCGACCGGCGACTATGCAGGCGGCAACCTCGGCGGTCTCAACACGGTCGATCTCTGGATTGGCGGCCTGGCCGAGGAGCTGAACGAGTTCGGCGGCATGCTGGGCTCGACCTTCAACTTCGTCTTCGAATACCAGATGGAGCATCTGCAGAACGGCGACCGGCTCTACTACCTGAGCCGCACGCAGGGACTGAACCTGCTCAACAATCTGGAGCCGAACACCTTCACCGATCTGGTGATGCGCAACACCGATTTGGGCGGGCTCTACTCTACTCACCTCAACGGCTCGCTCTTCACCACTCCGGACCACATCCTCGAACTCGACCGCGGCATCGCTCAGGATGGCCTGGATCCGACCTGGGACAGGGCCTCGCAGCAGGCGATCGACCCTAAAGTCGTGCGCAGTTACACCGGCGCCACGATCACCGTCGACGGTAAGGTGCATGACGTCGGCGGCACGCTCAAGGTGAGCGGCGGCGAGCATTTCGTCCTCGGAGGCACCGAGGGCAACGACAAGCTCTACGGCGACAAGGGCATCGACACCCTCTGGGGCGACGGCGGCGACGATTACCTCAATGCCGGCATGGAATCCGACAACGTCTTCGGCGGCGATGGCGACGATATCATCGAGGATCCATTCGGTGACGACGTGCTGCGGGGCAACCTCGGCAACGACGTCATCAACGGCGGCACGGGCCTCGATCTGCTGTTCGGTGATGCCGGTCAGGATTTCATCATGGGCACCACCGACACCAAGGAGGTGTTTGCCGGGCTGGGCAACGATTTCATTCTCGGCGGCAGCGCCCCCGATGCGTTGATGGGCAACGAAGGCGACGACTGGATCGAGGGCGGCGAGGGCTTCGACGGGCTCTCGGGGGAGAACTCCCAGCTCTTCTTCAACAGCACCATCGTGGGCCACGACGTCCTGAACGGTCAGGGGAACGATACGGATTACGATGGCGAGAACGGCGACGACATCATGGTCGAAGGGCCGGGCATCCAGCGCAATAACGGTATGGAGGGGTTCGACTGGTCAATCCACAAGGGCGATCCGAACGCGGCGGATTCCGATCTCGGCATCCGCGTCTTCGACAACCGGGAGAACATCATCCTGCGAGACCGCTTCGATTCCGTCGAAGGCCTGTCGGGATGGAAGTTCAACGACACCCTGACCGGTGCTTCCAAGCTCGTGATCGGTGAGAATTTCGTCAACGTGCTCACCCAGGCGGGCGTCGACAGGATCACCGGCCTGCGCGGACTTCTCGACGTGGCGCCGGGCCTGCCGAACGCTGTGGTCTTCGACCCGAGCGGAGGGGCCGGTATCGGCAGCACGGGCGGCGAGATCCTTCTCGGCGGCGCGGGCAGCGACCTGATCCGCGGCAATCTCGGCAGCGATTTCATCGACGGCGATGCCTGGCTCAACGTCCGGATCGCGGTTCATGCGAACAAGGACGGCAGCGGCGCCGTCATTCGCTCGGTGGACAGCCTGAACGAGATCAAGGCGCAGATGTTGTCCGGGGCGATCAATCCCGGTCAGCTCGGCATCGTCCGCGAGATCGTCACCACAGGCGTGGGCGTCAACGACGTCGACACCGCCGTCTTCTCGGGCGATGTCGCGGATTACACGATCAGCGGACCCGATGGCGGCGGACGCCGCACCGTGACCGACAACGTCGGTACGGATGGCACCGATACGATCCGCAACATTGAGCGGCTGCAATTCGCCGATCAGACCATCACGATCAGCGGGACCAACGCCATCGCGACCGGGGCGGTGACGATCAACGATGCGACGCCCACCGAGAAACAGGTCCTCACCGCGGCGGTTCTGAGCCTTAACGATCTCAATGGGATCAGGCCGGGCACCCTGGTGCTGACATGGCAGTCCTTCGACGGGACCGACTGGCGCGACATCCCCGGCGCAACCGGCGCGACCTTCACGCCCGGCGACCTCCAGGCGGGCCAGGCGCTGCGCGTCGTCGCGAGTTTCATCGATGGTCTCGGCGTTCCCGAACGGCTCACGTCGGACCCGACCGCCCCTGTCATCGCCATCAACGATAAACCGACCGACATCGTCGGCGGGCCGCTTTCATCCGACGAGAACCGGGTCAATAGCTCCGTCGTCGGAAGCGTCGTCGGTGTCGACGCCGATACGGCCATCCTGACCTATTCCCTGGTGAACGATGCCGGCGGCCGCTTCGCTATCGACAATACGGGGAAGATCGTCATCGCCGACCGGACGCTGATCGATTTCGAGCAGGAGTCGAGCCACGACATCACGGTGTCCGTTAGGGATGGGGAATTCACCCTCACGAAAACCTTCACGATCGCGATCAACGATGTCGCGCCGGAATCCGTGACGGGCGATGGCCGGGCCAACATTATCCGGGCAGGCGCGGGCAACGACGTCCTCGACGGTCTTGGCGGTGCGGATGCCCTCTCCGGAGGGTCGGGAAACGACATCTACTACGTCGATCAGCTGGGCGATGTCGTCCACGAGGTGGCCGGTGGCGGAACCGACAAGATCTACGCGAGCGGCAATTTCACCCTGGGGGCCGGTGAAGCCGTCGAGACCCTCGTGGCCAAGGCCGGCACGCGCGGCATCGGCATTGGGGGCAACGAGCTCGTCAACACGCTCTACAGTGGTGCCGGTGCCGATACTCTCAGCGGTTTTGCTGGCAACGACATCTACTACGTCAACGGCGTGAACGACGTCGTGCACGAGGTGGCAGGTGGCGGAACCGACAAGATCTACGCCAGCAGCAACTTCACCCTGGGGGCAGGTGAAGCCGTCGAGATCCTGGTCGCCAGGGCCGGAACTCTCGGTATCAGCCTCGGCGGCAACGAGCTCGTCAATACGCTCTACAGCGGTGCCGGTGCTGATACTCTCAGCGGCTTTGCTGGCAACGACATCTACTACGTCAACGGCGTGAACGACGTCGTGCACGAGGTGGC